>NZ_JQNA01000002.1:5010969-5324155 GCF_000745015.1 Burkholderia sp. 9120 | reverse complement strand
GCCGTCCTTGCCGTAGTCCATTTTTCGCAGCACGTCGAGCGCGCGGGTGCGCAGCATCGCGTCGTCGCGCGCATTTTCCTGGCCGGCGTTATACAGCGGCGCAATCGCCGTGGAGGCGAGCTCGACATAGTGCTTGAGTTCGAGTTGCTTGCTGGCCAGATAGGCGGCCTGCGTGGTCGCGTGCTGCGACTCGGCAAGCGCCATGGCTTCCTGGCGCACGCCGATTTCGATGCTGGCGATAGCGGCCAGAAAGGGCACGATGGCCAGCAGAACAAGCTTCGCTTTGAGTTTCATTGTTGAAAAGACCGCAACGCACTGTGCGAGTCCGGCTACGTAGTATTACGTAGCCGGCGTACGTAGTCGCGCGCTTGTGAGGACGCTGACGAAGGCGAATACTACATCCCCGCGGCGAGCGGCGGCTCGCGGGCTGCCGCGCCGGCTGCAAACTCCGGGTTTGCCGTCTAATATCAGGTAACCGGTTTCCGCGTGCCGGGCCACGAGTCGTGGCGCGCGGTTTCAATAATAGACTTAGGAGAAGTGTGTGGAGACCTCCCCAACCGCCGGCCGTTCATGGCTCTGGCTCATTCTGCTGATCCCGTATATCGCGTTGTTATGGCTGCCGTTCTATAACGACACACGTCCGTCGTTCGCGGGCTTTCCGTTCTTCTACTGGTATCAGTTCTTGTGGGTGCCGTTGACCTCGCTCCTGATTTACGTCGTGTATCGAGGTGTCAAATGAGCGATGTGAACCCCGTGAATCCGGTTGCGATGACCGTCTTTATCGCATTCTTCGTGCTCGTCACCGTGATCGGCTTTTTCGCCGCGCGCTGGAAGCGTGGCGACCTGACCCAATTGCACGAATGGGGTCTCGGCGGCCGCCAGTTCGGCACGGTGATTTCGTGGTTCCTCGTGGGCGGCGACTTCTATACCGCCTATACGGTGATCGCGGTGCCCGCGCTGGTTTATTCGGTGGGCGCATATGGCTTCTTTGCGTTGCCATACACCATCATCGTTTATCCGTTCGTGTTCGCGGTGATGCCGAAGCTGTGGAAAATCGCGCATGCGAAGAACCACATCACGGCGGCGGATTACGTGCAGGGCGAATACGGCGGCAAGTGGTTTCCGGCTGCAATTGCGATCACCGGTATCGTCGCGACCATGCCGTATATCGCACTGCAACTGGTGGGCATGCAGGTCGTGATCAAGGGGCTCGGCGTGACCGGCGAAATGCCGTTGATCGTCGCCTTCGTGATTCTGGCGCTCTACACGTATGCAAGCGGCCTACGGGCGCCGGCCATGATCGCGTTTGTCAAGGACATCATGATCTATATCGTCGTGATCGCGGCGGTGTGGCTGATTCCGGCGAAGCTCGGCGGCTATGCGCATGTGTTCGACGCGGCCGATACCTACTTCAAGGCCAAGGGCGGCGCGACCGGCATTATCCTGAAGCCGACGCAGTTCACCGCTTATGCTTCGCTCGCGTTGGGCTCGGCGCTGGCGGCGTTCATGTATCCGCATACGATGACGGCGGTGCTGTCGTCCGCGTCGGCGAAGACGGTGCGCAAGAACGCGATTTTCCTGCCGGCGTACACGCTGTTGCTCGGCTTGATCGCGCTGCTCGGCTATATGGCGATTGCGGCAGGCGTGCATGTGAAGTCGGCGTCGGACATGGTGCCGGCGTTGTTCAACTCGATCTTCCCGTCGTGGTTCGTGGGCTTCGCGGCGGCGGCGATTGCGATCAGCGCGCTGGTGCCGGCTGCGATCATGTCGATCGGCGCGGCCAATCTGTTCACGCGCAATTTGTGGCGTCCGCTGGTGTCGCCGAATATCTCGCCTGAGGGCGAGGCGTCCACGGCGAAGATCGTGTCGCTGGTCGTGAAGTTCGGCGCGCTGCTGTTCATCGTGTTCCTGCCGACGCAGTACGCGATCGATCTGCAACTGCTGGGCGGCGTGTGGATTCTGCAGATTTTCCCGGCTATCGTGTTCTCGCTGTACACGCGCCGGTTGAATACGCCGGGTCTGTTCCTCGGCTGGCTGGTGGGCATTGTGATCGGGACGAGCCTTGCGATCATTCAAGGGCTCAAGCCGGTGTACGCGCTGCATCTGGGCGATGCGGTCTATCCGGTGTATATCGGTCTGATCGCGCTGACGGCGAATATCGTCGTGAGCTTTGTGGTGTCGGTCGTGTCGCCGCGCAGGGTGGTGGCGGCTGTCTGATTGGTCGTTGTTAAAGGCGTTGGCAGGCTAAGAGGCCGATTCCCTAAAATCCCCCGTAGACGTTTCGTTGCGGGGGATTTTCTTTTGCCGGGATGTTTGCGGAGACAGCGATGGTGACGAATCAGAGAAGATTCGGGTCCACGAAACTTTCGCTCGTTGTGCGTGCCGTTCGTCCTTGTGGAACCCAGCTGACATCAGCGAGCTATCGCCGCCGGATTGCTCCGGCATGTACCGCATCGCCTCTTCCTTGCCGGTGATGAGCATGCCGAGCCCAAGGCCAGAGAGCACCAGAAGAAGGCGGTCGACACCCACGGAATTGCCGTTTTCCAACCGTGAGAGGACATTCACCGCCACGCCGCAGGCGTGTGCGGCGTCGTCGATGCGCAGCGCCAATGATAAGCGACGGTTACGGACAAGTTCGCCCAAGGTGTCGAGGTCTAGCACCTGTGGGCCGCGTTGAGAGCCTGGGGTTTCGAGAGAACGAGCCATAGTTTCCAATATTGGAAATAATCGAAGATTCGCGGGTGGGCCCTGTGCATGTTTCCAATTTGGGAAACAATGGCAGAAACCCTTTATGCCGACGAATTATTTCCCATATGGGAAACTTTAATGGTGAAGAAAAGAGACTGGGAGATGAGGCCGGCGCTTCCGCTTCCCACCCCCTCACGCATCCGCCCAACGCCGCAGCAGATTGTGATAAACGCCGGTCAGACTAATCACCGTCGCATCGTTCGCCCCCTTCTCGGCCGTGAGACGCTGCACGTCGTTGTCGAGCTGGAACAACAGCGTGCGCTCGCCGTCGTCGCGCACCATGCTTTGAATCCAGAAGAACGACGCGACCCGCACGCCGCGCGTGACGGCGCTGACGTGATGCAGGCTCGAAGCGGGGTAGAGCACCATGTCGCCGGCCGGCAGTTTGGCGCGATGCACGCCGTACGTATCTTCAATGCAGAGTTCACCGCCGTCGTACGACTCCGGCTCGGCGAGAAAAAGCGTGGCCGACAGATCGCTGCGAATCCGGAAGTCGGTGCCGCGCAATTGGCGGATCGCGTTGTCCACGTGCGTGCCGAAGCCGTCGCCGCCGGCGTAGCGGTTGAAGAGCGGCGGAAATACCTTGAGCGGCAACGCGGCGGAAAAGAAACGCGCATGGCGCCCGAGCGCGTCCTGAATCGCGTCGCCCACCGCGCGTGCGGCGGGCGAGCCTTCCGGTAACTGCTGGTTGCGTTTGGCTTGCGCCGACTGCGCGCCGGAAGTCGCGTTACCGTCGATCCATTGCGCCGCGTCGAGAGCGTCGCGGCATTGCGCGACCTGCTCTTTGCTGAGCACGCCGGGAAGATGCAGCATCATGCGCGCAACTCCCGTGTCGGGTTCATCGTGGCGCCGAACGTTGCTAGCTTGCTCGCGGGGCTCTCGGTATTGAAATCTTCCGCCAGAGCGCGAAATGCTTTCACCGGCGAAGCGGCCAACCACGTTCGCATCTTCGCGACGAACGCCACGGTGCCCGTTTGCGGCACGCGCCGCAGCCAGTGCAACGCGCTCTCGATCTCGCCGCGCGCGGCCAGCAGCCGTGCGTAATTGAACTGTCCGCGAAAATCGCCGCCTTCCGCCGCGCGGCGGTAGTAGTCGAACGCGATGCTTGCGTCCGCATCGACTTCCCAGCCGTCCTCGTAAAAGCTGCCGACGAAGTTGAGCGACTTCACATGGCCGAGTTCGGCGGCATGCTGAAACCACTGCAACGCTTGCGCCCGATCGGCTTCGACGCCGTTGCCGAGCGCCAACGTCGACGCATAGTTGTACATGCCCCAATCGAGTCCGGCCCGCGCCGCGAGCCGGTACCAATACACCGCGACCGACGCGCAGGCAGCGGTGCCCCAGCCGTGCTCGTAGCAGCGGCCGAGCATGTTCATCGCCATCGGATGATCCCGGCGCGCCGCGTGGGTGAACCACGTGAAGGCTTCGCCGGCATCGTGCTCTACGCCATGTCCGTCGAGCAGATACTGACCGTAGACGGCCTGCGCTTCGACAATGCCGTTTTGCGCGGCCGCCGCGACCCACGCGGCGGCCTGCACAGGCGGCCCGGCGAGAATCGCGGCGAGTTCGTCATGCGACACGCTCGCCAACGCCTTCACGCTCACCCGTTCCATCGCGCCGCTGCCTAGTAATGCGCGTTGAGCGTCAGGAACGCCGAACGCCCGGCGGCGATCGACGCGTAATGCGCCGGATACGCCTGGTCGTAATACGTCCGGTTGAAGATGTTCTGCACGTTCAGTTGCAGATCGACCTTCTTGTTGATCCGGTACGTCGCCACGCCGTCGAAGCGCCAGTAAGACGGCACCGCGCGCAGGTTCGCCGTGTCGCCGTAAACCTGCGACATATAGAATGCGCCGCCGCCGATCGTGAACTTCGGCAAGACGTCGTAGGTGGTCCACAAACTGATGCTGTTCTTCGGCGTATTGGGGAACTGATGGCCGTTGTCCGACGTGGTCTTGCCGTTGTCGCGCAACTCGCTCTTCATGTACGTGTAGCCGCCGAACACTTGCCACTTGTTCGTCAGTTGACCCGCCACGCCGAATTCGACACCTTGCACGCGCTTGTTGCCCACCATCGCGTATTCGTTGTTCGGCAGCGTGACGCGCGCATTGGTCGTGTCGATCTGGAACAGCGCGCCGGTCAGCGAGAGCTTGTTGTCCAGCACATTCCACTTGGTGCCGAGTTCGATGCTGCGGTTCTTTTCCGGCGCGAGTTGGGCGGCGTTTGCGCCTACGCCGCCGCGGCCCGGCGTCAACGACTGCGTTTCGCTGCCCTGGCCGAGCAGGGCGCCGGCGGGTGTCGACGACGTCGCGATCGACGCGTAGACGCTGCCGTTCGAGGCCGGTTTGAAGACGAGACCGAACTGGTAGTTGAACAGCGTGTCGTCGCGCGAAACGCGATTGCCGCCGTTGGCCACCGTGTTACGCAGATCGGTCGAGTAATCGTCGACGCGCAGGCCGACGTTCGCCTGCCAGCGCTTCGTCAATTCGATCGTGTCGAACGCGTACACCGATTTGGTGACAGTGCGCTGTTCGCTCGGGTCGTTGGTCTGACGCACGGAACCGGCCCACGGGTCGTTCGGATTCGGCGACCACAGGCTCGTGCAGTTATAGCCCGCCGCCGCGCCAATGCCCCTGGTCTTGCAGATCGCGCCGGTCGCCGCGGCCACCATGTACGAATCGTTCACGCTGGTTTCGCGCGACACTTCGAGGCCGGTGGTGAAGCTGTGCTTGAGGAAGCCCGTCTTGAACTCGCCGAACAATTCGGTCTGATTCGCGAGACTGTAGACGTCGCTCGCCCGCGTGTTCGCGCGGCGCCACACCATGCCGTTCAGCACGTTGCCCTGGCTATCGTCGGGCTGCGTCCAGATGTAGTCCTGGGTCGCCTTCGTATAGCGCGTGGTGTTGCGGATCGTCAGATTGCTGTTGATGTCGTGCTCAATACGCACCGTGCCGATGTCCGAAGTCGTCTTGCGGAAATCGCGGTCGATCAGGCCGTAGAAGTTGTGACGGTCCACGTTGGCCGGATAGATCGTGCCGACGTTGGCCGGCTTGTTGGTGGTCGTGTAGAAATACGGAATGCCGCTGTCCGGCAGGTCGTCGGTGGCGAGGTGGTAGTAGCTCGCGGTGACGCGGGTCGGCGTGCCGAGCCCGTAGGTGAACGACGGCGCGATGCCCCAGCGCTCGTTGTTGACGGCGTCGCGGCCTGGCACGTCGTTGTTGTGGCTCATCACGTTCAGGCGGAACGCCGCGTGATCGGCCATTTGCCAGTTGCCGTCGGCGGTGAAGCGGCGGTAACGGTCGGTGCCGAGACCCGCACTGCCGTCGGCGGAATTGCCCAGGTGCGGGGCCTTGGTGATCAGGTTGATGCTGCCGCCCGCGCCGCCACGGCCGCCGTAGGCGCCGTCCGAACCCTTGGTGACTTCGACACTTTCGATGTTGAACACTTCGTGGGTGGTCGCGCCGACATCGCGCATGCCGTCGATGAACGTGCTGCCCTGGGCGTCGTAGCCGCGAATGAACGGCCGGTCGCCGAGCGGGTTGCCGCCTTCGCCAGCGCCGAAGGTGATGCCCGGCACGGTGCGCAGCGCTTCGGTCAGCGTCGCGGCGCCGGTGCTCTTGATCAACTCCTGCGGAATCACGGTCACGGACTTCGGCGTGTCGACGAGCGGTGCGGTGAATTTGTCCGACGCTGAGCGATCGGTCTTGAAGCCGTGGTCCGTCTGACCCTGCACGGCGATCGGCGCAAGCTGACTCTCCTTGTCGGGCGGCGCCGTGCCGGCGGTGCCCTGCGCCAGAGCAGGGCCGGCGGCCAGCATGCCGCACAGTGTCGTGCTGATTTTCCCGAGCTTCGGTTCGTCGGACCGCAACTTCATTTTTTTCCCCGTCGAGTGCTGGCGACCCGGGAGGCCGTTTCACGAACCTTACCCGGTCATTCCATGTTTATTACAAAGTGTTTGCGGCGTGCATTCTATGCAATGCGGTTGTAATTGAGAAGCGTTCTCAACGGAAAATGTGCGGGCAGGACGGGGAAGGGGGGATTGGCGTCGGCGTACTTGCTCGAAGATGGCCGAGTTTGAGCCAGGAAGGGCGGGATATACGGCTGTCGGTAAGGCGCGCGACGGCGTCTGATCGTTTAAATGTCTGGTGTGGTTTTTTGCCACCCGTCCTGCCGGCAATCTAGAACCGCTCCACCCTGAACGGCCGGGGATCGACCACCGTCTCCTCGCCCGTCATCATTTCGGCGATCAGGCGGCCCGTGATCGGACCCAGCGTCAATCCGTGATGCGCGTGACCGAACGCGAGCCACAAGTCCCGATGCTTTCTCGCGGGTCCGATGATCGGCATCATGTCGGGCGTGCAGGGACGGCGTCCCATCCACGGTTCGTCGTCCAGTCGCTCGCCGAGCGGGAACAGTTTGCGTGCAAACGGTTCGACCGCGGCGAGTTGCGTCGGCGTTTTGGGCGCATCGTACAAGGCGATTTCCGCGCCGGTGGTCAGGCGGATGCCTCGCGCCATCGGCGCGAGCACGTAGCCGGTTTCGGCATCCAGCACCGGATGATTCAAACGGGCCGCTCCGTGCGGCGCGTAGTGCATGTGATATCCGCGTTTGACGGCGAGCGGCAGGCGGTAACCCAGCCGTGTGGTCAGCAGATCCGACCACGGTCCCAACGCGACGACCGCCGATTGCGCCGCGATCGTTCCCGCTTGCGTATCGACCTCCCAACCCTCGCGAAGCGTGTCCGCATCGCCGATAAAAAAGCGGCCACCCAGCGCTTCGAAATACTTCGTGTAGGCGGTGACGAGCGCATGCGGATCGCTCACTGAATCGGACTCGGGATAACGCACCGCGCCGAGCAGGGTCTTGTCGAGATCGGGCTCCGTCTGCTGCAGACGAACGGCGTCGAGCGCGTCGAACTCGACGCCGTACTCGGCGTGCCAGCGTTCGGCGACATGGATTTCCTTGTCGTGAGCCGCTGCGCTGCGAAACACCTTCATCCAGCCGATCGGGCGCAACAACGCGCTCGCGTCGGCCGCGGCGGCCAGCGCGCGGTGCTCGCTCACGCTGCGCTCGATCAGCGTCGAATACGACTTCGCGATCGCCGCGTGCGTGGCGGGATGCGAATTGCGCCAGTATTGCCACAGGAACGGCGCGACCTTGGACAGGGCGGCGGCATGGTAACGAACGTCCGGCGACTGGTTGCGCGCGTAGCGAAGCAAGGTGTCCAGGTCGCGCGGAAACGCGTACGGATAGACGCCTTCGCGCTGGATCAAGCCGGCGTTGCCGAACGACGTCTCATTGCCCGGCAGCTTGCGATCGACCAATGCGACCTGGCGACCGCGCTTCTGCAGATGCACGGCGACGCACACGCCGACAATGCCCGCGCCGAGTACCACGGTGTCGAATGGAATGCGGCTCATTGGCCTCGCCCGAAGTCGCTGTGTTCGAATAATTCCACGACCCACTCCACGAACGCCCGGGTCGCGCCGCTCGCGTTGCGGCCATCCGGATAGACGATCGAGACCGGCACCGGCGAGCTTCTCGCGTCGGCCAGCACTTCCTTCAGGCGGCCCGATTGAAGATACGGCAACGCGACGAACTCCGACAGTTGGATCAACCCCAATCCTTCGAGACCGCATTGCAGATAGGCCTCGGTTTCGTTGACGGCGAAGCGGCTCGGCATGCTCAGCGTGAGCAGCTCGCCCTGCACATGAAAACGCCAGTCGAGCGGCCGGCCGGTCGCGTTCGAGATGTAGTTGACCGCACGGTGAGCGGCCAGCGAGGCGACGGTAGCGGGTTCGCCGTGCTCCTTCAGATAGCGCGGCGACGCGCAGGTAATCCAGTTCAACTGCCCGACGCGACGGCCGGTCAGTGTCGAATCCGCCAGCGCGCCGGTGCGAATCACGCAATCGATGCCGTCGTAGATCAGGTCGGCGGGGCGGTCGCTCAGACCGAGCACGAGTTCGATGCCGGGAAAGCGCTGCTCGAAATCCCTGAGCCGCGGCAACACCAGGCCGCGGCCGATCACCCCTGGCATGTCCGCTCGCACGCGTCCGCGCGGCGCGCTGGCGTCGGTCGACAGCTCGCTTTCCGCGCGCACGATCTCCGCGAGGATCGCGCGGCATGACGCGTAGTAGCGCTCGCCCGCGTCGGTCAGACTGAGCGTGCGGGTACTGCGGCGAAGCAGCGCGGCGCCTAGTTCACGTTCCAGCTGCTTGATGATTGTCGTGACCGACGAACGCGGCAGCGCGAGCGTTTCGGCGGCCTTGCTGAAGCTTTGAGCTTCGACGATGCGCACAAACGTGGTCATCGCTTGAAGTTTGTCCATGGGCCGGGCACCTGTGCGGTTCGTGTCGCGCTGTCCGTGAGCGCGTTGAAGCGGGGTTCATCTTACAGGGATACCCCCGCGCGTTGCGCGTGGCCGGCGCGATGTTCACACGCGCCCAAACCCGGCGTTCGGGACACTCGCGTTGTCAATTCCGTAGCGGCGAACAATGCCGATGCTCCCCGCCACTAGACTCCAGATCGTCAGGCCGACTCCTGCCTGAAGCCACTTCGAAATACCGCGCGGGTAACGGCGAATCACGTTTGCGCCCGCACGGTTTTCAAACCTCGCTTTTCAACGTTATCGCCTGTCAGAAAAGGTCACCACCATGTCGCATCCTCAATCCATTCTCGTCCTCGGCGCCGGTGAGCTCGGCATGGCCGTCCTGCGCAGTCTCGCGCGCCGTGCCGCAGTGAAACCGGGCGTGTCGGTCGCCGCGCTGCTGCGCCCATCGGCGCTCGATTCGAACGATCCGGCCAGGCAGAAAGACGTCGCCGAACTGCGCGCGCTGTCTATCGAACTCGTGCCGGGCGACCTCAACGCGCTGTCCGAGGCGTCGCTTGCCGATCTGTTCCGGCGCTTCGATACGGTGATTTCGTGCACCGGGTTCGTCGGCGGCAAAGGCGTGCAGCTCAAGCTCGCGCGCGCTGCGCTTGAAGCCGGCATCAAACGCTATTTCCCGTGGCAGTTCGGCGTCGACTACGACGTGATCGGCCGGGGCAGCGCGCAGGATCTGTTCGACGAACAACTCGACGTGCGCGATCTGTTGCGCGCGCAACAGAACACGGAATGGGTGATCGTGTCGACGGGCATGTTCACGAGTTTCCTGTTCGAACCTTCGTTCGGCGTGGTGGACTTCGAACGCAATACGGTTCATGCGCTCGGCAGTTGGGACAACGCGGTGACGGTCACCACCGCCGACGACATCGGCAGGCTGACCGCCGAGATCGTCTTCACCGAACCGCGTATTGCGGACGAAATCGTCTACGTGGCGGGCGATACCGTCACCTACGGCCAACTCGCTGACGCCATCGACGCAATGCGCGGCGCGAAATCGCGCCGCGTGGCATGGAGCGTGCCGCAATTGAAGAGCGAACTCGCGACGCAGCCGGACGACTCGCTGCGCAAATACCGCGTGGTGTTCGCCGAAGGGGCGGGCGTGTCGTGGCACAAGGAGCGCACCTTCAACGCGCAACAGCAGCTCGACGTCTGCTCGATGGAGCAATGGATGTGTGAAAACCTGCGCTTCGACGCGAGCGTTTCGCCCCAGTAAAGCCGCGTTGTCACCCACCGGCGCGGCACGTTGAAGCCCGCTTCACGGCCGCGCCGCGTCCTTCGAAAACCCTCTCCCGTGGGCCCGCTAAATCGCGCGGCGGCAGCTTCCACCCCGGCAGCGTGTAAACTGCTGACTTTTTTGACTCCGGTGGTATGTTGCAAGCCCCCCAGCGCACAGCTCTCAGCGGCCCGGCGCTCATTCGCCTGTTGGCTCGTCTGGCGGATGTCGATGTCCCCGAATCCCGGCAATCGCTCTCGGACCGGCTTAGCCAATGGCTCGGCTGGACCGACGCTATTGCGCTGTCGTCGGCGCTGAACGGCGCGCCGCCGGCCGTGCCGGCCGGTGCACGGGTGTTCGGCCGCGCCGAAGAGGACGAATGCGCGCGCGTGCGCGTTTCGCTGATGAAGTCCGTGGCGGGCGACAGCGTGCTCGTGGCGAGCAAGCGGCGCGGATTTGGCAACACGCAGGCCTTTCCGTACGCAAACTCGCACGCAAACCCGCACGCCCACATGTCGTCACAGCCCGCGCCGGCCGACGCGGCGCCCGATTACGCGGTGTTCCGGCAGCGCTACCAGGCGTTGCAGCAGTCGATGGAAACCGCAGTCGGCCCGTTACGCGTGCGCTTGCGCAGCCTGCTGGCCGCGAAAACGCCCGCAATGGCGCGGCTCGCGGTGCTGGACGCCGTCATGGAGCGTGCGCTCAGCGAGCGCGAACGGAATCTGCTGGGCAGCGTGCCGGGTCTGCTGGCCGGGCACTTCGAGCGCCTGCGCGCGGCGGAGCAGGCGACGCTGGCCGCCGCCGTTGCCTCGGACGACGCCGCGGCGGTAACGCCCGGCGCATGGCTGGACGTGTTCCGCAAGGACATGCAGAGCGTGTTGCTTGCTGAACTGGACGTTCGTTTTCAACCGGTCGAAGGGTTGCTCGCGGCTCTTCGCACCAGCTAACTGGGACACTATGTCCAGATATCGTATTGACCTCGTTGTGTTTCTGGCCGGTCTGGCCGCCGTGTGCTGGATCGCCGTGGGTTACCTCGGCTCGAACCCGCTGGCGCTGGCCGTCACCTTGTTGATTGGCGTGTGCTATCTGGCGGGCTCGCTCGAACTGCATCGTTACAACCAGGCGACCGGCACGTTGACGCGCGCCGTCGCGGACTTGTCCGGACCGCCGTCGAGTCTGGGCGGCTGGCTCGACGCGTTGCATCCGAGCTTGCGCAACGCGGCGCGTTTGCGTGTCGAAGGTGAGCGAGTCGCCTTGCCCGGCCCCGCGCTCGCACCGTATCTGGTCGGCCTGCTGGTGTTGCTGGGCATGCTCGGCACGCTGCTCGGCATGGTCGCGACCTTGCGCGGCACCGGCATGGCGCTGGAAAGCTCGACCGATCTGCAAGCGATCCGCGCTTCGCTGGCCGCGCCGGTCAAGGGTCTGGGATTCGCATTCGGCACGTCGATCGCGGGCGTGTCCACCTCCGCGATGCTCGGGCTGCTGGCCGCGCTGTGCCGTCGCGAGCGGTTGCAGGCGGCGCAAGCGCTCGACCTGAAGATCGCGACCAGCTTGCGCGTCTATTCGCAGGCTCATCAGCGCGACGAGAGTTTCCGGCTGCTGCAACGGCAAGCCGATGTAATGCCCGCACTGGTCGACCGCTTGCAGTCGATGATGTCGGCCATCGAACAGCAGAGCCTCGCGTTGAACGAGCGCCAGGTGGCCAGTCAGGAGGCGTTTCATGGCAAAGCCGAGGCTGCTTATACGCGGCTGGCCGCGTCTGTCGAGCAATCGTTGAAGGAGAGTGTTGCCGACAGCACGCGCGCGGCCGGCGCGGCGTTGCAGCCGGTGATGGAAGCAACCATGGCCGGTCTCGCGCGCGAAACCACCGCGTTGCACGATAGCGTTTCGCACGCCGTGCAGCGGCAACTGGACGGGTTGTCGAGCGGTTTTGAAACGACGGCCGTGAACGTGGCCGATATCTGGAACAAGGCGCTGGCTGGCCATCAGCGTTCGAGCGAGGAACAGACGGAACATCTGCGAGCAACGCTAGATCGCTTCACGGAAACGTTCGAGCAACGCTCGGCCGGTCTGCTCGACGGCGTGTCCGCGCGGCTGGATGCCACCGCGCAGGGCGTGTCGCAGGCGTGGAACGACGCGTTGTCGCGGCAGGAGCGTGTCGGCGAGACGCTCGCGGACAACAATCGGCAAGCGTTGGCGGCCGCTGCGGCGAGTTTCGAGCAGCATTCGGTGTCGTTGCTCGCCAATGTCGGCGAGTCGCACGCGAATCTGCAGACGGCGCTGGGCGCGCGGGACGAACAGCGGCTGGCGGCCTGGACCGAACAACTCGGCTCGATGGCCGTTGCGTTGAACGAGACGTGGGAGCAGACGGGCGAACGCACGGCGAGCCGTCAGCAGCAAATCTGCACGACGCTGGAACAAACCGCGCGCGATATCGCGGCGCAAACGCAAACGCATGCGAGCGCAACGATCGCCGAGATCGGCCGTCTCGTGGATGCCGCCGCGGAAGCTCCCAAAGCCGCTGCGAATCTGCGCGCGGAACTGGCGGCACAAGATGAACAGCGGCTGGCCGCATGGACTGAACAACTCGGTTCGATGGCGACTGCGTTGAATGAGAAGTGGGAGCAAACCGGCGAACGCACCGCGAGCCGTCAGCAGGAAATCTGCGCGACGCTGGAACAAACCGCGCGCGATATCGCGGCGCAAACGCAAACGCATGCGAGCGCAACGATCGCCGAAATCGGCCGTCTCGTGGACGCCGCTGCGGAAGCCCCCAAAGCCGCCGCGAATCTGCGCACAGAACTGGCGGCGCAAGATGAACAACGGCTGGCCGCATGGACCGGAAAACTCGATTCGATGGCCGTCGCATTGAGCGAGAAGTGGGAGCAAGCCGGCGAGCGTACCGCGACCCGTCAGCAGGAAATCTGTGCGACGCTGGAGCAAACCGCGCGCGACATGTCGGCTCAGACGCAGGCGTACGCGAGCGAGACGATCGCCGAGATCGGGCAACTGGTGCAGGCTGCGTCGGAAGCGCCGAAGGCCGCGGCTGAAGTCGTCGCCGAATTGCGGCAGAAACTGTCCGACAGCATGGTCCGCGATACCGCGATGTTGCAGGAGCGCGCGCGCTTGCTCGAAACGCTGGAGACGCTGCTCGATGCCGTGAATCACGCGTCCACCGAACAGCGTACGGCCGTCGACGCGCTGGTCGCGACGTCGGCGGATCTGCTGGAGCGGGTGGGCACGCGCTTCACCGACAAGGTCGAACTCGAAACCGGCAAGCTCGGCGAGATCGCCGCGCAGGTGACCGGCAGCGCCGTCGAAGTGGCGAGCCTCGGCGAAGCGTTCGGCAGCGCCGTGCAGGTGTTCGGCGAATCGAACGACAAGCTGGTCACGCATCTGGAGCGGATCGAAGCCGCGCTCGACAAGTCGCTCGCACGCAGTGACGAACAGTTGGCGTATTACGTGGCGCAGGCGCGGGAAGTTGTCGACCTGAGCGTGATGTCGCAGAAGCAGATCGTCGAGGATCTGCAGCACCTCGCCGGGCAGCGCGCTTCGGCCGGAGCTGACGCCGCATGAGCGAGGAAATCGACGGCGGCGTAGAGACCACCGCGCCGATCTGGCCGGTTTTCGGCGATTTGATGTCGGTGCTGCTGGGCGCGTTCGTGCTGATCCTGGTGGGCGTCATCGGCGTGCAACTCGAACTGTCGACCAAGCTGGAGCAGGAGGTCAAGCAGCGTCAGGTGGAAACGCAGCGCCGCAAGACGCTCGAGCAGGCGCTCGCGGGTCCGCTGGCGGCGGGCCGCGTGACACTGGTCAACGGACGTATCGGCATTAGCGGCAATGTGTTGTTCGCGCTGAACTCCGACCAGTTGCAGCCCGAAGGCCGCGAGTTGTTGAAGAGCCTGGCCGGGCCGCTCACGGCGTATCTGCATGCCCGCGACGAAATTCTGATGGTGAGCGGTTTTACCGACGACCGGCAGGTGCGCGAGGCGAACCGTCGCTTTGCGGACAACTGGGAACTGTCGGCGCAGCGCGCGCTGACAGTGACGCGGGCACTGATCGATGACGGCGTGCCGGCGGCTTCGGTCTTCGCGGCGGCGTTCGGTTCGCAGCAGCCGGTGGGTTCGAACGCGGACGATCAGGGGCGGGCGAAGAACCGGCGGGTGGAAATCGCGCCGGTGCCG
This sequence comes from Burkholderia sp. 9120, assembly GCF_000745015.1. NCBI lineage: Bacteria > Pseudomonadati > Pseudomonadota > Betaproteobacteria > Burkholderiales > Burkholderiaceae > Burkholderia > Burkholderia sp. 9120. Next base: position 5,309,625 of record NZ_JQNA01000002.1, on the reverse strand, counting down.
GGGCCGGCGAATGCGGCGGGGAAGGCGCGTGAGTGAGCGAGAAGGGGGGAGCGGCGTGGTGAACGCGGTGAGCGAGGCAAGCGCCGCGCTCGACGCATGGCGCGCGTGCCACGCCGGTCGCTTCGACCCGATCCGCTTCCATTTCATCGACGCGCTGGCACGTCGCGCGGCTAATCATAATGGCGCGGCGCGGCGTATCCTGGACGCGAAGCTGGCGATGTTGATCGAAGCCTATGCCGCGGATTTACAGCGGGCCGAAACTTCATCAGCCGAAAGCGGCACTGCGGCCGCTGACCGTCCCGCTCGAAGCGCGCTCGCCGAATTGACCGGGCACATCGTCAGTCAGGCGCCAACGGAAGGCGAGCAACGCGTCGTCGCCCACGGTCTGCCTACCGCCGCGTCGTATCCGGAACTGGCGGCGCTCGATCACTTCAGGGAAATCTGGTCGAAGGTTCGGACCGAGAAACAGCTACGCCAGTCGTTGGAGCAAGTGCCTGGTAACGCCGGACCGCTCAATTCGAGCAGCCTGGTGCATCGTTCGCTTTCGCTGATGCGCGAGTTGTCGCCGGGCTATCTCAAGCAGTTTCTCGCTTACGTCGACGCGTTGTCGTGGATGGAGCAGATGAACGGTGGCCTGCCCGCGGGTAAAGACGCGCCTCGCGCAGCGAGCGCCGGTAAGAGCGCTCGCGGTAAAGCACGCTGATTGCGCTTGCGGCGTTGCATCGCACCGCCCGCTGCGTCGCAACCGTGCCGTGTAACGCGCAACCCCGAACCCCACGCTCAATCGAAATCGAACACGTCGAAGATCGAGCGCTTTTTCTTGTATCCCCGATACCCCGTACGATGCTCGTCGCGCCCGCGATGGCTGTCGTACGCGTGATCCCTGTCGCGCTCGCGATAGTCGTCCCGGCCCGCGCGTACCGTTGCGGGCGCATCGAGATTCGCGTCGTCCTGCGCAATCAGTTTGTCGAGTTCACCGCGGTCGAGCCAGACGCCCCGGCAGTCCGGGCAGTAGTCGATTTCGATCGAGCGGCGCTCGGTCATCAGCAGGTCGGTGGTTTTGCAGACGGGGCATTTCATGGTGTCGCTCCTCAAGAGTACAAAAACATAGAACGCTCAGGTTCACGCGGTCGATCATTCGCTGCTGCTGGCGATCTGCTTCGATTTCGCCCGGCGCACCATCATGTTCATCCCTTCGACGAACGCGGAGAACGCCATCGCCACGTAGATATAAGCCTTCGGCACGTGGGAGCCGAAACCTTCGGCGATCAGCGTCATACCGATCACGAGCAGGAAGCTGAGCGCCAGCATCACGATGGTCGGATTACGCTCGATAAAGCGCGACAGCGGCTGTGCAGCGAACAACATCACCATGACGGCGGCAATCACCGCGATAAACATGATCGGCATGTGTTCGGTCATGCCGACCGCGGTGATGATGCTGTCCACCGAGAACACGATGTCGAGCACGAGGATCTGGCCGATCGCAGCCGCCGCGGTCAACTGGATCGTCGAACTCGCTTTGCCGCTGACGTCGTCCTCGTGAGTGACGTGGTGCCGGATTTCGCCGGTCGCCTTCCAGACGAGGAACAGGCCGCCGGCGAGCAGAATCAGATCGCGCCATGAGAACGCATGGCCGAACAGCGCAAACGCGGGTGCGGTCAATTGCGCGATCCACGCCACCGTGCCGAGCAAAGCGAGTCGCAACACGAGCGCGAGCATGATGCCGATCCGCTGGGTGCGGGCGCGTTGCGCTTCGGGCAGCTTGTTGCTAAGGATCGAGATGAAGATCAGATTGTCGATGCCGAGCACGATTTCCATCACCACCAGCGTGAGGAGCGCGGCCCATGCGGCGGGATCGGCGAAGAGTACGAGCAAAGTGTCCATGGGAGTCGTCAGAAAATGGAGGCGTCAAACGTTGCGGTAGAGCTATCTTCGCCGTTATCGAGGTTCGGATAAATCAGTGATAAACTGATCGATACATCGGTTTTTACGAAGTGTTTCCGACATGCTCAACTACCGTCACCTCTACTATTTCTGGATCGTCGTGAAGGAGGGCGGCTTTGCGCGCGCGGCCGAGCACCTCGACATGGCCGTCCAGACCATCAGCGCGCAGGTGCGCGAACTGGAAAAATCGATCGGCCGCCAGTTGCTGAAACCGGCCGGGCGCGGCGTCACGATGACCGAGGCCGGCGAAACGGCCTTCAATCGCGCCGAGCAGATCTTCCAGATCGGCGAAGCTTTACTCGACGAAATGCGCGAGCCCGGCGGCGAAGGCGTGGCGCGGCTGGCGGTCGGCCTCTCCGACGGCATTTCCAAGCTCGCGGCGCACGCGCTCCTCGCGCCGGTGCTGGGCACGCCGTCGCTCAGGCTGCTCTGTCACGAGGGCGAGCATTCGCAACTGCTGTCGGAGCTCGCGCTGCATCGGCTCGATCTCGTGCTCGCGTGCCAGCCCGCGCCGCATGACACCGACCTGCGGGTGTTCAGTCAGCGTCTCGTCGGCTCGCCGGTCGATTGGTATGGTCCCGCGGAAATCGTGCGCAAAGCCACGCGCGCGGGCTTTCCGCAGTGTCTCGCGGAGATCCCCGTGCTGCTGCCCACGCGGCACGCGGCGTTGCGCGCGCGGCTCGACCGCTGGTTTGAGGCGGCCGGCATCCGGCCGCGCGTCGTCGGCGAATTCGAGGACAGCGCGTTGATGGCGGTGTTCGCGGCGCGCGGGCTCGGCGTGTTCCCACTCGCGGAACTGGGCGCTGAAGACCTGACGCTGCTGCGCGGCGTGCGCTGGCTCGGCCGCGCGGAAGGCGTGGTCGAAGAGATCCACGCGATCCGGTCGCGGCGCGGGCAACATCATGCGCTCGCCTCTCAGGTGCTGGCCGCCGTGCGTTCGTAAGCGCGCGGCGCGCGCAGCAGCGCGCCGTGCCGGCTCAGCAGCGGGTTGGGTTGCGGCCCCCACGCGTTGAGAATGGCGGCGAGCAAGGCGATTTCGCCATCCGCCAGGTGGTTGTCCGCGATCGTGACGGCAATACACAGGCGGATCACCTTGGCACGCAGCTTGGGGTCGTCGATTTCGGCGATCAGCTCGGTGAGCATGGGTTCGTCGAGCGGGCCGACCGTGGGCGCGAGCGACGTCTGTGCGCCGGAGTGGTCTTCACACATCGCCTGAACGATCTGCGCGAATTGCGCCGGGGCGAGGCCGAGTTGACCGGCTATATCGAGCCTGTCGAGGGCGCGCTCCTCCGAACTGCAGACGTGGCCGTCGGCGGTGAGGGCGAGCGCGACGATACGGGCTGCGGCTTGAGGGCTGTTACGGGGATAGGTTCGCATGATCGGGTTCCTTTCGCGGACGGTGTCCGCTGTGGTGATGAACCTCAGTCTGCGTGATGCGACGAATCGGATAAACCTGCTAATTGCGAAGTGACAGTTCGGAAATACCGAAGCAATTTCAGTCAGTGTGATGCAGTGAAAACGGCTGCCAGGCCGAAACCCGGCAACCGCTTTACCGCCTGCGCGTGAACAGCCGCTTAGAACGCGTGACGCATCCCGACCGTGACCGCCACCTGCGAGTTCGTCGACGACGGCGACAGCGTGTTGATCATTGCGTGCGAGAGCACGGAGTCGGCCGGCGCACCATGCACGTTCTGGTAGACGCCCTCCAGATAGAAGTCCGTGCGCTTGCTGAGCGCGTAATCGGTCTGCAGCATGGCGGTGTTCCAGCCCGGCGACGAGCCGTTATACGCGCCGCGCGTGTAGGTGTATTCGCCGGACACAGTCAACGCCGGTGTGAGCGCGTATTTCGCGTTCACTTCATAGTTGTCCATGCGCAGCGACCCGGCGAGGCTGCCGGCGGAGGCGTCGTTCGCGCCCAGATAGCTGCCGGTGCCGAACGAGAACACGCCCGACGCGTTGTCGATCTGCGTATGGCTCCAGACCAGCCCGACGGTGGCCGGCCCGAACGTGTAGTTACCGCCGAGCGACCAGATGCGCTGCCGTTGCGCGAGGAAGTTCGCGCTCGTATCGCTCGCGGTCGTCGCGCCGCTGCCGTTGCCGGCATTATTGAATTGCAGGTAGCCGGCGGCCAGATTCACGGGACCCATCGCATACGAGAGGCCGAATCCGTACGAACGGTTGTTCGCGAAGTCGCCGGCCTTGTTGCTGAACGAGTACATGGTTTCGAACGTGACGCCGCGATAAGTCGGGCTCGCGTATTTGACCGAATTGTTGATGACGACCGAGTTTGCCGCGAGGTTGTCGTTCTCGAACGGATGCCCGGCCATGCTGCCGCCCCACGTATTGAACTCCGCCGTGAGCGGTCCCACCAGGTCGTTCATCACGTCGAACTGGCGGCCGAATGTCAGCGTGCCGTACGGATCGCTTTGCAGACCAACCCATGCCTGGGAGCCGAAGCCGTCGCCGGAGAAAGCCTGGGCGCCGTTGTTCAGCAGGAAGCCTTGCTCCAGTTTGAAGATCGCATGCAAGCCGCCGCCGAGATCTTCCGAGCCCTTGAGGCCGAACACCGTGTTCTGCGTCGAACCGGTCACTTGCTGCCAGTTGCTATGACCGAGTTGATTGTTCGTATAGACGAGGCCCGTATCGATGAGCCCGTATAGCGTGACGCTGCTTTGCGCATGCGCGGACATCGTGAAGACGCTGGACAGTGCGACGGCGAGTAAAGACTTTTTCATACGGTTGGAATGAAAATAAATGATGGGTCGAAAAGAAGGCGGTGTGGCGTCAAAAAGCAATGAGGTGTGAAGCTTAACGGGTTCCGGCGCGGGAAAGAAGCGTATTGGCTGATTCAGAACATTGGCGAAAGGCGCAGAAGAAAGCTCGATGTAATGCCGCATGTACTTGCTCGTACTCGCTTGTACTCAATAGCATTCGACCCATCATTCCCGGCACGGCATAACGGAGAAGGGATAACTTTCTAATTGGCGAGCGAAAGCGCGGCCGCAGGCGTCTTCTATTAATATCCCCGCTATTGTTGGCCGGATGCTTCGATACGCATCGAAACGTGCGACTATGTCGTCGCGCTATGCTTGATCCGACAACCGGAGACCGTCATGCATGCCCAGCCCAATCTGTCCGCCACCGCTTTTCTGATCGCCGACGCCGCGCGCGCCACGATGCTGATGGCATTGGTCGACGGCCGCGCGCTTCCCGCCGGCGAACTTGCTTATGCGGCCGGCGTCACGGCGCAGACGGCCAGCAGCCATCTGGCGAAGCTGCTCGACGGCGGCCTGCTCGCCGTGGAAAAGCAAGGGCGTCACCGTTACTACCGGCTCGCGAATCCGCATGTCGCCGTGGCGCTTGAAAGTCTCGCGTCGATCGGCACGCAACGGGTTGTACGTCGCAAATCGCTCGGCCGCGAAGCGGGCAAGTTGCGTTTTGCGCGCTGCTGCTACGACCATCTGGCGGGCCAGGCCGGTGTGGCGATTACGCAGCATCTGATGCAGCGCGGTTTTCTTTCCGCCGCGGACGACAAACGGTTCGAGGTCACGCCGGCCGGCGCGGCATGGTTTGGCAAGCTGGGACTCGATATCGCCACAGTGAAGCCGGGCCGGCACGGCATTGCGCGTCAATGTCTCGACTGGTCGGAGCGCCAGCATCATTTGGCCGGTCCGCTCGGCGTGGGGTTTCTCGATCTGTTGTGCGCGAAGGGCTGGTTGCGGCGTGCCAATACCTCGCGGGCCGTGCAGATCACGCAGGAAGGCTGGGTGGGGTTGCGGGACCATCTGGGGCTGACGCCGGAGTCGATCGAACGTTGCGTGCCCGTAGAGGACCGTCCTTGAGTTTCCTCTACCGGCACGTTAAATTGCGGCTCGCGGTGCAGAGCGGTCTGGTTCGGAGAGGCAGTACGTCATCCGGTTTGTAACTCATTGGTAAGGATTGCAGATGTCGGATCAGGCTGGACGCGAAGACAGCGACATGCGTGCGCGGCTGGCCGAACGTAACGACGTCGCGCTGCTCGGCTGGGTCGCGGCGGCATTCGCTGCCGTGCTCGGTGCGTTGAGCCTGACGAAACGCTTGCCGGTCGATCCTCGCTGGTGTGCCGTGCTGGCGAGCGCCTTTGTCAACGTAGTCGTCGTCGCGATCTGGCGGCTGCTGCCACCACGCCGAGCGGCGGCGCCCGTCGAAGGACCGGCCTGGAAGCGCGGCGTCAGGTACCTCCGGCAATTCGTCTGGCACGACGCCGACACGCCTTCTTTCACCGGCATGCTGCGTCAGCTTCGCTGGCAACCGTGGTGCGTTCTTGCCGCTTGCTGTCTGGCCGTGGCGCTCGCGCTGACGGCGTTGAAGCCCGTCGCCCCCGCGATACTGATTCACGCGATGGTCTCGCCGTCGCTCGTGATCGTCAGCGGCGCGGCGGCGCTGGCGCTCGCGTTTCTCACCCTCGTCGCCGAACGTTTTTACGCGCATGCCGCCGAGCGGCCGGGCGCGTCGCGCGCGGTGTCGCTGGCCGGCATGTTGCGCGTGTTGCTGCTGTGCGCGCTCGCGGCGGCGTTGTCGGCGGCATGGTTTATTTACGCGCACAGGGCGCTCGATCTGGTCGTGCGGGCTGCCGCCGTGCTGTGCGCGGCGATTGCCGTCGAGATGGCGTTGCGCATGCTGTTGCTGTGGCTTTTCATGCCGCGTGCGGTCGACCGCGCGACGCATGTGCCAGCCAGCCTGCTAGCCGGGCTATTGCGTTTTGGCCGCTCGCCGCTGGCGTCGTTCGGCGCCGAATTGCACGACCGCTACGGCATCGATCTGCGGCAGAACTGGGTACTGCGCAGTTTCGTGCGCCTGCTGCCCGCCACGATCGCGGCTATGGCGGTTTGCGCCTGGTTGCTGACGTCGGTCGTCGTGTTGAACCCGGCTCAGCGCGCGGTGTATGAACGATTCGGCGCACCGGTCGAGGTCTGGTCGCCGGGCTTGCATGCCGGCTTGCCCTGGCCGTTCGGCAAGACGCGCGTGGTCGACAACGGCGCCGTGCATCAACTGATCGTGTCCGGCGGCGCGGACGACAGCAGCGTCGCGGCGCCCGCTGCCGCGGCTGACGGTCCTACGCCCGAGCAATTGAATCGTCTCTGGGACGCGCAGCACCCGTGGGAAACGAGTCAGGTGATCGCCGGCGCGAGCGGCGATCAGCAGAGCTTCCAGATCGTCAACGCCGACGTGCGGCTCGATTACCGCATCGGTTTGAGCGACGCGGCCGCGCGCGCCGCGCTGTATCGCTCGGTCGATCCGGAGAGCACCGTACGGTCGATCGCCAATCGCGAGGTGATGCATTACCTCGCGTCGCATACGCTGGCGTCGCTGCTCGAAACCAGCCAGACCGTAATGGCGGAAACGGTGCGCAACGCCGTTCAGTCGCAACTCGACCGGCTCGGCAGCGGCATCGATGTGGTCGCGGTCGTGATCGAAAGTGTCCATCCGCCGGCAGGCGCGGCTGCGGCCTATCACGACGTGCAGGCCGCGCAGATCCGCGCGCAGGCCAGCGTCGCGCAGGCACACGGATTTGCCGCGCAGGTGCTCGGCACCGCGCAGCAGCAGGCGCTGATCCAGGTCGCGAAAGCGAGCGCGCGGGCAGGCGACACGCTGGCGTCGGCGCGGGTGCAACAAACCGATTTCTCGGCGGAAGCCGTGGCGTATCGCCTGGGTGGTCCGGCTTTCACGTTCGAGTACTACCTGGCCAAATTGCAACAGGGCTTGCAGAACGCGCGCATTACCGTGATCGACGACCGGCTCGTCGCCGATCATCGCGCGACGCTCGATCTGCGCACTTTCACGGCCGGCGATCTCGCCGGCCTCCCTCGCGGCAACTGAGGCACGCGCCCCATGCCGGCGAGGCTGTTTTCAAGGTGAATTCATGAGTTTGTTGCATTCGCATGCGGATGGTCACGGGCATCACCATCACCACCATGGCGATCACGGTGACGCGCAAAGCAAACGGGGTGGCCCGTTCTATCTGCGCGTGCTGCTCGCGTTGCTGTGCGTCGCGATTGCGATCGCGGTGGCGAGCTTCATTTCCGTGCGGGCGGGCGAGGCGTCGGTGATTACGCGTTTCGGGCAACCGGTGCGCGTGCTGCTCGAACCCGGACTCGCGTGGCGCCTGCCTGCGCCGATTGAAGCGGCCGTGCCGGTCGACCTGCGCCTGCATACGACATCGAGCGGTTTGCAGGACGTCGGTACGCGCGACGGCTTGCGGATCATCGTGCAGGCCTACGTGGCGTGGCGCGTCGCCGCCGATCCGAACGACGTGCGCCGTTTCGTGCGCGCCGTGGGCAACCGGCCCGACGAGGCCGCGCAACAGATTCGCTCGTTGCTCGGCTCGTCGTTGCAGACCACGTCGGCGGGATTCGACCTGGCGTCGCTGGTCAATACCGATCCGTCGCGGGTTCGCGTTGCCGCGTTTGAAGACGCGTTGCGCACGCAGATCGACGCGCAGCTTTACTCGGCCTACGGCGTACACGTCGTGCAAGTGGGCCTTGAGCGGCTGACGTTGCCCGCCGTGACACTCGCGGCCACGGTCAGCCGGATGAGCGCGGAGCGCGAGACGGTCGCCGCGCAGCGCACCGCTGACGGCAATCGCGAGGCCGCGCAAATCCGTTCGGATGCCGACCGCGACGCCCGCCTCGCGGTGGCCGATGCCAACGTGAAGGCCGCGCAGATCGAAGCGCAATCGCGTCAGGACGCCGCCGCGATCTATGGCGCCACGTACGCGGGCAATCCCCGGCTTTACACGATGCTGCGCTCGCTCGACACGCTCGACACTGTGGTCAGCGCCAACACGAACCTGATCTTGCGCACCGACGCCGCGCCGTTCCAGGCGTTGGTGCAGGGGCCGCAGGACTCGAGCGGCGCAGGTGCGGCGGCCGCGCCGTCGGCGAAAAAAACCAGGGCCTCGCGATGAGCACCGACGCCGGCTTGCCGCCGCTCGGACCCGGCGCACAGGCGGTCCGCCTGTCGTTCTGGTTCGTCGCGGCCGTGGCGGTGCTGGCCGCGTGCGCGTGGGCAAGCTCGAACATCCAGCGTATTCCGCCGGATAGCCGCGCGGTTGTGCTGCGCTTCGGCGCGTTTGTCCGCACGCAGGACGCGGGCTTGCTGATCGCGTGGCCGCGTCCGTTCGAGACCACGTTGCTGGTGCCGGGCAGCGCGCGCGTATTGGAGCAGCGCATTCAATCGCTCGAACGCGACCCGCGCGCGCGCGATGCGGATGCCCGCTTGCCGGACGCGTCGTCCCTGTCGCAAGGTTTGCCCGATGCGGATAGCGGCGCGGCCGGCCCGACGGATGTGCCGCCCGGCGGCATACCCGCTGTGTCGGACGAGAACGCCGCTCCGGAAGGTGCGCCCGCGCCCGGCACGTTGTTGTCCGATGCGCTCGCCGGCTCGGGTTATCTGCTCACCGGCGACAACGGCGTTTTGCAGTTGCGCGCCACGCTTTACTACCGCGTCGTCGACGCGTACGCGTACGTGCTGCAAAAAGACCGGCTCGATGCCGCGCTCGAACGGATCGTGTCGGCGTCCGCTGCGGCCGTCGTGGCGAAGCGGAATCTGGATGCGATTCTGGTCGCGCGGCCGGAGTTGTTGTCGGCGGATCAGCAACTCGCCGTGAAGCGCGAACGCTTGCGCGGCGATCTCGCGCAGGAGGTGGAGCGGCGTCTGCGGCAACTCGATGCGCAGCATGCGGGGCTCGGTGTCGAAGTGGCGCGTGTCGACGTCGAGGCGGCGTTTCCCGCTGCAGCGGTCGGTGCGTTCAATTCGGTGCTGACGTCGTTGCAGGTGGCCGAGCGCAGCATGGCCGAAGCGCGCACCGCCGCGGAGAAGATCCGTCAGGATTCGGAGCAGGACGCCGACCGGATCGTGCAGAACGCGCAGGCGAGCGCGGTCGAACGGGTGGCGACGGCGCGGGCGAAAACCTTGACCATTCAGCAACTGGAAGAGCCGGTGCGCAGCAATAGCGATCCGGGTCTGCTGGCGCGCGTGTATCGGGATCGCGTGCAGTCGATTCTCGCGAAAGCGGCCAGCGTGACGACGGTCGATCCGCACAACACGTCCAACCTGATTCTGCCGGGGAACGCGAAATGAGCGCGAGTATTGGACCTGTGAGGGGCGGGGAGGGGCATGACGGACGTGATGGACATGCGGACGTGGAGCATTCGCACACAGAGCATTCGCACACAGAACACGCGCACACAGAGCACTCGCACGCGGCACACGCCCCACATCGCCCAGCTTCCGCGCCGTCCATTCCACTCTCAGCCTCCGAGCAACGCACGGTAACGCGGCAAATCGCCTTGGCGCTTCTCGCCGGCGGCCTGCTGATACTGTCGACCGCCTGGCACGCGTTCGCGCCCGCCGATGAAGCGCTGTCCCAGGTGCTCGCGGGACTGGCGTCGCTGATCGTCGCCGGTCCGGTGTTTGCGGGGGCGTGGCACAGCCTCAAGTCGCCGAGTCTGCACGGCGTGACCGACCGCCTGATCGCACTCGCGATGCTGGCGGCCTGGGCAGTCGGCGACATGGCCACCGCGGCTTTGCTGCCGATCGTGATGACCTTCGGCCACGCGCTCGAAGAACGCAGCGTGCTCGGCTCGCAGGAAGCGATCCGCGCGCTCGGCCGCTTGACGTCGGGCAAGGTGCGGCGCGTTAGCGCGGACGGCTCGCTCGAAGAAGTGCCGTATGAAGCGTTGCAAGCCGGCGACCGGATCGAAGTCGCGGCCGGCGAGCGTATCCCCGCCGACGGCGTGGTGCTGTACGGGCAATCGAGCGTCGACAATGCGACGATCACCGGCGAGTCGGTGCCGCTCGATGTCGACACGGGTGCAGCGGTGTTCGGCGGCGCGATGAATCTCGACGGTCCGCTGCGAATCGAAGTGCTGCACGCGGGCAAACAGTCGACGCTCGGCAAGATCATCGAACTGATGCAGCGCGCCGAGCAGGCCAAGCCGCCGATCACGCAGATGCTCGAACGGTACATGGGCGGCTATCTGTGCCTCGTGTTGCTGATCGCGGCGATCGTGTGGTTCACGTCGGCGAATGCATCGGCGATGCTGGCCGTGATCGTCGCCGCGTGTCCGTGCGCGCTGGTGCTCGCCGCGCCGTCGACGGCGATCGCCGGCATCGCGGTCGGTGCACGCCACGGCATTCTGTTCAGAAGCGCCGCGTTTCTCGACAAGTTCGCGCAGATCGATTCGCTGGTAATCGATAAGACCGGCACGCTGACTTACGGTGAATTGCGCGTTGAACGTGTGTTGCTGCAAGCGGGCGTCGATACGGCACAGGTGCACGAACTGGCGGCGCGCCTGGGGGGCAGCAGCGCGCATCCGGTGAGCCGCGCGCTGGTTCGCTATGCGACGGAGGCCGGCCGGGGCGGCGTGGGAGTGGGTGTCGGTTTCGGCGTTGGTGCCGGCGTCGAAGAAACGCCGCTGGAACATACACGCGAATTGCGCGGGCTCGGCGTGGTGGCGGATACGGTCGACGGCGTCGCCGTGTTGGGTCGCCACGGTTTGCTCTCCGATTACGTGCAGGATTTGCCGGAGCCGCCGCGCGAGATCGACGGCCCTTGCGTCGGCCTGGCATTGAACGGTCGACTGCTTGCATGGTTCGGTTTCGCCGACGCGCTGCGTGCGGAGGCGAAGCACGCGCTCGACGATTTGCGCGCACTCGGACTCACGCGTCAGACGCTGCTGACCGGCGACCGCGAGGCCGTCGCTCGTAAAGTGGCGGCGCAGACCGGTATCGAGATTGTCGTCGCGGAGGCGTTGCCGCACGACAAACTCGACTACGTGGTGCAGGAAATGGCGCAGGGCTATCACCCGCTCGTGGTTGGCGATGGCCTGAACGACGTGCTCGCGATCAAGGCCGGGCCGACGAGCGTGGCGATGGGCGAGCGCGGAATCGACATCGCGGTCGCCTCGGCCGATGTCGTTCTGTTGACCGACGACCTGCGTCGCATTGCGACCTGCGTGCGGCTCGGGCGGCGCTGTTTGCATACCGCGACGATCAACGCGGCGATCGGTCTGGCGTGGACCGTCGCGGTAATCGTGCTCGCGGCGACCGGCACGTTGGGCGCCGTGTGGATCGCACTGCTGCATAACCTCGGCACGTTCATCGTGATCGCAAATGCGGGGCGGCTGCTGCGCATGGATGAGGATAGCGATTCGAGCGGCGTGGCACGCTCCGGCGGCGCGCAAGAATCGGGCGGCACAAGCGTTTCCGCGTGAGTGCGGGCGGGTTCAACGATGCAGCCCTGAAATGAAGTGGCACATCGGGCAAGCCCGCGGCCCGCGCTGGGATCTTGCCGCCGGCGAGGAGATCGCCGCAGCGGTTCCCAGGGCCGCATGGCAGCCTTGCGGTCATCAGCAGGTGGGCTGCGAGGCAGCTAACCCGCCGGCGCGCACCGTTCGTTACAGCCTTTACCGCGGCTGCATGCTGAATTTCATGGCCGCGCGCATGAACGTGAGCATCGATTCATTCGCCCATGAACCCAGCATCAACCCGGGCTCGGTTTGCAGCGCGTGACGGAGCCTCGAATGCGTCTCGGGATCGTCGCCCGCATAGCTACGGAACAGATCGAGCCAACGTCGGGCGAGTTCGCGCGCGGGTGGCGATTCGGGTGCCGCGCCGGCGTCGAGCGCGTCGCGCACGTCGGCCATTAACTGCGGCCATTCCATTGCGCGCTTGCCGTAGTTTGCGCGCATGAAGCGAATCTCGTCGGGCGTCAGGTACTTTTCGTAGATCAGCATCTTCGTCTCGCTGAACGCGCGCAGCACGTAGTCGCGCAACTGGGTCGAAATGCCGATGTGCGCCTGCATCGACGGTTCGTTGTCGTGCATCAGATTCAGCTTCGCGACGAGGCGCGGGTCGCCGCCCGTGTCGCGCACCAGCATCGTCATCCAGCGATTCGACAACGCGCGCGCCGCTTCGCTTTCGGGCGGCACGCCGCTGTCCATCAACGCGCGGATCTCGCCGATCAGCGCCGTCCATTCCGGGTCCGGCGCCTGTGTATTGCGATACATCGGCAGGCGAGCGAGTTCGTCGGCGGAAAAATACTTGTCGTACATGGTCATCATCTCCAACGTGGTAAGCCATTCGCTCAGCTCAGGTTCCTTGCCGTCGAGCAGCATGCCGTGCAGATTCGCGAGGCGTTCGCGCAATCGCGCGGCCTGTTGAATCTGGCCGTCGAGCATTGCGATCTGACGCTCGACAATCACGGTGAGCGGGGTTTCAGGCTGAGCCAGATAGGTCTGAATCTCGGCGAGCGCGAGTCCAAAACGACGCATGGCCTGGATCTGATGGAGCCGGGCAATGTCGTGACGGTCGTACAGCCGATAGCCGTTGTCGGCGCGCGCCGACGGCGTCAGCAGGCCGATTGCGTCGTAGTGGTGCAGCGTGCGGACGGTCAGTCCGCTGCGTCTCGCAAGTTCACCCACTTTCAACAGCATTCGAGCCTCCGGTCAGGGTTCACGATGGAGGTTAGAACCTTACGCTACGTGAGGGTCAAGAGGAATGAGCAGAGCACTCAGGCTTAGGCAAAAAACAAATTGTGGTTGTCTTGCTAACCAATTTGCGATTTAATGTAGCCATGTTCGATCACTGCCTTTACTTCAACTCTTCGGCACTCGCCCGGCTTACCGAGCGTGAGTGGACCACTGCGTACGCGCCGTTCGGATTGACGCCGGCGCAGGGTTTTGTATTGCGCGTGGTGTTGGCATCGCCAGGTTCGCTCAGCAGCGAGGTGGCGAGCCTGTTGGGCATCGCGCGGCCTACTGCAACGAGGCTGATCGACAACCTGTGCGACAAGGAACTCGTCGAGCGTCGCCAGGGCGAAGCCGACGCCAGGGAGTGGGGCGTTTATCCGACGCAGGCAGGGAAGGCGCTGGATCGACCCATCACCGAGGCCAGTGCGCAGATTGCCAGGACCTTGCGCTCGAAGATCGGGCGGGAATTGTTCGAGTCGACCGTGTCAGGCATGCATGACGTGAGAAAAGCCCTCTCCTGAAGGGTTTTTCTATTCCAGATAGTTGTCTTGCTAATCAAAAAGGAAGGCCGAATGAAAACCAGCACGGCACATAGTGCAACGACGCGCCCACGCACGCCGTCGCCATCGTGGATAACGGAAAGCGGCTTGCGCTGGGCCTTGGGCGCGACGATCTGGCTGGTCGCCATGGTCCTCGTCGTCGTGGCGATCATTTACGCGCCGGACAGCACGCGCGCCAATACCCGGCTATGCCTGCAACAGGTCGCGAACGAAGAACACACGAGTCTCGAAGCCTTCTTCCAGAACCCGGCGCAGCAAGATGCGCTCGCGCAAGCCGTGACGATCTGCTCGCGCTGAAGGCTGAGCGTTGCAGAAGTCGCCGCCTGCGCGATTCAAAACCGTCGCCATGCGGCCTGATTTGCTAGCTAGCGTGCTGCGGCATAGCCAGCGACTGATGCGCACTCACACCCGCCATCGCACCCGCCGCCGAAGCGAACGTCGCGTTGGTCATCGCGTTGGTGGCGTCGCCCGCGGCATAGACGCCGTCGACGGTGGTTCGCTTGAATCCATCCACTCGAATGATGCGGCCGAGCGGCGCGTCGTCGAAAGCACAACCGAGTTGCTCGGCGAGCGGGCTCGTCATGTGCGTTTTCGGCGCGACGAATAGCGTGTCGATCGGGATCACGCGTCCGTCGGCGAGTCTCAGCGCGTCGAGATGGGGCGCATCGCCGAGCAGTTCGACGACCGGCGAGCGTTCGATCCGAACGTCCCGCGCGGCCAGATGCGCGATCTGTTCCGCTTCAGGTTCGAAGTGGCCTTGCGTGAAATAGGTCGTCGGCCCCCACTCCGGAACGAGCAGCGCCTGATGAATCGACAACGCGTGACTAGCCAGCACGCCGAGACGCCGATCCCGCACTTCATAGCCATGACAGTACGGACAATGGACGACCGTCATTCCCCAACGTGCCTGAAGTCCCGGAACGGCGGGCAATTCGTCTTTCACGCCGGTCGCGAGAATGAGGCGTGAAGCCGCCTCGATACGACCACCTGCGAGCGTGACCTCAAACCCATCCGCGACCCGTTCAGCCGCAACGGCTTCGCCTTTGACTATCTGAACCGTCGGGTACAACGCGAGTTGCGCCGCGGCCTCGCGGATGATCTCGGCCGGCGGTTTGCCGTCCTGGCCAAGGAAGCCGTGCGCGTGCGCAGCAAACCGGTTGCGCGGCAAGCCGGCGTCGACCACCAGCACACGGCGCCTGGCGCGCGCCAACTGCATCGCTGCCGACAACCCCGCGAAACTCCCTCCCACAACGATCACATCGTGCTCGCTCTGCATGTTTTCTCTCCCGTGTTGCGCGTGCGCCGCTCCGCCAGCCGGTTCGAGCGTCCGTTCGCATCTCATGAAACATCACGAGTTGCATGATAGGGCGATGCTATACTTCTTGCAACTTTTAATGTTGCGTGAGTTGATGCCACGCGATGCGGTGCGATAACGAGGTGAGCAATGAGAACCGACAGCCGGCTCTCGCGGATGCTGCACGTGCTGATTCACATGGATCGGCACGACGGTCCGCTGACGTCCGAAACGATCGCGCAGATGCTGCGCACTCACGCCGTGGTGGTGCGCAGAATGCTGGCGGGTCTGCGGGATCAGGGTTACGTGCGCTCTGAAAAGGGCCACGGAGGCGGCTGGGTGCTGGCCGAAGACCTCGACAAACTCACGTTGCTAGACGTCTATCGCGCGGTGGGCGAACCGCCGCTTTTCTCCGAACTCCTGACGGACGACGACCCGCAATGTCTGGTCGAACAGGCCGTCAACGCCGGCTTGTCCAGGACCATGCAGGAGGCCGAGACCGCGCTGCTTGCACGGTTCGGCGAGTTGACGGTGGGCGCGCTTGCGCGTGACTTCGACGAACGCTTCGCGCGCGTCAAACAAGGCGGGCAGGGCGAGCAGGGCGGTTGAGCAGTAGACGAACCACCCGCCACCGCGTCGTCCCGTTCCAACGCAAACCCAACGCAAACGCCTTCGCGCCCGCCCGCAGAGGGTAAACACCCACAACATTTCCCCGCGACGGAAAGCAGCCAGAAGGCGTTGGTTTTTTATACTCCACGGCAAGCGCGGCACGAGACGATCCGTCAACATCGGACAAGTGCCCGCATATGGAGACCGTTTGACATGCCACCGTTCGCCCGCTTCACGGCGCTCGCCTCGACCGCCTGCGCGATCCTGCTCTGGACGCCCTATGCCCAGGCGGAAAAGCTGACGCTGATGACGGGCGGTGCCACCAAGATCGTCTACCTGCCGGTTACGCTGGCTTCGCGGCTGGGCTACTTCCGCGACGAAGGGCTCGACGTCGACATTCTGTCCGAACCCGCCGGCGTCGATACCGCGACCGAACTGATTGCCGGCGCCGTGCAAGGCGCGGTGGGCTTCTACGACCATACGATCGACCTGCAAAGCCGCGGCCTCGAAGTCGAAGCGATCGTTGTGCTCGCACGTTCCGCGGGACTCGCCGAACTCGCGTCGACGAAAGTGGCGAAGCCGATGCAAAGCATGGCCGACGCGCGCGGCCGGCGGCTCGGCGTAACCGGTTTCGGCGCCTCCACCGATTTCCTGAGCCGCTATCTGGCGCAACGCGCGGGTCTGCCCGCGAATGCCTATACGGTCGTGCCGCTGGGTTCCGACAACAGTTTCGCCGACGCCATGAAGAACGGATCGATCGATGCCGTCATGGTCGAGGAACCCACCGCGTCGAAACTGCTCGCTGCCGGCACGGCGCAGGTGCTCGTGGACATGCGCAGTATCGAAGGCACGCGGCTCGCGCTGGGCGGCCCCTACGCCAGTTCCTGTCTGTACGCGCAGCGCAAGTGGGTCGCCGCTCATCCGGACGAAAGCCGCCGGTTGGTGCGCGCCATGGTGCGCTCGCTCGCGTTTATCGCCACGCACAGCGCCGATCAGATCATGGCGGTGCTGCCGCGCGATTTCGTCGGCGCGAACGAATCGCTGTACCGGCAGGCGCTTGCCGCGACGATGCCGTCGTTTTCGCGTGACGGCAGGATGCCCGACGGCGCACCGCAGACCGTGCTCGGCGCGCTCGCCGCGGTGAACCCGGAGATCGTGCCGCGTCACGTCGAACTGAGCCGAACCTATACCAACCGGTTCGCCGACGAAGTCAACGCCGTCGCGGCGCATTGAGCCGCATCATCTTCTTCAAGAGCACGGAACACGAGATATGAAGGCCATTCGCATCGAGCAATACGGCGGTCCCGAAGTGCTGCGCCGCGTCGATATCGGGATTCCGTCGCCGGGACCGGACGAGGTGCTGATCCGGGTGGGTTGCGCCGGCATCAATTTCATGGACGTCCATACGCGGCAGGGCAAATACCGCGAGTCGCGCACCTATCCGGTCCGCTTGCCGATTACGCTCGGCATGGAAGGCGCGGGCGAGGTCGTTCAGACCGGTTCGAACGTCACCTCGTGCGAGCGCGGCGACCGCGTTGCATGGTGTATTTCGTGGGGCGCGTACGCCGACTATGCGGTCGTGCCGGCGGCGCGTGTCGCGCGCATTCCTGACGCGATCCCGTTCGATCTGGCCGCTGCCGCGATCTTCCAGGGTTCGACCGCGCACTATCTGCTCGAAGACGTCGCGCGACTCGGTGCGGGCAGCACGTGTCTCGTGCATGCGGCGTCGGGCGGCATCGGCCAGTTGCTGGTGCAACTCGCGAAGCGGCGCGGCGTCACGGTGTACGCCACGACGAGCAGCGAAGCGAAAGCCGAGGTGGCCCGTGCACACGGCGCGGACCACGTGATGCTGTACGACGACGGCGGTTTCGCCGACCGCGTGCGCGAAGCAACCCAGGGCCGCGGCGTCGACGTGGTGTTCGATGCGGTAGGACGCGCGACGCTGCGCGACAGTTTCCGCGCGACCCGCACGCGTGGCCTCGTGGTGAATTACGGCTCGGTCTCCGGCTCGCTGAACGATCTCGATCCGATCGAACTGGGCGAAGCGGGCTCGCTGTTCCTGACTCGCCCGCGTCTTGCCGATCACCTCGCCGATGGCGCGACCGTACAGCGCCGCGCGGACGAAATATTCGCCGCGCTGCAGGACGGCACGCTGAAAGTCGAGATCAGCGGCCGCTACACATTCGACGACGTCGAAGCGGCGCACGAAGCGCTCGAGTCGCGCAGTCAATTAGGCAAAGCCGTGATGACGATCGGCTGATCCCATCGCATTTCCCTGAATCATGAAGCCGGACCCGGCGGCCACGCTGACCGCCGAGGACGTGTTCGTCCCTCACTACCGAGATCAACCCGACGATCGACGCCGGGCTCAACCACCGAGGTCACTATGACATCACCCTCCACGATCGACGCCACCGCGTCCGCCGACGCACCGCCCAAGGCGAGGGAATCGCGCGTCAAAGCGGTGTTCCGCGTCACCAGCGGCAATTTTCTCGAGATGTACGACTTCACCGTGTACGGGTACTACGCGGCCGCGATTGCCGCCACGTTCTTTCCGACCGGCAACGAATTCGCGTCGCTGATGCTGGCGCTGTCCGTGTTCGGCGCGGGTTTCCTGATGCGTCCGGTCGGCGCGCTGGTGCTCGGCGCGTACATCGATCATCACGGCCGCCGCAAGGGTTTGATTCTGTCGTTGACGCTGATGGCGATCGGCACCGCGTGCGTCGCGTTCGTGCCGAGTTACGCGGCGATCGGTTTGCTGGCGCCGGCTATCGTGCTGTTCGGGCGCTTGCTGCAAGGCTTTTCCGCGGGCGTCGAACTGGGTGGCGTGTCGGTCTATCTGTCCGAAATCGCGACCAAGGGCAATCGCGGCTTCTATTGCTCGTGGCAGTCGGCAAGCCAGCAGGTCGCCGTGGTGTTCGCGGCGTCGCTCGGCGTGCTGTTGAACCGCCTGGTTCCGGCTTCGGAAATGAACGCATGGGGCTGGCGCATTCCGTTCATTGTCGGCTGCATGATCGTGCCGTTCCTGTTCTACGTGCGCCGTTCGCTGCAGGAAACCGAGGAATTCGCCGCGCGCCGGCATCGTCCGAGCATGGGCGAAATCGCGAAGTCGATGGTGCAGCACTCGCGTCTGATTCTCGCCGGCATGGGCCTCGTGATCATGACGACCGCGTCGTTCTATCTGATCACCGCGTACACGCCGACTTTCGGCAAGGTCGTGCTCAAGCTGTCCTCGCTCGATGCGCTGCTGGTGACGGTGTGCGTCGGCGTGTCGAACTTCATCTGGCTGCCGATCGCGGGCGCCGTGTCGGATCGCATCGGCCGTCGCCCGGTGCTGCTGGCCTGCACGGTGCTGGCGATTCTGACCGCCTATCCGGTCATGCAATGGCTGGTTGTGCAACCGTCGTTCGAGCGTCTGTTGATGGTCGAACTCTGGCTGTCGGTGCTGTACGCGTGGTACAACGGCGCGATGGTCGTCGCGCTGACGGAATTGATGCCGGCTCATGTGCGTACCACCGGCTTTTCGATGGCGTACAGCCTTGCCACGGTGATCGGCGGATTCACGCCGGCAATCTCGACGTGGCTGATTCATACTACCGGCGATAAGGCTTCGCCGGGCGCGTGGATGTCGTTCGCCGCCGTGTGCGGCGTGGTCGCCACGCTGATCCTGTACCGTTCTGCGCCGGCGCGGGAGCAATACAAGACCGCATGAACGCTTTGGGGATGGAAGGAATGAGGCTACTGCTCGTAGAAGACAATGACCAGCTCGCGCACTGGCTCGCGCGTATTCTGCTCGACGACGGCTTCATGCTCGACCGTGTCAGCGACGGCGAAGCAGCGGAAAGCGCGCTGCGCGCCGTCCCCTACGACGTGGTGCTGCTCGATCTGAATCTGCCGCACCTGTCGGGCAAAAGCGTATTGCGCCGCATGCGCGAGCGCGAGGACACGACGCCGGTGCTGATCCTCACGGCCACCGGCGCCGTCGATGAAAAAGTGGTGCTGCTCGGCGCCGGCGCGGACGACTACATCGTCAAGCCGTTCGACGCGCGCGAACTGGTCGCGCGCGTGAAGGTGCTGGCGCGTCGCCAGGCGCCTTCGCGCTCGAACAAACTCAAATGCGGCAATCTCACCTACGACATGGACCGCTGCCAGTTCGCGGTGGAAGGTGAACCGCTGGCGCTGACGCCGCGCGAACACGCGGTGCTCGAAGCGCTGATACTGCGCGCCAAGAAGACCGTCGCGAAGACCATGCTGGCGGATTCGCTCAGCAAAGGCGACGCGATGACCAGCGAAGACGCGATCGAAATCTACGTTTCGCGGCTGCGCAAGAAGCTCGAAAAGAGCACCGCGACGATCATCACGTTGCGCGGTCTCGGCTATCTGCTGGAAGACGGCGCCGATGACGAATAGCCTGCGGCTCAGGCTGCTGCTATGGCTGCTGCTGCCCATGACCGTCTACGTGATCGCCGCCGGCCTGATCGCCCACGACAACGCCGCGCGCACCGCGCGGCTGTTGCAGGACGAAGCGCTGCTGTCGTCCGCGCGCGTGATGGCGGGCGACATCGAGTGGACCAACGGCTATTTGCACGCGGAGATATCGCCCAGCGCGATCGAGATTCTGAGCTCGCCGGCCGGCGACCATGTCTATTTCAGCATTCGCGAAGTGGGCGGCGCGACGATTGCGGGCACATCGGATTTCCCGCTGCGCGTGCCGGACGAATCGCCGCTCTGGTACGACGCGACGGTGAGCGGTCATCCGATCCGCGCGGTGTCGCTGATCCGTCCGATGTACGACGCGGGCACTATCAAACACGTGGTGGTGTCGGTCGGACGCACGCTGCTGCAGCGCGACGCTACCGCCGCTGCGCTATGGCAACCGCAGATGCTGCATTTCGCCGGCATCGTCGCGATTGCGGTGGTGCTGGTGTGCGTCGGTCTCACGTTCGAACTGCGTCCGCTGATGCGGCTCGCCAACGACATGCTCGCGCGCGCGCCGAATGCATCGGTGCGGGTGCGGGCCGATCCGCTGCGCAACGAACTGCGCCCTATCGTCAGCGCGTTCAATCAGTGCCTCGATATCATCGAGCGTAAGACCGCGATGCAGCGGCGTTTTATCGCGGACGCGGCGCACCAGTTGCGCACGCCGCTCACGCTGCTCGGTACGCAGTTGCAATACGCGCGCCGTCAGGACGATCTCACGCAAATCAAGGAGACGTTGCTGGCGATGCATCGCAGCAATCTCTCGCTGGTGGCGCTCACGAATCAGTTGCTGTTGCTCGCGCAAGCGGAAGCCGCGGACTATGCCGACTTTCAGGGCGTGCCCGTCGATCTGCGCGCGGTGGCAACCGGCACGATCGAGCAATTGGCGTTGCTCGCGCAGCGGCGCGGCGTCGAATTGTCGGCGCAACTCGACGAAGCTGCCGAGGTGATGGGCAACGAGCCGTTGCTGTCGGTGCTGCTGTTCAATCTGCTGGACAACGCGATTCGCTATACGCCGTCAGGCGGTCATGTCGCGCTCAATCTCGCCGCGAAAGACGCGCGCTGGGTCGTCACGATCACCGACGAAGGGCCGGGCATCAGCGTCGAACTGCGCGAGCGCGTGTTCGAGCCGTTCTTTCGTGCGTCCAGTGAGGAGGGCAGCGGGCTGGGACTGTCCATCGTGCGCGAAATCGCGCGGGCGCATCTCGCCGAAGTCACGCTGGAAGCGGGTCACGACGGACGAGGGTTGAGCGTGTCGGTTATGTTCCCCGCCGTGCAGACATGATGTGACGCGGGCGATCGCGCGACCGTTCAGGCGCCGCGCGTTTCGCTCACTCACGCGTCGAGTCGACGGGAACCCCGGCACCGCTCTCGTCCTCGGACGCTCGTCCAGGCCGCTGCACCGCTCGCACTTTTCCGCTATTACCGCCGCCGCAGAAGAAACGATCGGCGCCGTCGGATTCGAGCCCCGACACGCCGACGCCCGTCGGCAACTCAAGACTCTCCAGTACTTCTCCGGTGTTGGGATCGATACGCCGCAACTCGCTGGCGTCGTCTTCCCACGTGGCGTGCCACAGGTCACCCTCGACCCAGGTTACGCCGGTCACGAAACGATTCGATTCGATGGTGCGCAGAATCGCGCCGGTCTGCGGATCGATCTGATGGATCTTGCGGTCCCGATACTGGCCGACCCACAACGAGCCTTCCGCCCACGCCAGTCCCGAATCGGCGCCGGCGCCGCCGGGTGCGGGAATCGTGCCGAGCACCTGGCCGGTTTGCGGATCGATCTTCTGGATGCGGTCGGCGGCGATCTGGAACAGATGCTGACCGTCGAAAGCGGTGCCCGCGTGCGCGGCAACGTCGATCGAGCGCAGCGTGTCGCCGCTCGACGGGTCGAGCGAAGTCAGTTTGCTGCCGGCGGCGAGCCAGACGTGCTGACCGTCGTACGTGACGCCGCCCACACTCTCGACGCCCGGAAAGGGTCCATATTCACGCAGGATTCTGGCGGCTGATCGGTTCATGCTTCCATCCTAATCGTTGGAAAAAAGCGAGGGGAGTAACAAAGCCGTCGCGAATCCCGGGATGGGCGGCATCATCCAGCGGCGGGCCCGGCCGAGTCCGATCGACTGCACCTTGCCGGCCGCGGCCAGTGAATCCAGCGTGCGCTGCACGGTGCGCTGGCTGGCGCCGAGCGCCAATGCGAGCGCGGAGCTTGCCCACGATTCGCCGTCGGCGAGGCACGCGAGCAGCGCCGCGTGCGCTTCGTCCACGGGTCGCGCGAGCACCACGGCCGTGGCGGCTTCGCGCGGCGCCAACGCGAAGCCACGCTTGGTCGCATTCACGTCGGCCAGCGTGCCTAGCAATGCACGAAGCCGTCCGACTTCGACCCGCAGGCGCGCGCGGTGCGATTCGTCCGCGTGCTTTGCCCGGAATGCGCGAGCGACGAGCGTGTCGCGCGGCACGTCGGCGGGCCATGCTTCGGCCAGCACGCGCACTAGCGTGAACAGCACCGGGCGGCTGGCGAGCGGGATCGTCGTCTTTGCGCTTTGTATGACGTGACGGCAAGCGTCCACCACCAGCACGTTCGACGCGGCCAGCAGCGCTTCGACTTCGTCGAGCAGAAGGAGCCGCTCTTCGCCGCGTTCGATCAGACGCGCCGCGGGTGCGGTCAGTGCGAGGGCCGCGTGGTCGACCTCCGCGATCAGCGTGGGAATACCGGCTTGACGCGCGGCGCGTTCGGCGCTCGCAAAGGCGGCGCGCGCCGTTGCGGTCCGCACCCGGCGCAGCGCGATGCCGGCCACCATCAGTTCGTGGGCGGCGCGTGTCGAAGGCGGGAAGGGCGTGGGGTCGAGTCCGGCGAGCGCGCGTTCGGCTTCGTCGAGCTGACCGATCAGCAGCAGGCGCCGCACTTGCAGGTAGCGCGCATGGGCGGCGTTCAGTCGGTCGCCGTGCGCGTCGAGCAGAACGCGCGCGGCGTCGAGCGCTTTCACGGGCCAGTTCAGATCGCGCGACGCCAGCGCGATTTCGGCCTCGGCGACCACACAGCGCGCGCGGGCCAGCGGCGCCTTCGCGCCGAACGCGCGTGCCGCGCCGCGCACCAGCAGCCTGGCGCGCGGCAAGTCGCCGAGTTGCGCCATCGCGATGCCGCGCAGCGCGAGCGCGGGCGCGTCGTCTCGCAACGCAACATGATTCAGCGCGCCGAGCGGATCGCCCGCCGCGAGCGCGCGCGCTGCAGCCGTGACTAGCGAGTCCATTGCCGATCCGAATCACGCCACACTTGTCACTCCCATCGAACGATTGCTCGCGACTAATCTAGCACGACCGACAACCCCTACGCCGTACCGGCCGCCGAGCGACCGAACCCACGGCGCAGGATACCTAACGGAGTGAAACATGATGACGACGCATCCGACTGGAACCCGTGAACAATGGCTGGCCGCGCGGCTCGAATTGCTCGACGCCGAGAAGGCCTTCACGCGGCAGGGCGACGAACTGGTCCGGCAGCGCCAGGCCTTACCGTGGGTCCGCATCGACAAGGCGTACCGGTTCGACACCGAGCAGGGCAGCGTATCGCTCGCCGAGCTGTTTCGCGGACGCTCGCAACTGCTCGTTTACCACTTCATGTTCGGACCGGACTACAAGGCGGGATGCCCGTCGTGCTCGTCGATCGCGGATGGGTTCGATGGACTCGTGGTCCACCTCGCGAACCACGACGTGACCTTGTCCGCGATATCGCGGGCGCCACTCGCGAAGCTGCTGGGGTATCGGCAGCGAATGGGCTGGACGTTTCCGTGGGCCTCGTCGTTCGGCAGCGATTTCAATTTCGACTTCAACATTGCGTTCACCGACGCGGAGCAGCGTGAAGGGCGCGTCGAATACAACTACCAGCGCGGCGGACACGCCATGGACGCGGCTCAGGTGCCCGCGCCGGTCGCGCAATTCGCGGCCACGTGCGGGACCGATCCGGCGACCTATACGCAGGACCGGCCGGGGCTGAGCGCGTTCGTGCTGGAGGATGGCGTCGTGTATCACACGTATTCCACCTACGCGCGCGGTGTGGATGGCATCTGGGGGATGTACCAGTGGCTCGATCGCGCGCCGAAGGGGCGCAACGAAACGGGCGTCTGGTGGAAGCGGCATGACGAGTACGCTACGCGCTGAGGTGGGGTATGGCTTATGCGAGTGCAACCGGCCGCGGGCACTTGACGCGAGTCCGGGTCGGCGAGCGGGTCTTCGTTGTCGTCATTGCCGCGCTATTTGCCGCTAGCGTGGCTGTGACGATCGTCTGGTGCGCGTCCATGTCGAAGATGGGCGCGATGCCGATGCCCGGCGGCTGGACGATGTCGATGGCGTGGCGGCCGATGTGCGGACAAACCTGGGCGCGCGCCGCGGCGTCGTTTGTCGGCATGTGGGCCGTGATGATGGTGGCGATGATGCTGCCGTCGTTCGCGCCGGTGTTGTGGCGTTATTGGCGCAACGTGCGTGGTACTGGCGAGGCCGGCGGCGTGGGTCGTGCTGGTCGCGCTGGTCTCGCTGACGAGATGCTGGCAGGTGGATTGAGCGCGCTGATGGGCATCGGCTACTTCTTCGTGTGGACCGTTTGCGGATGCGCGGCCTTTGCGCTCGGCGCTGCGCTGACGGCGCTTGAAATGCGCTGGCCGATGTTGGCGCGAGGCGTTCCGCTCGCCATCGGCCTGATCGTGCTGAGCGGCGGCGCGCTTCAGTTCAGCCGATGGAAAGCACGTCGTCTTGCCTGTTGCCGTAAAGCGCCGACGTGCGCACAGACTCGGCCGGTCGACGCCCGTTCAGCGTGGCGGCATGGCGTGAGCATCGGTCTGCATTGCAGCTATTGCTGCGCCGGCTTCACGGCGATCCTGCTCGTGAGTGGTGTGATGGACCTGCGTGTGATGGCGGCCGTCACGGCGGCCACAAGCGCCGAACGCCTCGCGCCTGATGGCGTGCGCGTTGCACACGTCATCGGCGTCGTGGTGCTTGGTGTCGGCATGTTGCTGATCGCGCAAGCGCTTGGGTTTGCATGACACGTCACATCTGAACGCACTTAGCGCGCGTATTCGATCACCAACTTCCCTGCGACGGAATCGAATCGACCGACCCCGTCGCCAGTGCAAGCGCCGCGGCCGCCGACAACGCGCCGCTATAACTATCCGCATCGGCATTCTTCGCCGCCAGCAGTTGATTCTGCGCGAGCAGCGCGTCGGTGACCGAGCCGACGCCGTGGCGATACGCGTCGAACGCGGCGTCGTACGTGGTCTGCGCGGCGGCGAGCAATTCTTTCGCGGCAGCCTGCGCGCTCAAACTCGTCTGCAGCGTGTTCTGCGCGGCGACGATCTGCCGGACCGCTTCCTCGCGGCTGCGGGCGAGGCGGGTGGTCGCGCTGTCCGCGTCGTTGCGCGCCTGCGCGAGCACCGCCGAACGCAACCCGCCGTCGTAAATCGGAATCGTCACGCCGACGATCACACTGCCGCCGTAGTGCCCGCCGCTCAGGTTCACGGTTGGCAATTGCTGACCGATGGCCGGCACCGCCGAGATCGACGAGCTGCCGGTGTGGTACGCGCCGGACGCCGATACGAACACTTTCGGCATGAACTCCGATTCGGCGGCTTTCACCCTCGCGAGATTGACCCGCTCGGCCGCGTACGCGCTCAACACGTCGGGGCGTCGCGCAATCGCGGACGACACGATCTGTTCGATCGAGTCGTTCATCGTGGCGGGTAGCGCATGCGTGGGCAGCGTCGCGATTCGTGGTTTCGACAGCGGCGAGATGCCCATCGCGGAGATCAGCATCAGATAGCTGTTGCTTTCGGCGCCCTGGGCCTGGACCAGCGCGAGCTTCGCCTGGGCGCGGTTCTGATTGGCCTGCGCGACTTCGATGACGGTGCCGACGCCATGCTTGTAGCGCGACTGCGCGGCGGCGAGGATCGCCTCGGCGTTGTCGAGCCCTTGCCGCGTCGTGTCGATGCGGGCACGTGCCGCCTGATAGCTGTAGAACGCGACGCTGACGTCGAAGATCACTTGCTGGTGGACGGCGGTGAAACCGATGTTGGCGATCACCGAGCCCTGCGATGCCGCTTCGACGCGCGCAGCGCGTCCGCCGAAATCGAACAGCAGCCAGTTCAACGCGAGCACCGAGGTTTCGCCGTGGCCCGACGCGGTCGCCGACGAATCGCCGAGCGCCGATGTGGAGGAGCCGTGCGCGTCGGCGTACAGGCCCATCGCTGCCGCCGACAGTTGCGGAAGGTAGGCGGCCTTCGCGATGCCGGCCGCGAGCGCGGCGTTGCGCGCGTCGTTCCACGCGATGCGGGTCAGCGGATTGGCCGATTCCGCGAGATCGATCAGTTCCGGCAGGTTGTAGTCGTGCGCCTGCTCCAGCGCGGGCGGAGGCGGTACAGCGGCGAGCGCGGGATTCGCGGGCAACGTGTAGCCGCCTGCAGACGTGGCTGAAACGCCTGAAGCACCTAAGGCATTCGAGGCACCCGCAGCGCTTGAAGTCCCTGAAGCGCCCGCCGGCCCCGGCACGATCGCGCCGGACGCGTCCGTGCGTGGCTGCCAGGGACGGTCCGGACTATCCGGCGCCATGTCCAGCGACGACGTCGCGCAGCCGGCCAGACCCGCCGTCGCCAGGATCGCCAGAGCGAATGGTGCGTTAAACCGGCGCATGAGTCGCAAGGCCTTTCGCTGCATCGTCCGACGCGGCGTGTTCGAGTTGAGTGAGACGTGCGTCGCCGAGTTTCAATAACGCGGTGCGCGTGTCGTCGAGCGAGGGTTCCGGCGGCGTGGGGTGAGCGGCCTTCGCTTCGCCGCTCGCAACGTCAGCCTGACGCTGCGGCATTTCGCGCGTGATCCGCCGAAGCCAGCTATCGATCGCGACATCGCCCGGCCGCTGTTCGGCGAGCAGGAACATCGGTCCTTCGAGCGCGCCGAAGCCGGCCAGCACGTCGCGCCGTTCGGCGATCCACTCGGGTTCCGGCCGAACCCACGACGGCTCGTAATGCATCAGCGCGAGGTCCTGTTGCAAGGCGCCGTATTGCGCCATCGCGCTCGCGGCCTGAGTGCGGCGCGCGCCGCTTTGAGCGAGCGACGTCAGCCGTTGCCACTGCTGCTGCAAGGCGGCGAGCGCGACATCGACACGGGTGGCGACGCTCACCGGCCACACGCGCGTGAAGACCAGATAGACGACCACATTGCCGAGCAGAATGCCGATCGTGCGGTCGCGCGCCACCGTCAGATCGAAGGCGGGCGCCGCGCCCTGAACCACGCACAGGAAAAACGCGAAGGCGATCTGGAAGCCCGCATAGCCGATCCGTGGCGAACCGAACGCGACCCACGCCGCCAGCCAGGCGCCCACCATCACGAGCGCTATCAGGCCGACGATCGAGGTCAGCGCGGGCGTCACGAACACAATCGCCGCCGTGCCGACGAACGCGCCGACGAGACAGCCGACGATCCGCAACGTCAACTTCTCGACGGTTTCGGCGGTGGTGCCGAGCGACACGATGTAGACCGTGATGAAACAGGTATGAATACCCGGCCAGTCGATCTGCGAGTAGAGCAGATAGCAGAACAGCGCCGCGACGGTGGTCTTCAGCGCATAGCGGACGTGGTCGGGATTGGTGAAGGCGTCAGGCAGGAAGAAGCCGCCGGGTTTGGGCTTGGGTGTGGATGTGGGCGTGGCTGTCGCTGCGGGCGGTGTCGGTGCTTCGGCTTCGCTCGTGGCTTCGACCACGGTTTCGACCACGGCGAAACCCGTAATGGCGGCGCGCAGATTGTCGACGACCATCCGCGCGAGCGGCGGCAATGCCGTCGAACCAGGCAACGCGAGTTCGATCTCCACCGGATACCCACCGGCGTCGAGCATGTGCGCCATGTTCTCCAGCGTCTCCGCCAGCGGCGCGGCGAACGTGGCCGGCAAGCGGGCCGACGGTTCGCGAGCCCCCAGATCCGCCGCGACGAGAATCGCCAGCGTCGACGAGACGGCTTGCCGCAGCGCCGGAATATCGGCGCGCGCCGAGGAGCCGTCCACCACCGACAGCTTCAGCCATGTCCCGAGTTGCGCGTCGCCGTCGCGCAGGCAGGCGGTCAGCGCGGCGCGCGCGGCATCGTCCGGCTCGCTCAGGC
Source organism: Burkholderia sp. 9120 (assembly GCF_000745015.1). NCBI lineage: Bacteria > Pseudomonadati > Pseudomonadota > Betaproteobacteria > Burkholderiales > Burkholderiaceae > Burkholderia > Burkholderia sp. 9120. The sequence continues at coordinate 5,281,087 of NZ_JQNA01000002.1, read as the reverse complement.
CGCGTGCCGCCGCTCGCAAACGCTTTGCCAGCTCGCGGCCGGCCAGTTGTCGCGGCGACGGCGCCAGCAGCATGTTCAGGCAGATCGACACGCCGACCGGAATCGCGACGAACAACCACGTATAGAGCAGCGCGCGCGTCGCCACTTCGCCGAACGGCACGCTGCCGAGCTTGTCGAGCCCGAAGCCGACGATCATCGCGAGGATCGCGCCCACCGGCCGCAGCTTGCTCGCCGACGTCACGAACAGCAGCGCGAACGACAGCCCCGCAATACACGCGACTCGCCACATCGGATCGTCGAGCGCGAAAATCGCCACGCCGAGCACGAGTCCGATCACCAGCGTGACCAGCACCATCAGCGCGGCGCTGAGCAGCACGCTCGTCACCCGGTCGGGCCGGTTGAGAAAGAACACGATATACGCGGAGAGCGCCGCTTCCGGCGTGCCATAGGCGCTCGTCACGAACACCGTCAACGCGCAGATCAGCGCGATGCGGGTCGCCATGGCCGCGCGCCCCGGATACGGCGCGAGCAGCTTCAGAATGTCCGCGGCGCCCGGGCGGGCCAGTTCACCGGCAGGCTGCGCCATGCCGGACCTCGACTATCGCGCTCGCGCCGACCCGCACCAGCCGGGCGGCCGGTTCGTCGAGACGCACTCGCACGGGGAACCGCTGGGCGACCCGTACCCAGTTCACGGACTGCTGGACGATCGGTAACGTGCGCGGCAAGTTGATGCGGTCCGAATCCGCGATGCCGGCGCCGATGCCGACCACCTTGCCGTGGATCGCCTGGCTGCGGTCGATCATCGAATAAACGGTCGCGCAGTCGCCCGGCGCGATGTGCGCCAGCGAGCCTTCGCGGAAGTTCGCGACGGCGAACCATTCGTCGGCGTGGACCAGCGTGAAGATCGACTGGCTCGGCGCCACCGTCTCGCCGGCCAGCACCGACAGGCCGGTCACGAAGCCGTTGTGCGGCGCGCGCACGACGGTGTCGTCGAGACCGTGCTGGGCCAGCGCGACCGCCGCCTCGCGCGCATGCACCGTGGCGATCGCGTCGGCTTCTTCGCCGATGGTCTGCGCGCTCGCCTGCTTCTGCGCCTGAGCCTGCTGCAGCGACAGCGCGGCGTCGCGCTGCGCCACCTGCGCCTGGTCGAGTTGCTGCTGGGGCACGTAGCCCTTCGCGGCGAGCGGCGTGAGCCGCTGCACGGTGCGGGTCGCCAGGTCGTAGTTGTGGGCGGCTTTGCCGGTCTGGTCGCCGGCAATGGAGGCGTTCGCGCGCTCGCCGACGATCGTCTTGCGACGCGTGTCGAGTGAGGCGCGCGCCAGTTCCAGGTCAGCCTGGGTTTGCGCGAGCGCGAGACGGTAGGGCACCGGGTCGATCTCGAACAGCACGTCGCCCTTCGCGACCCGCTGGTTTTCCTCGACCGGCAGGCGGACGATCCGGCCGCCCACGGGCGACGCCACGTGGACGACGTCGGCGTCGATGGTGGCGTCGTCGGTGGAGGGGAAACGGGTGGAGCGGTCATACGCGTAGTACGCCGCCGCCAGACCGAGCACGACGATCACGCCCGCGATGACGCGGCCCTTGGACGAGGCTTTGCGCAAGCCGGCGATTTTCATAGGAGCAGTCCTGTTGCCGAAAGCCAGAAAAGAACCGCGACCGTCAGGCCGATGGCCACGCAGACAAAGAGAAGGTACGGAACGGTCCGCGCCCAACCGGTGGTCACGAAAATCCGCTGGGCGATCAACGAGCCGACCAGCCCAAGCAATCCGCCCAGCAGCCAGAACGGAAAATACGCGCCGAAGATTTCAACCGATGGCGCGCCGCGCAGCGCGCATCCCTGCAAGGACAGGCTCAAGGCGGCGACGGCTGCAAGCGTGCGGCCGTGGCGCAGGCACGGTCGCGGGCACGGTTCGCGGGCGCTTCGTTGGTTTGGTTTAAGCAGCATTGCGGCGTGGCCAGGGTGGTCAGGTGGTGGACGCGTCACGGAAGCAAGCGGATCACGCGCACTTTACCAGCGCCGCCCTCGCGATCGACGTTTTCGTGTACAAGGCGGTTTTTGCTCGCGACCGGCCGTAAGCGGTTTGTTGGCGGCCGGTGTGGGCGCATGCCGTTTGCCCCCGTTCCGTGCCGCATATCCGATCGGCATATGCCCGATCGCAAGCCGCCAGGCAAGTTTGTGCCGTTACCTGAAGAGCCCTGTACTATATGGACCACAGGCACCGGCCCGGCGGCCAGCAGGCAATCCGGCGCGCAGCAGGTGCGCGGCGCGCCAGCATCGTCCCCATGAGCTTATGAACAACTTTATTCGCCCCCCCGTTTTCCATCCGGCCACGGTTGTCTTCGTCGACGATAACGATAGTTACCTCGACGCACTGCGCCGTTTCTTTCCGGATACGTCGACCAATCTGTTTTTCTCGCGGCCGCAAACCGCGTTGGCGTTCATTCGCCAGCATGCGCGCGAGAATTCGCTGGAGTTCGCGTCGGCGTCGGCGTGTCTGAGCGAAACCGGGATCGAGCGGCTGGTCGAGACGTCGGCAGAGCGCGATCTGCTCGCGCGCGGCGCGCGCTTCGCGGAGGTGGCGGCGGTCGTGGTGGACTACGACATGCCGGGCATGAGCGGGGTGGAATTCCTCGCGTCGATCGCCCATTTGCGCTGCGCGAAAGTGCTGCTGACCGGCGTCGCGGACGAAACCGTCGCGGTGAAGGCCTTTAATGCCGGCATTGTGGATCTGTATCTGCGCAAGACCGATACCGATTCGGCCAACCGGCTGGTCCATTTTCTGAACGACGCGAAGAACCGGCACTGTTCGGAAGGCGGTTGGCTGGCGTTGGGCGAGAACGGTTTGACGTACTGCGACCCGCGCACGAAAAAAGTGATCGGCGAAGTGGTGGCCGCGCACGGCATCGTGGAGTACTACTGGCGTCCTGAGCAGAACGCGATTCTGATGTTCGACCGTGCCGGTAATCCGAGCGTGTTCGTTGCGTGGGCGGAGAACGACTGGATCTCGCAGGGCGAGATCGTCGCGGACGAAAGCGGTCCGGTCGAGCTGTTGCGGCAAATGGCGGTGCGCGAGGCGATGCCGTTGTTCTGGCCGCACCTGGCCTATCGCGCGGGACTGAATTTCCGTTCACTTACGCCGCAGAAGATTCCCGGCTGGGAAGACGCGTTCTACTGCTGGACGCGGATCGAAGCGGCGGAAGTCGGTATGGACCTCGTGACGTATTCGCAGTGGCGCAAGGAGAGCGTCCACTGATTGGCCGTTGAGTTGCGGCCGAGCTACGGCTAACGGCCGCGATGGCTTGAAGCATCCGCGTCGAACACCGGCGCGGCGTGTGCCGACAGAAAATCGCACACCTCGCGATGCAGCATCCGCACACCAGGGCTCGATTCGAGCGCCCGCCAACATCCATGCACGAGCCCGGCGCCGATCCAGAGACGGGCCTCGCCGCCAGCCGCCTCGATGCGTTCCACGAACACGCGCGCGTCATCCCTTAGCGGATCATGTTCGACCCCGATCGCGAGTGTCGGCGGCAGGCCGTCGAAGCGCGTGCCTTCGAGCGGAATCGTCCATGCCGGGTAGGGCGGCTGCTCTCCCCAATACAGATCACGAAACGAATGGACGTCGCTCAGCTTGAGCATGGGCGCTTGCGCTTCGGTGTCGCGGGCGGGCGGCTGCGGATCGGTGCCGAGCATCGGATAGACCAGCGCGAGCCCTTGCACGCCGCCAACGCCGTCGTCGCGCAGGCGCATCGCCACGCTGGCCGCGAGCGTGGCGCCCGCGCTGTCGCCGGCGAGCTGCAACGTCGTGCCGCTGTTCAGATTGAACGGTAGCCGTCGTTCCAGCGCGGCGAGTGTGACTTCGAGACAATCGTCATGCGCGGCCGGCGCGCGGTGCTCGGGAGCCAGCCGGTAATCGACCGCAATGACATCGAGCCCGGTGTCGGCGGCAATGCGCGCCGTGACGAGCTGATGACTGTCCAGCGAGCCGAGCACGAAGCCGCCGCCGTGAAAGTACAACACGGCGCCGTGAGCGGCCTGCTCGCCGCGCGCGCGATGCCGGTAGAGCCGCAGCTTGAGCGCATGACCGGCGCGGGTTGGGAACTCGGCGTCCCTGACGCTCAATTCGTCCGGCAACGCCGGCGTCAGCGTGGCCGCGTAGCGATCGTAAAGCTCGCGCTGTTCACGCGGCGACAGCGACGTAGTGTGCGCGGGATAAATCGCCACGGCCCGTTCGATGAATGCAGCAATTTGCGGTTCGAGCATGTTGACTCACTGGTCTAGGTCTTCACCGGCAGGCCGATAACGCGCCCCGCGTATGTTGCCGCGGGCCGTTCGGCATGCGCATCGGCCAATGATCGCACGAGAGTCGCAACGTCAGGGTCGAACGTGACCGCGCGCGGGCCGCTGGTGTCGACGTGCAGCAGCATCTGTTCGCCGGCGGCGACCGGTTCAGCGCCATCGCCCGCGAACATCTCCAGATACAGATGCAGCCGCTTTGCGTCATGCCCGAGTATCCGCATGTCGACGCGAACCGGCGTGCCCTCCTTGATCTCGTGCAGATAGTTGATGTGCGCTTCGAGCGTGTAGATCGAGCGGCCGCGCGCCTTGCGCACCGCGTCGGGCAAACCGATCAGGTCGATCAACGCATCCGTGGCGAAGCTGAAGATCAGCATGTAGAACGCGTCGCGCAAATGGCCGTTGTAGTCGACCCATTCCGCGCGTACTGAATCGCGATAGCTGGGTAGAGAAGCGGGTTGCGGCATGGGCAAATCGTCTCCGTGGTCGGTTGAATTGATTCAGGTTCGGCGCCGCTCAGGCCTCTGGACCGTCTGCCTGAGCGGCGTAGGCGGCCTCTCAGCGTCAATCGGCAGGCTGTAACCCATGCCGCGCTTTCGCGTCGCTGATCGCCGCCAGCACGCTCGTAATGCAATCGTCGCGATAACGCTCCAACTGCTTGATCGAGCGCGGGCCGACCTGTTCCGCCGTGCCGTCCACCACGCGATCGATCAATTCGTCCGTGAGCTTCGGCGCCACCAGTTTAGTCCATGGTAGTTCGAGCGCAGGGCCGAACTGCTGCATGAAGTGACGCATGCCGGCGTCGCCGCCCGCGAGCGTGTAGGTGAGGAACGTCCCCATGAACGACCAGCGGATGCCCGCGCCGAAGCGGATCGCGTCGTCGATTTCGCCGGTCGTCGCCACACCTTCGTTCACCAGATGCAGCGCCTCACGCCACAGCGCTTCGAGCAGACGATCGGCGATAAAACCCGGCACCTCCTTGCGAACGAGCAGCGGCCGCATCGACAGTGCGCGGTAGATGTTGAGCGCGGCGTCGATCGTTGCCGGCGCGGTCGCGGCGCCGCCCAGCACTTCGACGAGCGGCAGCAGATAAACCGGATTGAACGGATGCCCGACGATGCAGCGCTGCGGATTCACCGCCCGCGCGTAAAAGTCGCTCGGCAACAGCCCCGACGTGGACGACGCGATGATCGCGTCCGGCTTCGCGGCGCGGCTGATCTGCTCGTGCAGCGCGAGCTTGAGCTCCTCACGTTCGGGCGCGCTTTCCTGAATGAAATCGGCCTGCGCGACGCACGCTTCGATCGTCGCGACAAAGCGCAAGCGCTCGGGCGACGCACCCTCGGCCAGCCCGACGCGTTCGAGCGCCGGCCACGCATTGGCGATGTTCTCGCGCAACTGTTTTTCCGCGCCCGGCGCCGGGTCCCACGCGATCACATCGAGTCCATGCGCGAGCGCGCGCGCGACCCAACCGCTGCCGATCACGCCCACGCCGATGGCCGCAAATGTTTTGATATCGACGATCACTGCCATTGCTGAAATTTCCTTTGTCTACGAGTTCGAGAGTGTCGAAGCGTGTTGACGCGGCTCGACGCCGCGAGGCGTTGAATCACGCGTGCGACGTGAAGCGTGAAGCACCACGCTCACACCGCGCCATCACGCATACTGGCCGGCTGCACGCCGTTCCAGTTGCCGCTCGCCACGCGCCGGCAAGCCCAGCTTGCGGCGTCCTTCAGCCGGCGTCAGCGCACGCGCGCCGAGCCTTTCGATGATTTCCACCGCGCGCTGCACCAGCGTGCCGTTGGTTGCGGGCACACCTTTGTCGAGCCAGATGTTGTCTTCGAGCCCCACGCGCACGTGACCGCCGAGCAGCATCGCCTGCGCGACCATCGGCATCTGCATGCGGCCGATCCCGAAGCCGGCCCATTGCGCGCCGGGCGGCAGGTTGTCGGCCATCGCTTTCATCGACGTGGTGTCGGCGGGCGCGCCCCAGGGAATGCCGAGGCAAATCTGGAACAGCGGCGGCGCGTCGAGCAGGCCTTCTTTAAGCAACTGCTTCGCAAACCACAGATGGCCGGTGTCGAAGATCTCCAGTTCCGGCTTCACGCCGAGTTCCTGAATACGCTGGGCACCGGCGCGAAGTTGGGCGGGCGTCGACACGTAGATGTAATCGCCGTCGCCGAAATTGAGCGTGCCGCAATCGAGCGTGCAGATTTCGGGCAGCAGTTCCTCGACGTGCGCGAGACGTGTCAGGCCGCCCACCAGATCGGTGTTGGCGCCGAAGCGCATCGGGTCTTCACCCGGCCCGATCTCCAGATCGCCGCCCATGCCCGCCGTCAGGTTAATGATCACGTCGGTGCCCGACGAGCGGATCCGGTCGACCACCTCGCGGTACAACTGCGGATCGCGGCTGCCGCGTCCGGTTTTCGGATCGCGCACGTGGCAGTGCGCGACGGTGGCGCCGGCTTTGGCGGCTTCGATCGCGGCTTCGGCGATCTGTTTCGGCGTGACCGGAATGGCCGGATGTTTGCCGACGGTGTCGCCGGCGCCGGTGACCGCGCAGGTCACGATGACTTCATGATTCATACGTGCTATTTCCTGTGGATTGAGATGCGCGACGCTCAGAGGCCGAGATAGGCCTTCACCGCGGGCAAGCCGTCCTTGCCGTCGTAGGTCTTCACGCCGGCTAGCCAGGCGTCGAGTACTTGCGGGTTTTTCTTCAGATACGCCTTGGCGGCGTCGGCCGGTTTTTCCTTGTTCATGACCGACTGCATGACGACGTTTTCCAGTTGCGTCGAAAAGCGCAGATTGCTCACGAGCTTGCCGGCGTTCGGGCAACGCGTCAGAAAGTCGGGGGACGTCAGCGTGTACACGCGTGCTTCGCCGTCGTTCGGACCGAATACGCCGTCGCTGCCGGTCAGATATTTCATGTCGATCGTGATGTTCATCGGATGCGGTTCCCAGCCGAGAAACACCACCCATTTCTTCTCGCGGATCGCGCGATCCACCGACACCAGCATGCCGGCTTCGCTCGACTCGATCAGCTTGAAACCACCGAGCCCGAACTGATTGCTGGCGATCATTTTCTGGATCGCCGCGTTCGCGCTGCTGCCGGGTTCGATACCGTAGATCTTGCCGTCGAGCTGGTCGCGATGTTTGGCGATATCGGCGAAGGTCTTGAGGCCCGCGTCGTACTCATAGCTCGGCACCGCGAAGGTGGCCTTGGCGCCGCTCAGATTGGGCGGCTGCAGTACGTTGATCGCTTTCGACTCGACGAACGGGCTGATCGCTTTTTCCTGCACCGGCCACCAGTAGCCGAGCGACACGTCGATCTGCTTGCTCTTGAGGCCCGCGAACGAGATCGGTACCGAGGCGACGGTGGTCACCGGCTGATAACCGAGTCCTTCGAAGACGGTCGACGCGAGCGCGGTGGTCGACGTGATATCCGTCCAGCCGATGTCGGCGAAATGCACCGCGCGGCAGGCGGCCGGATCCTGCGCGAAGGCGGGCGTAGCAGCGGCGATGGCGGCGAAGCCGACGAGATAGGCAAGCAAGGCATTGAGACGACACTTCATGAGGTTCCCCCTTCTGACACGTTGAACGGCGTGTTTCGAACCGGGCTGCGGCTCGAACGGCGAAGCGGCCTTCGGACTGGCGCGACGGTTTGGATACAGCAACAAACTGGGTGAGGCGGGACTGCAGGCATGACGTTACGTTAATGCCCCATATTCCCGCCAAAGCGACCGCCAGCGACCCGTTCTTGCTCTGACGCGACCCCGAGGGAAAACCAGCAGTGCGGGCTATGACGCGTGGCATGGCGGCATTGCAGTGCAACACGCATCGCATCGCATCTCATCTCATCCCATGCGCATCCGGTCGCCCTGCAGCGCGGATTTTTGGCGCGCCTTGCCGGTTGATGCACTGCTTGCTACGCTCGCCGGGACCCCGCGCCCCCGCTTTGTAGTCCGCGTTGTATCCCTGATCGAGTCCGAGCACGATGCCCGAAGATATGTCGTTCCTGCTGCTGCCGGGCTTTTCGGCGATCGGTTTCATGTCGGCGGTGGAACCGTTGCGGGTGGCGAACCGCTTTCGCGATGCGCTGTACCGCTGGCGCATTCTCAGTCTCGACGGTGCGCCGGTCGCGGCCAGCAACGGCATTTCGATCAACGCGGATGCGGCCATCGGCGAGGTCGGTACAGCGCAGACGCTGTTCGTGGTCGCGGGCTTCGAACCGCTTGCCTGCTATAGCCGCGCGCTGGCCGATTCGCTGAAGCGGATCGAGCGCGCCGGCGCGACGCTCGGCGGCATCGACACCGGCAGTTTCGTGCTTGCGGAAGCCGGGCTACTGAACGGTACGGACAGTGTGACCGTGCATTGGGAAGCGCTGTCGGCGTTCCGCGAGCGCTATCCGTCGCTGGATGCGAGCCAGGAGCTGTTCGAGATCGGCGCGCGGCGCATTACGTGCGCGGGCGGCACGGCGTCGATCGATATGATGCTCGACCTGATCGGCCGCAAGCATGGTGCGACGCTGGCCTCGGCCGTGTCGGAGCAATTCGTGGTGAGCCGTATCCGGCAGCGTTCGGACCATCAGCGCATGGAGATCGCTGCGCGTTACGGCGTGCACAATCGCAAGCTGATTCAGGTGATCGGCGTGATGGAACAACACATGGAAGAGCCGCTCGCGCCGGACCAGCTCGCGCAGGAAATCGGCGTGACGCGGCGGCAACTGGAGCGGCTTTTCTGCGCGTCGCTGAAGGACACGCCGACGCATTTCTATCTGCAACTGCGCCTCGCCCGAGCGCGTGAGTTGCTGCAACAGACCGACATGTCGATCACGTCGATTTGTGTGGCGTGCGGCTTCGAGTCGCCGTCGCATTTTTCGCGGACGTATCGCGCGCGCTTCGGTGCGAGTCCGAGAAGCGACCGGCAGCCGCTGGGCGGGAGAAATGCCGCCGAGTCCCCGTTGCCGGACGCGCCGATGCCTGTTTCGGTGCTTTCAGAAAGCTAACGATCTGGCGATTATCTCGATTTTCACAACACTCAATTGGTACTTTAGGGGTTTACCCTAGTCGACCCGACTCCTACACTTCCTCCATCCGCTGCAGACATAACGCCTCGCAGCGCTAGACAAAAAAATCTCTGGAGGTAGTTATCATGAAGTCGCTGATCGAAGCCGCAGTTATCGCCGCCCTCATTACCGCGCCGCTGGCCGCTTTCGCCCAGTCGAATCAACCGGTTACCCGCGCTCAGGTGCGCGCTGAGCTGGTGCAACTGGAAAAGGCCGGCTACAACCCGGCAACCGCGAACGACTACGACTACCCGGCCAACATTCAGGCTGCCGAAGCCCGCGTCGCTGCCCAGAACGGCAATGCGCAAACCAGCGGTTATGGTTCGGCCACGAATGGTTCGTCGCAAGCAGGTAGCCGTGCAAGCACGACGCCGAGCTCGTACTCGGCACCGGTTGCCAACTACGGTCACTAATCGACTGCGGCGCGAGCCGATCGCTTGCGCCAGTTCGATACGCAGCAAACGCAACAGGCTTGCTTCACCGTGAGGTGACGCAAGCCTGTTTTGCATTCAGCGAAAAAAACGGCCACGCCGGATCAAACGACGTGGCCGTTCTTCATGCTTCAAGCGTCCTGACGATCAGATCCCGCCGATGCACAGGTATTTGATGACCACGTAGTCATCGATACCGTAATGCGAGCCTTCGCGGCCCAGGCCCGATTGCTTGACGCCGCCGAACGGCGCGACTTCGTTCGAGATCAGGCCGGTGTTGATCCCGACCATGCCGTATTCGAGCGCTTCGGCAACCCGCCAGACACGGCCGATATCGCGGCTGAAGAAATACGACGCGAGCCCGAACTCGGTATCGTTGGCGAGGCGAATCACTTCCTCATCCGACGAGAAACGGAACAATGGCGCGAGCGGCCCGAAGGTTTCATCGCGCGCGACTTTCATGGCCGGCGTCACATCCGCGAGCACGGTCGGTTCGAAGAAGCCGTGACCGAGCGCATGACGCTTGCCGCCCGTGACGATGCGCGCGCCCTTGGCCAACGCGTCTTCGATATGCGACTCGACCTTCAGCACGGCCGCTTCGTTGATCAGCGGACCTTGCGTGACGCCGTCTTCGGTGCCGCGGCCCACTTTCAGTTGCTCGACGGCGACGCGCAGCTTCTCGGCGAACGCGTCGTACACCTTGTCATGCACATAGAAACGGTTCGTGCAGACGCAGGTCTGGCCGCTATTGCGATACTTCGACGCGATCGCGCCGGCCACCGCCGCATCCAGATCGGCATCGTCGAACACGATGAACGGCGCATTGCCGCCGAGTTCGAGCGACACCTTCTTGACCGTCGGCGCGCACTGCGCCATTAGCAGACGGCCAATCGGCGTCGAACCCGTGAACGACAGTTTGCGCACGATCGGATTGCCGGTCATTTCCGCGCCGATCGCTTTCGGCTCGCCGGTCACGACGTTGAACACGCCGCGCGGCACGCCGGCGCGTTCGGCCAGCACGGCGAGCGCGAGCGCGGACAGCGGCGTCGCTTCGGCCGGTTTGACGATGATCGGGCAGCCTGCCGCCAACGCCGGACCGACCTTGCGGGTAATCATGGCCGCCGGGAAGTTCCACGGCGTGATCGCCGCGCACACGCCGATCGGTTCCTTGGTCACGACAATGCGTTTGTCGCCGGCCGGCGTGGGAATCGTGTCGCCGTTCACGCGCTTGCCTTCTTCCGCGAACCATTCGAGGAACGACGCGGCGTACTGGATCTCGCCCTTGGCTTCGGCGAGCGGCTTGCCTTGTTCCGTGGTGAGGATCTTCGCCAGGTCGTCGGCGTTTTCCATCATCAGGTCATGCCATTTGCGCAGGATTACCGCGCGCTGCTTCGCGGTCGTGGCGCGCCACGCGGGCCAGGCCGCGTTGGCGGTGTCGATCGCGCGACGCGTTTCCGCCGTGCCCATGCGCGGCACCGTCGCGATGGTTTCGCCGGTGGCGGGGTTCTTCACCTCGAAGGTCGCGCCGTCGTCGGCGCCTTGCCATTCGCCCGCGATATACGCGTGGGTCTTGAGAAGCGTCGGGTCTTTCAATGTCAACGTGTTCATGAGTCTCGTCCTTATGCCGCGACCGCGACGCTGTCCTTGATGACTTCTTCGAGGATCGTCATGGCTTCGTCGAACACGGCGTCCTGGATCGTCAGCGGGAACAGGAAGCGCACCACGTTCGAATAGACGCCGCACACCAGCAGCAGCAAACCGCGTTCGAGCGCGCGCGTCTGCACGCGCTTGGTGAACTCCGCATCCGGCTCGGTGCCGCCGGCCTTGCAGAATTCCACCGCGACCATGCCGCCGGGGCCGCGCACGTCGGCGATTTGCGGCACGTCGCTTTGCAGCGCGATCAGCTTGGCTTTCACGCGGTCGCCCAGCAGCGTGGCGCGCTCGCACAGCTTTTCTTCGTCGATGATGTCGAGCACCGCATGTGCCGCGGCCACCGCCAACGGATTGCCCGCGTACGTGCCGCCGAGACCGCCGGGCGCTGCCGCGTCCATCAAGTCGGCGCGGCCGACCACGCCCGACAGCGGCATGCCGCCGGCCAGGCTCTTCGCCATGGTCATCAGGTCAGGCACCACGTCGTAGTGGTTCATGGCAAACAGCTTGCCGGTGCGGGCAAAGCCGGTTTGCACTTCGTCGGCGATCAGCAGAATGCCGTGCTCGTTGCACAGCTTGCGCAGCGCGCGCACGAACTCGGCCGGCGCCGGATAGAAACCGCCTTCGCCCTGAACCGGTTCGAAAATGATCGCGGCGACGCGCTTCGGATCGATGTCGGCCTTGAACAGGAATTCGATCGCCTTCAGCGAATCGGCGGTGGTCACGCCGTGCAGCGGATTCGGGAACGGCGCGTGGAATACGTCCGACGGGAACGGACCGAAGCCGATCTTGTACGGCGCGACCTTGCCGGTCAGCGCCATGCCCATCATTGTGCGGCCATGGAAGCCGCCGGTGAAGGCGATCACGCCCGGACGGCCGGTTGCGGCGCGGGCGATCTTGATGGCGTTTTCGACGGCTTCGGCGCCGGTCGTGAAGAACGCGGTTTTCTTCGGGTAGTCGCCGGGCGCGCGCGCGTTGATCTTCTCGGCCAGCTCGACATACGACGCGTACGGCACGATCTGATACGCGGTGTGCGTGAAGTGATCGAGCTGGTCGCGGATCGCTGCCAGAATCTTCGGATGGCGATGGCCCGTGTTGCACACCGCGATACCCGCGGCGAAGTCGATGAAGCGGCGGCCTTCCACGTCCCACAGTTCCGCGTTCTCCGCGCGCGCGGCGTAGAAATCGCACATCACGCCGACGCCGCGCGGGGTGGCGGCGTCTTTGCGGCTTTTCAGTTCGGCATTCTTCATGGTCATCTCCTTCTCCTCGTTTTCGCGGACGCCGCGCTCTCAGCGCAGCACATGCAGCGACTATAATGAGATTTGGCTCTTAATTTCAGAGCCATTTCAATAAAAATGTAGGAGCCAATCATGCGCGCGAGCGTTTTGTCCGACTGGCTGGCGCAGCGCCTCGATCGCGGCAACGGCCAGCCGATCTATCGTCAACTGCATCGGCTGTTGCAGCAGGCGATCCTGTCGCGCGAGTTGCCGGCGGGCAGCAAGGTGCCGTCGTCGAGGCTGTTGGCGCAGGAGTTGGGCATTGGGCGCAATACCGTCACGCAGGTGTACGAGCAGTTGGTGCTGGAGGGCTACGTGAGTTCGGCGACCGGGCGCGGTACTTTCGTGGCGGATAGTGCGCCGGATGAGATTGTTGGGGCGCCGGAGGGGGAGTTTGGGGTTGGCTTTGGCGCCTCAGGCATGGATTCAGGCATTGGCTCCGGCATGCTCGGCCGGACAGATCCATCGAACGTGCCCGACCCGCGCCGCGAGCCGCCGCCGTTGCAGGCGGCGCGCGCGCTATCCACGCGCGGCGCGCGGCTGATCGCGGGTGCGGGTGTGTCGAAGCGGCAGTGGGGCGCGTTCATGCCTGGCGTACCGGACGTCACCAAGTTTCCGGCGCGTGTGTGGAGCCGGCTGCACAACAAGTATTGGCGCCGGCTGCGCCCGGATCTCCTCACGTATGCGCCGGGCGGCGGGCTGGCGTCGCTGCGGCACGCGCTGGCCGACTATCTGCGCACCTCGCGCTCGGTGCGTTGCACGCCCGAGCAGATCATCATCACGACCGGGATTCACCAGTCGGTCGATCTCGCGGTGCGGCTGCTGTCCGATCCGGGCGACCTGATCTGGACCGAAGATCCTTGCTATTGGGGCGTGCGCAGCGTGCTGCACGTGTCGGGTCTGCAATCGCGGCCTATCGCGGTCGACGACGAAGGCATCAATCCTTCCGCCGACGACCTCGCGCATCCACCGAAGCTCATGCTCGTCACGCCGTCGCATCAATACCCGCTCGGCATGGTGATGAGCCTCGCGCGGCGCCGCATGCTGCTCGAATACGCACGGCAAAACCAGTGCTGGATCATCGAGGACGACTACGACAGCGAATTCCGCTACGGCAGTCGGCCGTTGGCGTCGCTGCAGGGGCTGGACACGTCCGGTCAGGTGATCTATGTGGGCAGTTTCGGCAAGACGCTGTTTCCGGGGCTGCGCATCGGCTATCTGGTCGTGCCGGAAGCACTGGCCGAAAGTTTCGCCACGGCGAGCGCCGAGTTGTATCGCGAGGGGCAGTTGTTGCAACAGGCGATGCTCGCCGAGTTCATCGCCGAAGGGCATTTCACGTCGCATATCCGCAAGATGCGCACGCTTTACGGGCAACGCCGGCAAACCCTGCTCGATGCCGCTGCACACCGTTATGGCGATGTATTACCGGCTGTGGGCGGCGATGCCGGTTTGCATCTGGTGATGCAGTTGCCCGAAGGCAGCGACGATCGTCGCGTGGCAACGGCGGCGCTGGAGCGCAATATCGTCGTGCGGCCGTTGTCGGGGTATTACGCGCAGCCTTCGCTGGCGCCGTCGGGTTTGCTGATCGGCTATGCGTGCGTGCCGGATGAGGACATCGCGCCGGCGTTCAATACGTTGGCGGACGCGATCGACGCGACGTTGCCGCAATTCGCGTGAGAGTGAGGAAGCGAGGGGGCGAGAAAGCGGGCGTTGCGCGCGCAACAAATCCGAATCGGCACTCCTTTTAGCGTAACGAATGCGCATGCAACGATCCGGCGCGCGCCCGGCTTCTCGCGCATGAACCAACACCCGATCGAATGACGCTTTCAGTTACACGGACTTAGCCGTGTCTTCCGATTCGGCGCCAGTTGTCTTAAGTCCCGCATCGAACAGCCAGTCGAGAAACAGCTTGAGTTCTCGGTCCTGCGGCGCCGCGCGATACAGGCAGTGAAACGGCGGCCCTTCGAGTCGGACTTCGGGAAAGAGCATCACCAGACGCCCGCGCTGCACGTCTTCCTCGACGATCGCGCGCGGGGCGAGCGCCACGCCCAGGCCGCTTGCAGCCGCCTGCACCAGCAGGAAGAACTGTTCGTAGAACGGGCCGCTGAGCGTTTCGCCGACAATCACGTTCGCGCAGCGGAACCAGTACTGCCATGCTTCGGGAATCCCGGCGAAATGCAGCAGACGCACCTGGCGCAGATCGTCCGGCGTGCGCAATGCCGCGAGCTCCCGCAGTTCGGGCGAGCACACCGGCACCGCGATGTTCGCGATCAGCATGCGCGAATCGAAGCCGTAGCGCCGCAGATTCGGCTCGAAGCGGCGGATGATCACATCGTGCGATTCGTCGGTGAGGTCGATTTTCTGGTCGGGGGCGGCGACGATCTCGACGTCGACATCGGCTTGCAGCGCGTGAAACTGCGCAAGCCGCGGAATCAGCCAGCCGTGCGCGAACGAAGCGGTGGTATTCACCCGGATCGTGCGGCGTGTGGCGGGGCCGCCCATCTGCTCGGTGGCTTCGCTCAGGCGGCCGAGGCAACTGGCAACGTCGACCAGATAGTGTTTGGCGCGCGCCGTCATTTCCAGCTTGCGGCCACGGCGTTCGAACAGCTTCTGGCCGAGATACTCTTCAAGCAAACGGATCTGTTGCGTGACCGCGCTGTGCGTGACGCATAGTTCTTCGGCGGCTTTGCTGAGACTGCCGAGGCGGCCGGCGGCTTCGAAACTGCGCAAGGTATTCAGAGGCGGCAGGCGGCGCATCGAGAAAAGCCCTATATCCAAGTATTGCTTGTATTTCTAACAGAAACTATCAATTGAAGATACCGGCCCGGCGCTTTTACGATAACGCTTTCTCCACCCGGTTATCGCAATGGCTTTGTCCACGTCGCCGTATGCCAGATCCAAGATTTTCTGTTATTCGCTTGCGAGCGAGTGGCCGTTATGGCTGCGTGTTTTCGTCGGCGCGGGGGTGGTCGCGTCGGTGGGGGCGTGCAGCACGCCGGACCCGAATCAACGGGTCACGGGATCCGGCGGCACGCTGGTGAAATTCAGTTCGGCACAGGTGAGCGTCGATCTGACCGAGACCGAACGCAACGCGCTGGCCGGCATGCGGGATCACCACTTCGCGGGCGTTTCGAGTGAGCGGGTGCTCGCGGCCGTCGCGGCCGCGTTGAAAGCGAGCGGCTACGCGCCGGTCACCGTGGAAGCCGATACCGCGCTTGTGGAGGGCGGCCGCAGCGAAGTGCTGGTGAAGAAATGGCGTGAAGTGGTGCGGGGCGTACTGAAAGCACGTCTTGGCGCGCTGCCGGCCAAACCGGATCACCAGTACACCACGGCGCTCGTCAGCGTGCGGCCGGCTGTTAGCGATTCGGGTGTGATCGTGAGGGCGCGTTTCGACAATACCGTGTGGGACAGCAACGGCGACGCCCGGACGAAAACCGTGCTCGCGCGCGAAGACTACGATGCGTTTTTCACCAGGGTCGACGCGGCGCTGCGCGATGGCGCCGCGCCGCTCCGGCCTTGATGATAGCGGCGCGACACGGCATTGCACCGCTTTGCATCGCGCACGACGTTTCAGATCACGCGCTCACGCAGCCACGCGGAGGCCATGTCGATCGCCGACACCACCACGATCACCATGATCATGACCGCGGAGGTTTGCGCATAGTCGAACGAGCGGATCGCTTCGTACAGCACCACGCCGATGCCGCCCGCGCCGACCATGCCGACCACCATTGCCGAGCGCACGTTCGATTCGAAGCGATACAACGCGTACGAGATCCACAGCGGCAGCACTTGCGGCAGCACGGCGTAAATGATTTCGTCGAGCGGGCTGGCGCCGGTTGCGCGGATGCCTTCTGCCGGGCGCGGATCGATCGCCTCGACCGCTTCGGCGAACAGTTTGGCAAGCACGCCGGTGGTGTGAACCCACAGCGCCAGCACGCCTGCAAAAGGCCCGAGTCCGACCGCGACGATGAACAGCATCGCGAAGACCATTTCATTGATCGCGCGGCATGCGTCCATCAAGCGGCGTACCGGTTGCACGATCCACATCGGCGCGATGTTGTGCGCCGACATCAGGCCGCACGGTATCGCGCAGACGAGCGAGAGCGCGGTGCCCCACACCGCCACGGAAAGCGTCACGATCATTTCATGCAGATACGTGCGCCATTCGGTGAAGTTCGGCGGGAAGAAGTCTTTCGCGAACTGGCCCATGTTGCCGGAGTCGCTCACCAGATCCAGCGGACGCATGTCGGCGCTATGCCATGCGCTACCCAGCACCGCGAACAGGGCGATCCAACCGAGCAGCGAAAACCAGCTGCGCTTGCGTGCCGCCGGGGCGGGCTGAGCCACCGCCTGCGCGGCGAGCGTTTCGCTCGCGCGTGCCGGCGACGCGATCAGATCGGCCGTATTCATGGCTTGGCTTGCTCGGTGTTGAGCGCGCTCAGCTTGGCGTCGAGCGCGGCCAGTTGGGTTTTGCGATCGTCGTTGGACAGATGCGCGTCGGCCTCGATCTTCTGCTTTTGCTGGAACAGCGCGACCTGGCGAATCGGCAACAGTTGCGCATCCGACGAAGCCGAGAAACCGCTGTAGCCGAAAATCCCCGCCATCACGGCTTTTTCATGCGGGTCGCTCTTCGCGTAGTTCAGGAAGAAGTTGCGCAGTTTGTCTTTGGTGGCTTGCGGCAGATCCTTGCGCCACACCAGCGGGTCCGACGGAATCAGCGGCGAGGTCCACAGCACGCGAACCTGGGCGAACTTGTCCGGATGCTGTTGCTTCAGCGTGTCGAGCATTTCGGTGTTGTTCGTCGCGATGTCGATCTTGTTGTTCACCACGGCCAGCAGGTTCGCTTCATGGCTCGACGGCAGCACCGTCTTGAACGACGTATTGACCGGCGCGTTGTGCTTCGCGAACAGGTAATAGCCGGGAATCAGCGTGCCCGAGGTGGAGTTCGGATCGCCATAACCGAGCGTGACGTCTTTCGTGTTTTTGAAGACGTCGTCGAGCGTCTTGAAGCGGCTGTTCACGTTCGTGATCAGCACCGAGTTGTAGCCGGCGGCGCCGTTCGCGTACTGGACCTTCGCGAACACTTCGCCTTGCGAGCGATCCACCGCTTCGATCGCCGACGCATTGCCGAAATAGCCGACCTGTACCTTGTTAAAGCGCATGCCTTCGATGATGCCGGCGTAGTCGGTCGCGAAAAACGCTTTGATGTTCAGGCCGGTTTGCTTGTTCATGTCGGCGATCAGCGGTTCCCAGCGCTGTTTCAGCACCGAGGACGAATCGGTCGAGATGATGCCGAGGTTGATGTCTTCGGCGTAGGCGGTGGCGGCGCTGGCGAAGGCGGCCGCGCCGACGGTCAGCGTGATCAGTGAACGCAGGAATTTCATCGGTTGAGATCCGGTAGGGGGAGCGGAAAGGGTTGGCGCGCTCAGTTCGAGTGCGCGGGATTCAGGGCGAATGCGTAACGCTGGGACGGCGGGGCGCTGTCTTGTGCGGCTGCGGTGGGCGCGGTGTCGTGCGGCGCGTGATTTGCGTCCGCGCCATCGTGCGATTCAATGTGTAATTTGTCGTGCGCTTTGTCATGCGTTTCGTCGAGCAGTTCGCGGGCGTCGTCGCCGTAGAGTTTCTTGAGCAGCGCGGGGCTGAGCGCGGCCGATGGGCCGTCGTAGACCACTTTCCCACGGCGCAGCGCGACGGTGCGCGGGCAATATTGCATCGCGATGTCGACCTGATGCAGTGACACCAGCACGGTGAGTTGATGCTCGACGTTCAGCGCGCGGAGCATGTCCATCACGCGGCGTGACGATTCGGGATCGAGCGAGGCGATCGGTTCATCCGCTAGCACGATGCGTGCGCGTTGCACTAATGCGCGCGCCAGTGCGGCGCGTTGCTGCTGGCCGCCGGAGAGATTCGCGGCGCGTTCGCGTGCGTGTTCGCCGATGCCGACCTCATTCAACGCGGCCATCGACAGGGCTCGTTCCGCGCGCGGAAAAAAACCGGTCAACCGACGCCACCAGGAAAGGCGCGCGAGCGCGCCGACCAGCACGTTGGTTTCGACGGAGAGGCGGTTGACCAGATTGAATTGCTGGAACACGAAGCCGATATCGCGGCGAATGCTGCGTACTTCTCGCACGATGCGGCCGTTTTGCTGGATGGGTCGGCCGAGAATCGAGATCTGTGACGGTTGTGCGTCGGAGGGCGTGAAGCCGGCTATATGGCGCAACAGGGTCGATTTTCCTGAGCCTGACGCGCCGATCAAGGCCACCATTTCGCCTGCTTCGACGCGTAGGTCGATTTCGTCCAGTGCCTTGCGGCCGTTGTTGAACGTCTTGCTGAGCCGTTCGATACGGATTGCTTCCTGGATTGACTTCATAAGTACCCCTGATGCGTCGAGCATGTGTGGGGCTCATTCTAGGAAGCGTCTGTGACGGTTGAGTGAAGGTGTTGCAACGTCTAGACGACTATATGTGTTTGTGAAGGTTTTGCGGCGGGTTTAAGGCAGTTTTATGGCGTCAGGGGTTTGGGCTTGCGCTCTCTTTTGTGTTGGCCTTTCCTTGTGTTCTTAGTGGTCTATTAGCGTCGCCCCTGTGCGGGGCAGCACCTACTTCTCTTTGCCGCGGCGAAGAGAAGTAGGCAAGAGAAAGCCGCTCACACCGCTAAATCTTAAGCGGGTCCCCCGCACAGTCACGGTAGTGGCTCATCTGGAATCCGTGTCCTCGCACACTCCGCGTTCGTGACAAGGCCGTCATTCATCCCGCCTCGCGCTACGCTCTCGGCGGAACGGATTGGCCGGTAGCGTTGATTTGACTCGGCGGGGGCCGTCGGCTTCGCCTCGGCGGGACGCCGAAAACACCAGTGGTCAACACCGCTCGCGGGTTTGGACATTACCCGAGGGCGCGCGCAGCGCCGCCGGAAGAATGACTGCTTTGTCACTGCCGGTAAATCTGCGGGGGCACGGATTCCAGATGCACCACTGCCCGTCGCGCGCCACGAAACCCGCTTCAGAATTAGCGGTGTGAGCGGCTTTCTCTTGCCTACTTCTCTTTGCCGCGGCAAAGAGAAGTAGGTGCCGCCCCGCACAGGGGCAACGCTAATAGACCACTAAGAACGCAAGGAAAGGCCAACAAAGCAGAGCGAGAAAGCCCACCCAAAACCGCCGCAAAGCCCCAAAAAAAATGACACCGCCATGACACGCCAATGACACAACCAACAAACAAACCCCACCGTCATGCATGACCCCCCACCACCAGGCTATATTGCACCATCACCGCAAGCCGTCCCCAATAACCTTGCAGTTCCCTTCACCGCCCTCATGCCGCAACCACTGAGCTTTCTGCCCGACAGTTTTGCGGAGTACGAAGATCTCAATACGATCCTCGACCAGGGCAGCGCGAGTTTCGAAATCCGCACCGTCTGCGACACAACGGTACGCGGCCGGCAATTCGCCGTACGCACGGCGAGCATCGGCTCGACCGATCCACTCGCGCCGGCCATCGGCTTTTTCGGCGGGATCCACGGCCTCGAACGGATCGGTTCGCAACTCGTGCTCGACTACATGCGCGCGCTCCTCGCGCGGCTCGAATGGGACGAGTTGCTGGTACGTCAATTGCAATCGATTCGTCTGATCTTTATGCCGATCGTCAACCCCGGCGGTATGTGGGCGGCCACACGCGCCAATCCGAACGGCGTCGACCTGATGCGCAACGCGCCGCAGAACGCCGATGAACGCGTGCCGCTGCTGGCCGGCGGTCAGCGCGTGGGCGCGTGGCTGCCGTGGTATCGCGGCCGCGAAGGCGAGCCGATGGAGGCGGAGGCCGCCGCGCTGCTACGAGTGGTCGAAGCCGAACTGGCCGCGCGGCCCCTGAGCATCGCGCTCGATTGCCACTCGGGCTACGGCTGGAAAGACAGCATCTGGTTTCCCTACGCGCGAACCCGCAAGCTGATGCCGCATCTGCCGGAAATGTACGTGCTGAAGACCATGTTCGAGCGCGCGCATCCGCATCATGGCTACGCATTCGAACCGCAGAGCCATCAATATCTGTTGCACGGCGATCTGTGGGACTTTGCATACGACCGCGCGCCCGCCGCCAACGTCTTCCTGCCGATGACCCTCGAACTCGGCTCTTGGCTGTGGATCAAGAAGAACCCGCGGCAACTGTTCTCGCGCCAGGGCATGTTCAATCCGGTCAAGGCGCATCGCACCGCGCGCGTGTTGCGGCGTCATGCGAACCTGTTCGACTTCCTGGCGCGCGCGGCTTTTTCGTCGCAGCGCTGGCTGCCGCAAGGCAATCGCCGCGAGCAACTGCTGCAATGCGCGATCGACCATTGGTATACCCCGGACATCGTATGAGCACGTGGATTCTGTTGCGCGGACTCACGCGCGAAACACGTCATTGGGGACGCTTGCCCGACACGCTGCGGGAAGCCGCGGGCATCGACAGTCCATTACTGATCGATCTGCCGGGCAACGGCGAGTTCGCTCATTTACGCGCGCCGGCAAGCGTCGCGGACATGGTGAGTTTCGTGCGGCGCGCTGCCGCGCAAAGCGGTGTGCCGGGTCCGTATTGCGTGCTGGCCATGTCGTTAGGCGGCATGGTGGCGACGGACTGGGCGCAGCGCTATCCCGGCGAGATCGAACGTTTGGTGCTGATCAACACGAGCATGCGGCCGTTCAGCCGTATGCAGGAGCGGCTGCGGCCTTCGGCGTGGCCTGGGCTGTTGCGCGTCGCAGCGCATTGGAGCGATGCGCGCCGCGCCGAACAGGGGATTCATCGCCTGACCTGCAATAACGTTGAAACATTGGGCGCCGATCTTGACGCATGGAGCGCGATTCGCCGCAGCAGACCGGTGAGTCGCGGCAATGCGCTGCGGCAATTGTGGGCGGCGGCGCGTTTTACCGCGCATGCTGCACAGCCGCACTGTCCGTTGCTGATTCTGTCGTCGCGCAACGATAGACTGGCCGACCCAGTGTGTTCGATGAAACTCGCGGCCGCGTGGAAAGCGCCGCATCGCGAGCATGGTTGGGCGAGCCACGATCTGCCGCACGACGATCCGGCGTGGACCGCCGAACAGGTGCGTGCATGGCTCGCGCAAGACTACGCGGATTCGCAACCGGTGGTCTGAGCGGCATGCCGGCGCACCAACGGACTTGCGGGCGTCAGCGGGTATAACCTAACGGTGCTCACGCATCGTGTGAAGGGTGGCAGGTGCATAATCCCCCTTCAGTCGATGCCTGCGAATCAATCGATACTCGCCATAGCCACCAGCCGGGGGAGTTGATCATGCAAGCCAAGAACGAAGAATCCGTTACACACCTGCTGAACGATGTCGTCGAATTTGCGCGGGGGCGTTTACCGGAGCCGACCTTCCACGTCGTCGAGCCCTTTCTGCGGCACTACTACGATTTCGTCGATGCCGACGATCTGCAAAGCCGCTCGATCGCCGATCTCTACGGCGCGGCGCTCGCACACTGGCAAACCGCGCAGCGCTTCGTGCCGGGCACCGAACGACTGCGCGTCTATAACCCGATCCTCGAACAGCACGGCTGGCATTCCGATCACACGGTGATCGAGATCGTCAACGACGACATGCCGTTTCTGGTCGATTCGGTGTCGATGGCGGTCAACGGTTTGCGGCTCGCGCTGCATTCGGTCGTGCATCCGGTGTTCCGGATCTGGCGCGGCCCCGACGGGGCGATCACACGCGTCGGCCAGGGCGCCGAAGAGGCGACCGACTCGCGCTCGCAGCTCACCTCGTTCATTCACTTCGAAGTCGACCGATGCGGCGATGCCGCAAAACTCGACGCGTTGCGCGACGAGATCGCGAAGGTATTGCGCGACGTGCGTGCCGCGGTTGAGGACTGGCCGAAGATCGTCGAACTCGCGCGCGGCACGATCAAAGGCATGAAAGCCGGGGAGGCCGGGCCGGAAGGACTCGAGGCGCGCGCGTTCCTCGAATGGATGGTGGCCGATCATTTCACCTTTCTCGGCCAACGCGATTATGAGTTGGTGCAGCACGATATCGGCTACGGTTTGCGGCCGGTGGCGGGCTCGGGGCTCGGCATTCTGCGTGACGAACTGCGGCCCATCGGCGCGCCCGACGTCACGCCGTTGCCGCCGGCTGCCGCCGACATCATCGCCGGTTCGTCGCCGATCTTTCTGACCAAGGCGAATTCTCGCGCCACGGTGCATCGTCCGGGCTATCTGGACTACGTCGGCATCAAGCTGACCGGTGCGGACGGCAAGGTGACCGGCGAGCGTCGGTTCATCGGCCTTTATACGTCGACGGCTTATTTCGTTTCCGCCGCCGAGATTCCGATCGTGCGGCGCAAATGCGCAAATATCGTGCGGCGAGCCGGATTCCTGCCGAAAGGTCATCTGGCGAAATCGCTGGTGACGGTACTCGAAACCTATCCGCGCGACGAACTGTTTCAGGCCGACGAGAACCAGCTCTACGACATCGCGCTCGGCGTGCTGCGTTTGCAGGAACATCAGCGCACGCGTCTGTTTATACGGCGTGACCGTTTCGACCGTTTCGTGTCGTGTCTGGTGTTCGTGCCGCGCGACAAATACAACACCGATCTGCGGCAACGTATCGCGACCTTACTGGCCGAAGCGTTCAACGGCGAGAGCGTTGAATTCACGCCGCTGCTGTCGGAGTCGACGCTGGCGCGCATTCATTTTGTCGTGCATGCGAAACCGGGCGGCATGCCCAACGTCGACACGCGAGAGCTGGAGGCGCGGCTCGTGCACGTGGCGCGCCGCTGGCAGGACGATCTGGCCGACGCATTGCTCGACGCCTTCGGCGAAGAGCAGGGCAACCGTCTGCTGCAACACTACGCGGATTCGTTTCCGGCCGGCTATCGCGACGATTATCCTGCTCGTACTGCGGTGCGCGATATCGAGTTGATCGAACGCGTGCAGGGCAGCGAGCGGCTTGCGATGAACCTGTATCGCCCGATCGAAGCGGGCCCACGCGCGTTTCGCTTCAAGGTCTACCGTGCCGGTTTGCCGATCGCGCTGTCGCGCAGTTTGCCGATGCTGGAGCATCTGGGCGTGCGCGTCGATGAAGAACGGCCGTACCTGATCGAAGCGCTGGACGCTACCCCCGCGTGGATTCATGACTTCGGCCTGGAACTCGCGGACGACGCGGAGTTCGATATCGAACGGGTCAAGGATCTGTTCGAGGAAGCGTTCGAGCAGGTGTGGACCGGCGCGATCGAAAGCGACGACTTCAATCGACTCGTGTTGCGCGCGCAACTGAATGCGCGCGAGGTGACGATACTGCGTGCGTATGCCAAGTATCTGCGCCAGGTCGGCTCGACCTTCAGCGACGCATATATCGAACGCGCGGTGACCGGTAATCCGGGAATCGCGCGGATGCTGGTCGAACTGTTCATCGCACGTTTCGATCCGGTGCTGGGCGAGACACGCGAGGCGCGCGTGGACGGCTGGCTGCGTACGATCGACAGCGCGCTCGATCAGGTGCCGAATCTCGACGAGGACCGCATACTCCGGCAGTTTCTCGGCGTGATCAAGGCCACGCAGCGCACCAACTACTATCGCTTCAACGCGGACGGCCGGCCGAAACCGTATCTGTCGTTCAAGTTCGATCCATCGCAAGTGCCCGGCTTGCCCGAGCCGAAACCGATGTTCGAAATCTGGGTGTACTCGCCACGCGTGGAAGGCGTGCATTTGCGTGGCGGCCGGGTGGCGCGCGGCGGTCTGCGCTGGTCGGATCGGCGCGAGGACTTCCGCACGGAAGTGCTCGGCCTGATGAAGGCGCAGATGGTGAAGAACGTGGTGATCGTGCCGGTCGGTTCGAAGGGCGGCTTCGTCGTGAAGAATCCGCCGCCGCAAAGCGAGCGCGATGCGTGGATGCGCGAAGGCGTGGCGTGCTATCAGACCTTCCTGCGCGGCCTGCTCGACGTCACCGACAACCTCGCGGGCACGACCGTGGTGCCGCCGCCCGACGTGGTGCGGCACGATCCCGACGATCCCTATCTGGTGGTCGCCGCCGACAAAGGCACGGCGACGTTCTCCGACTACGCGAACGCGATCTCGCAGGAATACGGCTTCTGGCTCGACGACGCGTTCGCGTCGGGCGGCTCGGTCGGCTACGACCACAAGAAGATGGCGATCACCGCGCGCGGCGCGTGGGAGTCGGTCAAGCGGCATTTCCGCGAAATGAGCGTGGATACGCAGACCATGGACTTTACCGTGGTCGGCGTGGGCGATATGTCGGGCGACGTGTTCGGTAACGGCATGCTGCTGTCGCCGCATATCAAGCTGGTGGCCGCGTTCGATCACCGGCATATCTTTCTCGATCCGAACCCCGATCCGGCAAGCAGTCTTGCCGAACGTGGGCGCCTGTTCGTTCTCGATCGTTCGAGCTGGGCCGATTACGATCCAGCGCTGATCTCCGCGGGCGGCGGCGTGTTTCCGCGTACCGCCAAGACGATTCCTTTATCGCCGGCGGTGCAGGCGGTGCTCGGCATCAGCGTGCCGGCGCTTGCGCCGACTGAGTTGATGCGGGCGATTTTGCAGGCGCCGGTCGATCTGCTTTACAACGGCGGCATCGGCACGTATGTGAAAGCGAGCCGCGAAACGCACCTGCAAGTCGGCGACCGCGCCAACGACGCGATCCGCGTGAACGGCGCCGATCTGCACTGCAAGGTCGTCGCCGAAGGCGGCAATCTCGGTCTCACGCAACTCGGGCGTATCGAGTTCGCGCAGCGCGGCGGCCGCATCAATACGGATGCGATCGACAATTCCGCGGGCGTCGACTGCTCGGACCATGAGGTCAACATCAAGATTCTGCTGGGACTGGTGGTGGCGGATGGCGAGATGACCGAGAAGCAGCGCAACGCGTTGCTCGCCGAAATGACCGACGAAGTCGGCCTGCTCGTGTTGCAGGACAACTACTACCAGACGCAGGCGCTGTCGATTGCGGGCCGCTACGGCGTCGAGCTGCTCGATGCCGAGGCGCGTCTGATGCGTTATCTCGAACGCGCGGGGCGCCTGAATCGCGTGATCGAGTTTCTGCCGACCGATGAAGAAGTCGCCGAACGGCTGGCGGCGAAACAAGGCCTCACCACGCCCGAACGCGCGGTGCTGCTCGCGTACAGCAAGATGTGGCTATACGACGCGTTGCTCGACTCGACCATGCCGGAGGACCCGCTCGTCAGCGACATGCTGGTCGAGTACTTCCCGAAACCGTTGCGTCAGCGTTTCAGCGAACCGATGCAGCGCCACCCGTTGCGCCGCGAAATCCTCGCGACGCATTTGACCAATGCATTGGTGAACCGGGTAGGTTGCGAGTTCGTGCATCGGTTGATGGAGGAAACCGACGCGCAGCCGGGCGATATCGTGCGCGCCTGCATCATGGCGCGCGACGTGTTCGATCTCGACGACGTGTGGCGCAGTATCGACGCGCTCGATAACCGCGTCGCCGACGACGTGCAGGCGCGCATGTTCGTCGAAGTCGCGCGGCTGGTGGAACGTTCGGCGCTGTGGTTTTTGCGGCAGTTGCAAGCGGGCGCGGTCAGCAACGGCGACGTGGCCGGCTTGCTCGCGCGCTGCCGCGATGCGGCGCAGCGCCTCGCGCCGCAATGGCCCGCGTTGTTGCCGGACGCCGATCTCGACGCGTTGTCCGAGCGCCAGCGCGTGCTCGTGGATGCCGGCGTGGACGGCGAACTCGCGGTGCGGATCGCGAGCGGCGAGATCTCGGCCGCGTTGCTCGATATCGCCGAAGTGGCGTCCACCTGCGGACGCAGCCTCGAACTCGTAGCGGGCGTGTACTTCGCGCTCGGCACGCTGCTGAACTACAGCTGGATCAGCGAGCGTGCAGCGGCGTTGCCCGCGCCCACGCACTGGGACATGCTCGCACGCGCCACGGCGCTGGCCGAGCTTGCCCGCCTGAAACGCGCACTGACCATGAGTGCGCTAACCGGTGCCGACGACGCGTCGACGCCGGATGCGCTGGTTCAGACCTGGCGCGACAAACGTGGTGCGCAGCTCGAACGTTACGGTCGTTTGCTGGCCGATTTGCGCGCCACGGGCGGCGCGAGTCTGTCGATGCTGCTGGTGATCGTGCGCGAGATGGCGGCGCTGGAAAGGGCGTGACACGGGAGTGGATCGGCGTACACGGGCCAGCCTGAATCAGGGCCGCCCGTGTCCGTATCCGTGTGTCGATCACCCGCCGCGCGACACGCTTACGGCGTCACGTCGATACGTCCATACACGCCACTCGTCGGCGTCGGCCCTGCCGCGAAAAACAGCGTATTGAGCGGCTGATTCGCGAAGCCGTTGCCGAAGCCGATGCCCCAGATGCCGGGCTGCCTGAACGTCGTGCCGTCCGTGTTCATTAGTGCGCCCGCAAACGCGCCGGTATTCGGATCGAACGCATTGATCGTGCCGTCGCCGAAGTTGCCCACCAGCAAGAGATTGCTCGCCGCGCCGAAATTCGCTGGCGCGAGCGCGACACCCCACGGCGAATTCAGCGTACCGGCAGTCGCGATGCGTTTGATGAAATTGCCGGCGGTGTCGAACGCGTCCACTACACCGTTGCCCGCACCGTTGACCTGCGTACGACCATCGGGACCGAGCAGCGCGTACGTGACGTACACCGTGCTGCCGATCGTCGCGATGCCGAACGGCGACAAGCCGGCCGGAAGATTCGGATCGCTGAAGTGACCGGTGAGCTGGATCTTGTTGAACGATCTGTCGAACACATCCACCTTCTTGTTGTGGAAGTCCGCCGCGTATAGCAGATTCGCGCCGGCGTTGGCGCCGATCGCGAGACCCTTGTAGACCGCGCCACCCGCGCCATCGTCAAAGGCATTGACGGCCTGGGTCGGCAAGACCTTAGGCGACCACGCGGCAATCGTGCCGGCGTCGGTCGCCCACAGGAACAGCGCATTGGACGAGGCACCGCCGTTCGCGCTGATCTGGAAGTCGGTGCTCTTGTTGAACACAATGCCGGTCGGACCCGCCGCGGCGCCGGCGGCATTCGGCGGAATGGTCACGACCAGCGACTGCACGACGCCGTTGCCGTCATACAGCGTCGACTTCTTCGTGTTGTTGTCCGACACCCACACCACGCCGGTCGGATTGAACGCGATACCCCAGCCGTTCTTCAGATTGGGATCGATGTTCGGTGCGTTCGCGCTGCCGTCCGAGACGAGCGTAGTGGCCTTGAATTGCGACGGCAACGTCGGCGTCGGAGTACTCAGGTGGTTGCCGCCGCCGCATGCGACGAGCGTGACGGCCGTGACCGCGCACAGTGCGGCAAGCACTGCGTTTCGATGCAGTTTCATAGTGGAGTTCCGGTAGAGGGATGAGCGCGTGCCCGCCGCGCCTTCACGAGATCAGGCGAGCGAATCGACGACGCGAGCCGCAACGGCTGCGAGTCCGTCGGGGTGGACCGCGGATCATTCGACCGTCCTTTGCAAAACGCACGGCAACGCGCTTTATTCCACCCGCACCGCAACGAATTTCTGTCTGCCGTCGTGGATGGGTTGCGGCTTGCCCATCGCGCGTAAAAAGTTGTTTTACGTTGGAATAGCCAGGCCAGGTCAACTGTTCTGTGTGAGTGGCCACGACTCACCGTCATTCGGGCGATGGCCGCGCTCTCTCCACCATCACGGTACCTGTCATGTTCAATTCGCTCATTTCCCGCCGTCGCCTGATTGCGACCGGGTCGCTGGCTTCGGTCGGTGTCGCGCTCTCCCGATTTGCTTTCGGCCAGACGGCGCCGACTGCCGCGAAGCCCGCGCTCAGCGTCGTGCCCGCATACCTCGGTGTGTCGCCGCAAACGCTGCCACCGCTGCCGTACGCGGAAAACGCGCTCGAGCCGACCATCTCGGCGCGCACGGTTGGGATTCACTACGGCAAGCACCATCGGGCGTACTTCGACAATCTGCACAAGCTGCTGGCCGGTACGCCGCTCGAACAGGCGTCGCTCGAGCAGATCATCGTGCAGTCGCACGATCAGCCAATGCTCGCCGACGTATTCAACAACGCGGCGCAAGCGTGGAATCACAACTTCTACTGGAACTCGCTGAGTCCTGCCGCGACCACGCCGAGCGCGAAATTGCAGGCCGCGATCGAACGCAAGTTCGGCTCGATCGAAGCGCTATCGAAAGCGCTCGTCGCGACATCGGCGTCGCAATTCGGTAGCGGCTGGGGATGGTTGGTGGTCGATCGCGGCGAACTCGCGGTCGTCAAAACGGGCAACGCGGAAACGCCGTTCACGGCCGGCCTCGCGCCGTTGCTCACGGTCGACGTGTGGGAGCACGCGTATTACCTCGACTATCAGAATCGCCGCCCGGACTATCTGGTGGCGACGGTCTCGCGTCATCTGAACTGGGCGTTCGCGTCGGCTAACTTCGAGCGCGTCTGACCGGGGTTGGCTCCCTATCTCACACGGCCGGATTGCCGGGTTCCATGCAATTTTTTGCGGCAGCAGCGGTATGACTAACGTTGTACAATCCGCGAACTTCGTGGCCTGCCCGCAACGGCCGTTTTTTCGGCCGCCTCGCCCGCCCGCAACCCCTGCTTCCAGCCAGTCAATCATGTCAACAGCAGATGCCGAGAATCTGCCGAATTTGCTGCCGGGCATGCTGCCGCGGCTGTGGGCATTCTCCTTGCGGCTGTGCGGAAATCAGCACGACGCCGAAGATGTACTCCAGCGCGCCTGCGTGCGAGGGCTCGAACGCGCCAGTCAATTGCAGCCGGGTACGTCGCCGCTGAGCTGGATGTTCTCGATCGTTCACTCCACCTGGATCAACGAATTGCGCGCGCGTAATGTGCGCAGCCGTTCGAGCATGGAATGGGACGATAACTTTCTCGAGACGGTGGCCGATCCCGGCGCGCGCAATCCGGAAGCGAGCTTGCTGAGCGGCGAGATCATCGCGGCCGTCGAGCGTTTGCCCGACGCGCAACGGATCGTGATGCTGCTGATCGCGGTTGAAGGAATGAGCTATGCAGAAGCAGCCGAAACGCTCGGCGTGCCGATCGGCACGATCATGAGCCGGCTGTCCCGCGCGCGCCAGACTATCGGCGTGCAATTCGGCGAGCGCGACGCGTCGGCGGCGCGCTCAACCGGCAACACACAGAGAGCGGCGCAATGAAGATCGATGACGCCATCCTGCTAGCTTACGTCGACGGCGATCTCCCGGACGACGAGTGCGTGAAAGTCGAACATGCGATTCATGAGTCCGCGGAGATCGCCTCGCGCGTGTCGATGTTGCGCGCGTCACAACTTCCCTATGCTGAAGCATTCGATCAGCAATCGCTGCCGCCAGTGCCTGAATCGTTGAGCCGAAGTGTCGACGAGATGATCCGTCAGCACCTCGCGAATGCGTCGGCGCAGCAGCACGCGGCCGGCGTTGCCGATGCGTCGTCCCGCAGCGAACCCGAGGAAGCGTCTTTGGGCGAGAACGTGCATCGTCTCAAGCCGCGCGCGAGATTGCTGCCTACGCTGTCGTGGCCGAAGCTCGCCGTCGCGTTCGTTGCGGGCGCATTCTGTTGTGGCCTTGCGTTGCGACTGGTGCCGCAATTGGCGGGCAGCGGCAACAACGGCAGTGGTGGCGTTGTCACTGCGTCGAACGACGCCACCATGATGCCGTGGATCAGGGCGGCCGCCGGCTACCAGCAGCTTTACACGCGCGATACGGTCGCGCTGTTGCAGCCCGACATGAACGTGACGACCGCCACCGTCGCCGACATTCGCCACGTCGACAACCTCGCGATGCAGATTCCCGATCTGAGCAGCCAGGGCCTCACGTTCAAGCGTGTGCAGCGCTTACGCTTTCATGACAAGGCGCTCGTGCAGATCGTCTATTTGCCGCAGAAGGGCAACCCGGTCGCGCTGTGCGTGCTGAAAGAGGCGAAGGCGGACGCCGCGCCGTCGGACGGCAATGTGCACGGCATGGCCGTAGTTTCATGGCGTCGCGGGCAACTCGGCTACGCGCTGATCGCTGAACCCGGCACAGTGGATCTCGACGCGCTCGGCAAGCAGTTGTTCAACGGCCAGGTGACGACTACGGTCGGCAGCAACGACAACAGCGCGCCTGATCCGCGGGCCTGATCCGATTGTGATCGACGGATGCGCCGAGCCGTTCAGGTTGGCCCGCGCGCGGCTTCGACGGCCGCGTTGAGCGCGATGAATTGATTCAAACGGTGCGATCGGCGGAATTTATCGGCTGTCGCGGCCGCAAAAAATGTTTGGAATAAAGCCGACGAAACCGGGTTAACGCTGGAGTCACGCGTAAAAACCTGGCTCCGTGTCGCGGTCACGCCGCGATATCGAGTTCGTCGACCTTCATCAATCTATTCCGATCAGTCATGAAATCCTTTCGCCTCCCGCATGTCGTTGCACTTGTCGCGCTGACCGCGCCGCTGTTCTTTAACGAAGCATCGGCGCAAACCACTCAGCCCGTGCGCGCCAACAATGTCGTTCTGGTGCATGGCGCCTGGGCCGACGGCTCCAGCTGGAACGGTGTGGTGGAGCGTCTGCAGGCGGCCGGCATACATGTGACCGCGGTTCAGAACCCGCTCACGTCGCTCGCGGATTCCGATGCGGCCACGCGCCGTGCGCTGGCTTTGCAGGACGGTCCGACGGTGCTGGTCGGACACTCGTGGGCCGGCACGGTCGTGAGCGACGTGGGCAACGATCCGAAAGTCTCGGCACTCGTGTATGTCGCCGCACGCGCGCCCGACGCCGGCGAGGATTTCGTTGCGCTGTCGGGCAAATTTCCGACCATGCCGGTTCGTGCGGGCGTCGAGAATCATGACGGCCTGACCACTATTTCCGAAACGGCCTACCTGCGCTATTTTGCAAACGGCGTCACGCCCGACCAGGCGAAAGCGATGTATGCGGAACAATGGCCCACGGCGGCTTCGCTGTTCGGTGAGCGGACCACGGCGGCCGGCTGGCACGTCAAGCCGACGTTCTATGCCGTGTCCAAAGACGACCAGACGATCTCTCCCGATCTGGAGCGGTTCCTCGCCGCGCGTATGAAGGCGAAGACGATTGAACTCGATGCGGGTCATCTGTCGCTCGTGTCTCATCCGCAGGAAATCGCCAATCTGATTCTGGAAGCGGCGGGTCACGAAGCGGGCGCGGTAACGACATCAGCAACGACCGCAACGACCGCAGCGGTCAAGAACTGAGTCTTGAGGCGGCAAGGCGATATTTACGCCGATATCGCCGCTGAGGTTTCTCGGTCAAGGTGGGGCGTGTTCGTCGTGTGGAGGCGGTGCGGTATGATTGGCGCCGACCCCACCGACACCCTCCACGACGATGAAAGAAGAATCGCCGAAAGCCATTTTCTACGCGCTCGCCGCCAACCTGGGCATCGCGATCTGCAAGTTCGCCGCCGCTGCGTTCACCGGTTCCGGTTCGATGTTCGCCGAAGCGATTCACTCGACCGCCGACTGCGGTAACCAGCTGCTCCTGCTATTCGGTCTGCGTGAAGCGCGCAAACCGGCGAGCCCGTTGCACCCCATGGGCAGCGGACGCGAGATCAATTTCTATTCGCTGCTGGTAGCGCTGCTGCTGTTCTTCGTCGGCGGCGCGTTCTCGGTGTATGAGGGCGTGCATCGATTGTTCGAACGTGAGCCGCTGCAGTACGCGTATGTCGCGCTGGTGGTGCTCGGCGTGTCGGTCGTGCTGGAGGCCTTGTCGTTGTGGGGCGCGGTGAAGGAAATCCGCAAGACGCATCCGGACAAAAGCATGTGGCGCTGGTTTCGCGAGACGCGCGAATCCGATTTACTGGTGGTCGCAGGTGAGGATATCGCGGCGCTGGCGGGGCTCGCGATGGCGTTCGTCGCCGTGCTGCTGACCATGGTGACCGGCAATCCCGTCTATGACGCGCTGGGTTCGATCGGCGTGGGGCTGCTGCTGATGGTGATCGCGTGGCTGGTGGCGCGCGAGGTGAAGTCGATGATCGTCGGCGAGTCGGCGAGCCCGGAAGTGCGTCGCGCGATCGAGGCGCATTTGCAGGCGCGCACCGAAATTCGCAGCATCATCAACATGATTACGCTGCAATGGGGCCGCCACGTGGTGGTGGCCGTGCAGGCCGAAATGATCGACTACGCCAGCGGCCGCGCCATGGTGGACGCGATCAACGTGATCGAGGCGGACTTGCAGGCGGCGTTCCCGCAAGTCCGCTGGGTGTTTTTCGAACCGGACGTGCCGCGCGTTTGAAGCCGGCTTACTTGAAGCCGGTCACCGCGTGCGGTACATACAGTTCTTCAAGCTGACGGATTTCGTCGTCGCTCAGATTCAACGACAGCGCGGCGACCGCATCGTCCAGATGATGCAGCTTGGTCGCGCCGACAATCGGCGCGGTAATCGGCTGCTTCTGCAACACCCACGCTAACGCGACCTGCGCGCGCGGCACACCGCGGTCGCTGGCAATCTTGCTGACGCGTTCCACAATCTTGCGATCCGCGTCTTCGGTCTGCGCGTACAGCGTTTGGCCGAATTCGTCGGTTTCGGAGCGTGCGCTTTCCGTATTCCAGTCGCGCGTCAGGCGCCCGCGTGCCAGCGGACTCCACGGAATCACGCCGATGCCTTCGTTTTCGCACAGCGGCAGCATTTCCCGCTCTTCCTCGCGATACAGCAGATTCACGTAGTTCTGCATCGTCACGAAACGCGTCCAGCCATGGCTTTCCGCGACGTGCAACGCTTTGGCGAACTGCCACGCGTACATCGACGACGCGCCGATATAGCGGGCCTTGCCGGCCTTCACGACGTCGTGCAGCGCTTCCATGGTTTCTTCGATCGGCGTCTCGTAGTCCCAGCGATGGATCTGATACAGATCGACGTAGTCCGTGCCCAGGCGCCGCAAACTTTTGTCGATCTCCGACATGATCGCCTTGCGCGACAGACCGGCGCCGTTCGGACCAGGATGCATGCGGCTGTTGACCTTGGTGGCCAGCACGATCTCATCGCGTTTGGCAAAGTCCTTCAGCGCGCGGCCGACGATTTCCTCGCTGGTGCCGTCCGAATAGACGTTCGCGGTGTCGAAGAAATTAATGCCGTAGTCGAGCGCCTGTTTGATGAAGGGCCGCGACGCTTCGTCGTCGAGCGACCAGGGGTGAGTGCCGCGAGTGGGCACGCCGTAGCTCATGCAGCCAAGACAAAGACGCGATACATCGAGGCCGGTACGGCCGAGTTTCACATAGTCCATCGTGATGCTCCAGGTACGAAGTGAGGTGCACAAAGGCGGTGCACCTTTGAACGGGATTTCATTCGGGGCATGCTGCGAACCATCGATTATAAGAACCCGGCGAGAAATGCGTATTGAGCCGATTTGCATGCGATTTCGCACAGCGATCACATCGAGCACGGGAAATGATGCGCTGCGTAGTGGCAAATGATTTCCTCACACCTATACTTCTTCCGGCTTGAAAGCGGCACTCTTTCCCAACCTGCATCACAAGCAAAAAGGAAGAACTCGATGCTGACTCGCACACTCGGCGCTTTCTGCGCTGTTACGCTCGCGGCCTGCGCGGTTTTTACGCCAGGCCCGGCCAGCGCTGACGACAACGGCGATGCCTCGCAAGCCGACGCTGGCTCGCACGGCCGCCCCGTCAAGGTCATGATCATTTCGATGTTCCAACCGGAAGGCCAGGTGTGGCTCGACCGGCTTGGACCGTGGCGCGACATTACGGTAGACGGCTTGTCGCCCGATTACCCGACCGTCCATTGCAACAGGCAGGACGTGTGCGTGATGACCACCGGCATGGGGCACACCAACGCGGCGGCGTCGATCATGGCGCTGACGTTCTCGCCGCGTTTCGATTTGCGGCATACGTACTTCATGGTCGCCGGTATCGCCGGGATCGATCCGCAGCAGGGCACGGTGGGTTCGGCCGCGTGGGCGAAATATCTGGTGGACTTCGGGATTCAGTGGGAGATCGATGGGCGTGAAATTCCGTCGAACTGGAATACCGGGTACCTCGGCATCAATACCACGGGTCCCACGGCGAAGCCCCCGTTGGACTATAAAACCGAGGTGTTCCAGTTGAATACGCAACTCGCCGATACGGCGTTCGCGTTGTCGCGTAACGTCGCCTTGTCGGACGACGCACAGGCTCAGGCCGCGCGGGCCAAGTATTCGTATGCGCCGGCTAACCGGCCGCCGTCGGTGGTTCAGTGCGACACGCTTGCGGGGGATACGTGGTGGTCCGGCACGTTGATCGGCCAACGCGCCCGCGACTGGACCAAAATTCTGACGGACGGCAAAGGGGTTTACTGCACGACGCAGCAGGAAGACAACGCCACCTACGAGGCGCTGAAGCGTGCTGCTTCCGTACACAAGGTCGATTTGAATCGTGTCGCCGTGCTGCGGGCGGGCTCCGATTTCGACCGTCCTTATGATGGACAGACGAGCGCGGACAACCTGCTCAACTACGCGTCGCAAGGTGGCTTCACGATTGCGATTGAAAACCTGTTCCGTTCCGGCAATCCGCTCGTGCAGGATATCGCCACGCATTGGGGCGAGTGGCGTGATGGCGTGCCGAAACGTTAGTTCTATCTAGCCAACAAACCTGGCTGCGGAGGATCGTCACCGCAGCCAGGCTCATCTGCTACCAACAACACACTTACCGTTGCGGCGCGCGGTACGGCGTCCAGACGGGTGCGTCAGTATCCCAATGGTCGAGTTCAGAGGGTGTCATGATGTGCTCCTTTTTGAAGAGTGCATGGTTGGCGCCGCGCTGAGCGTTTCTTTTGGAAACCGAATCATTGCGGCAGCTTCACTTCAGTGCGTTACTGTTTTTCGGCTACGCGCGTGACGTCGCCGTCGTGGCCTTCCTGCAGGGCAATACGTGCCGCCTGCGTTTGACCGACCAGGCCCTTGTTCGGATACGTGGTGCGATTCAGCGAAGGCAATGAACCGTCGCGATACGCGGCGACCAGTTCAGCCTGCACTTCAGCGCGCGTCTTGCCGGTCGCGGCCACTGTTGCGGCGGGTTGCGTTTCATAAGTACCGGCGCGGCCGATACCGCCGCCATTGCTCTGTGCGAATACCGGTGCGCTTGCAAGCAGCGAGAGAGCGAGACCTGCCAGGAGATTGCGTTTCATGATTCACCTCTGTCGATTCGTTTGCAGCGCAAGCAGCGCCGCGACAGGGTGAAATGTAGACTTCGACGCAGTGCGGATAAATCGCACTTTCGCGAAATGAATTGTCGCGATTCTGGAACAATCGTTGTGAAGGCCGCGCGAATGGCGGTAGATCGAGGTAACCGCGGCATTAGCGCCGCGGTTGGAATTCACTGTTCCAGAAACTGTACTTCAATTGCCGTTCAATGCTAGTTGCTCACGCAACCCATTCGGTGATTACGGGTGTGTCGAGTGTCGGTGCAGACTCGCGTTCTTCGAAAGTACGCTTCGTACAGGTTGCGTCGAGCGTACCGCGTCCGCTCAACAACGGGCAACGATCGAACAGCTCCGCAATCCAGTCTACGAAAACGCGGACTTTAGGCGACAGATGGCGACTGTGCGGATAGACTGCGGAAATTGGCATCGGCAAAGGCTTCAGTTCCGGCAACACTTCCACCAACTGACCCGACCGCAGATGCGGCAGCACCATGAAGAGCGCCGGCTGAATCAAACCGAAGCCTTCAAGTCCGCAAGTCACGTAGGCGTCCGCGTCGTTCACCGACACGATGCTCTTCATCTTCACTTCAACTTCTTTGCCATCCACCATGAAGGCCCAATCGAGCGTGCGTCCCGTGCGGCTTGAGAAGTAATTGACTGCTTTGTGATTCTCCAGATCTTCGAGTGAAGACGGCATACCCGCCCGCTCGATGTAATCCGGCGCCGCACAGGTCACCCCCTCGAACAGGCCGATACGTCGCGCCACCAGCGAGGAATCCTGTAGCGCGCCCACGCGTACCACGCAATCCACGCCTTCCTGCAGCAGGTCGACCGGGCGATCCGTCAAGCCGAGTTGCAGATCGATGTCCGGATAGCGTGTGTGGAATTCACACAGCGAAGGAATCACCAGCAGGCGGCCGATCGACCCCGGCATGTCGATGCGAAGCTTGCCGTGCGGCTTTTTATTGCCGCTCTGAAAACTGGCTTCGGTCTCTTCGACATCCGCAAGGATGCGCACGCAACGTTCGTAGTACGCCGCGCCGTCCGGCGTGAGCGACAGACGCCGCGTGGTCCGGTGCATCAGGCGCGTGCCGAGGAACGCTTCGAGATTCTGAATGATGGTAGTAACGGATGCGCGCGGCAGGTCGAGCGTTTCCGCTGCGCGGGTAAAGCTATTTGTGTCGACGACACGCGTGAACACTTGCATGGCCTGAAGCCGGTCCATTGCAAACCTCCGGAAGGGGCGGGCGCACCGGGCGGGAAAACGAATCCGCAGACAATCGCAGCTGATTGTTCAGGGGCGCCGAATTGTGTTGCCGGATTATAGGCATTTATTTACGAGTCTGCCGAACCCACAATTCGCACCATTGAAGTTCTATGCGCATTGCGCGGCTCGACATGGATGCATTTAAACCGCCGTACTCTTTCGTTCCCTCCAGCATCAGCCTGGCAGAGGCGGACAGCACGGCACTCGAAGTCACCGACGTGCAGATTGAAGGGCACGCTCAGGACATTACGTTGCGTTTGTACCGGCAAGGCAAGAAGACCGCACTGCCTGTATTGCTTTATTTCCACGGCGGCGGCTTTACGAAGGGCTCGATCGAGCAGGCCGACTACGCCGCACGGTATTTCGCAGAACACTTACCGGCACTCGTCGTGTCGGTGGGTTATTCGCTGGCGCCGCAGTTTCCGTTTCCCGCGGCGCCGGAAGACGCGCATCGCGCAGCGCTGTGGGTGCAAACGCGGGCGCGCGCGTTTGGCGGTAATAGCAGGAAGGTTGGCGTAGCCGGCCATGATGCGGGCGGGCAATTGGCCAATTGCCTCGCTTTCATCGCGCGTGATCGGGGTGACGTGCAGATTGCCGCGCAGGCGCTGTTCGGGCCGATGCTCGATCCGAGCCTCACGCGGCTCGGCGACGAAAAGCGGCTTGGCTCGGATATCACGGCTAAAGAGTGTGCAGCGTGTTATCGCGCGTACTTGCCGCAAGCGTCGCAACGCATGCATCCGTATGCCGCGCCGCTCGAATCGTGCCGTCTCGCGGGCCTGCCGGCCACGCTGATCGCGACGGCGCAAAACGACGTGCTGCACGTGGAGGCGGAGAAATACGCCAGCAGTCTGATCGATGCGGGAGTGCAGACCCAGGTGGTCCGCTATCCGAGCGTGTCGCATGCCGCACTGGCCGACCATCCGCCCGCCTTGCAGGAAGCGGTGCAATTTTTTCAGTGGCGCTTCGACGCACGCGCTCATCGATGAACAGAAATAAGCAGAAATCCATCAACGATACCGGGAGCTTTTCATGACTATTCTTCCTCTTTCCCGTCGCCGCGTGGCGATTGCAGCGCTTGCCGTCATCGTCGTGGCTGGGCTGGGAACGTTCGGCGCGATCCGCGTCGATGCGAGCTCGCCGGCCGCGCCGACCATCGTGCCGGAAGTCGACGTCGCCACGGTGGTGCAGAAGACCATTACCGACTGGCAGAGCTATTCTGGCCGTCTGGAGGCTGTCGAAAAAGTGGACGTGCGTTCGCAGGTGCCGGGCACGATCGTGTCCGTCAACTTCAAAGACGGCGCGCTCGTGAAGAAGGGCGACACGTTATTCGTGATCGACCCGCGTCCGTACGCGGCGGAAGTGGATCGCGCCGAAGCGCAACTCGCGGCCGCCCAGGCGCGCACGGGTTACACGCAAAGCGACTGGGAGCGTGCGCAACGCCTGATCGTCGACAACGCGATCGCCAAGCGCGACTACGACGACCGCCAGAACGCCGCACGCGAGGCGAGCGCCAACCTGAAGGCCGCGCAAGCCGCGCTCGAAACCGCCCGCATCAATCTCGGCTACACGAAGATTGTCGCGCCGGTGGCGGGCCGCGTGTCGCGCGCGGAAATCACGGTGGGCAACGTGGTGGCAGCGGGTGCAAGCGCTACGCCGCTAACCACGCTGGTGTCGGTTTCGCCGATCTACGCCTCGTTCGACGCGGACGAACAGACCTACCTGCAATACCTGAGTCGTGCGAAAGACGGCAGCAAGGTGCCGGTGGAACTCGGCCTCGCCGATGAAACCGGCTACTCGCGCAGCGGCACGATCGAATCGGTCGACAACCGTCTCGATACGTCGTCCGGCACGATCCGGGTGCGCGCGCGCTTCGATAACCAGGATGGTGCGTTGATCCCGGGTCTGTATGCACGCGTGAAGGTGGGTGGCAGCGCGCCGCATCCGGCGCTGCTGATCGACGACGCCGCGGTCGGCACCGATCAGGACAAGAAGTTCGTACTGGTGGTCGACCAGAGCAATCACGTCGTGTATCGCGGGATTTCGGTGGGCTCCATGCAAGGCAATCTGCGTGTGGTCAAGGGTGGTTTGCAGGCGACCGACCGCATCGTCGTGAACGGTATTCAGCGTGTTCGCCCAGGCGACATGGTGCGCGCCCACATGGTGCCGATGGACGCCGATCAGGATCCGAACAGCGCGCCGCTTGCCCAGACCCCCACGCAGGCACGCACCAAAGCGGACAAGAATTCGTGAGCCGAGTGCGCCGCGGTTTGAACTGAGCGGCGCATGCTCCAACGTTAAGAGCATCCCATGAACATATCCAAATTCTTCATCGATCGGCCGATCTTTGCCGGCGTGTTGTCGGTATTGATCCTGCTGGCGGGCATTATTTCGCTCTTCAAGCTGCCGATCTCGGAGTACCCGGAAGTCGTACCGCCGTCCGTGGTGGTGCACGCGCAGTATCCGGGCGCGAATCCGAAAGTGATCGCCGAAGCCGTCGCTTCGCCGCTCGAAGAGCAGATCAACGGCGTCGAGAACATGCTGTACATGCAGTCGCAAGCCAATAGCGACGGCAATCTCACGCTGACGGTGACCTTCAAGCTCGGCACCAATCCGGACCTTGCGACGCAACTGGTGCAGAACCGCGTCAATCAGGCGCTGCCGCGTCTGCCGGAAGACGTGCAACGGCTCGGTATCACCACAATCAAGAGCTCGCCCACGCTGACCATGGTGGTCCACCTGATCTCGCCGAATAACCGCTACGACATGACGTATCTGCGCAACTACGCGCTGCTGAACGTCAAGGACCGTCTGGCGCGAATTCAGGGTGTCGGCGAAGTGCAGTTGTGGGGTTCGGGCGACTACGCCATGCGTGTGTGGCTCGATCCGCAGAAAGTCGCGCAACGCGGGTTGACGGCGACCGAAGTGGTCAACGCGATCCGTGAGCAGAACATTCAGGTGGCGGCCGGTGTCATCGGCGCATCGCCTTCGGTGCCGGGCACGCAACTGCAGTTGTCGGTGAATGCGCGTGGCCGTCTGAAGACCGAGGGCGAATTCGGCGACATCATCGTCAAGACGACGCCGGACGGCGGCGTGACCTATCTGCGTGACATTGCGCGGGTCGAACTCGCGGCGTCGGAATACGGCCTGCGTTCGCTGCTCGACAACAAGCCGGCGGTGGCGCTCGCGATCAACCAGGCGCCGGGGGCGAATTCGCTGGCCATTTCCGATCAGGTTCGCGCCGCGATGAAGGAACTGTCGGAAGACATGCCGGCGGGCGTCGAATACAAGATCGTCTATGACCCGACGCAGTTCGTGCGTTCGAGTATCGAAGCGGTTATCCATACGCTGCTCGAAGCGATCGCGCTGGTGGTGATCGTGGTGATCGTGTTCCTGCAAACGTGGCGTGCGTCGATCATTCCGTTGATCGCGGTGCCGGTGTCGATTATCGGGACCTTCTCGCTGCTGCTCGCCTTCGGCTTCTCGATCAATGCATTGTCACTGTTCGGCATGGTGCTCGCGATCGGGATCGTGGTGGACGATGCGATCGTGGTGGTGGAGAACGTCGAGCGGAATATCGAAAACGGGCTTAGTGCGCGTGATGCGACCTACAAGGCCATGCAGGAAGTGAGCGGGCCGATTATCGCCATCGCGCTGACGCTGGTCGCCGTGTTCGTGCCGCTCGCGTTCATGACGGGCCTGACGGGTCAGTTCTACAAGCAGTTCGCGATGACTATCGCGATCTCGACGGTGATCTCGGCATTCAACTCGCTGACTCTGTCGCCGGCGTTGGCTGCGATGCTGTTGCGCAGTCACGGCGCGAAGGAAGACTTCCTGACTCGCGTGATGAATCGCCTGCTGGGCGGTTTCTTCAAGCGCTTCAACAAGGTCTTTCATCGCGGTTCCACGGCGTATGGCAAGGGCGTGACCGGCGTGCTGCGTCGTAAAGGCGCCATGCTCGCGGTGTACGCGATTCTGCTGGGCGGCACGGTGCTGATCTCGCACGTGGTGCCGGGCGGCTTCGTGCCGGCGCAGGACAAGGAATACCTGATCGCGTTCGCGCAGTTGCCGAACGGCGCGTCGCTGGACCGCACGGAAAAAGTGATTCGCGACATGAGCGCGATCGCACTGAAGCAGCCGGGCGTGGAAAGCGCGGTGGCGTTCCCGGGTTTGTCGGTGAACGGCTTCACGAATAGCTCGAGCGCAGGCATTGTGTTCGTCACGCTCAAGCCGTTCAAGGAGCGCGGCAACAAGACGCTCTCGGCGGGTGCGATTGCCGGTGCGTTGAACCAGAAATATGGTGCGATCAAAGACTCGTTCGTCGCGGTGTTTCCGCCGCCGCCGGTGCTCGGTCTCGGCACGCTTGGCGGCTTCAAGATGCAGTTGGAGGATCACGGCGCGGTCGGTTACGCGGAATTGAACAAGGCCGCGGAAGCGTTCGTGAAGAAAGCGGCGCAAACGCCTGAACTGGGCCCGACCTTCTCGAGCTACCAGATCAACGTGCCGCAATTGAACGTCGACCTGGATCGCGTGAAGGCCAAGCAACTCGGTGTGCCGGTCACGGACGTGTTCAACACGATGCAGATTTACCTGGGCTCGTTGTATGTGAACGACTTCAACAAGTTCGGCCGCGTGTACCAGGTGCGAGTGCAGGCCGATGCGCCGTTCCGTCAACGTGCCGACGACATCCTGCAACTGAAGACGCGTAATGCGGCGGGCGACATGGTGCCGTTGTCGTCGCTGGTGACGGTCACGCCGACCTATGGTCCGGAAATGGTGGTGCGTTACAACGGCTATACGGCTGCCGACATCAACGGTGGACCGGCGCCGGGCTTCTCGTCGGGCCAGGCGCAAGCCGCAGCCGAACGCGTAGCGGCGGAAACCTTGCCGCACGGCGTGAAGCTCGAATGGACCGACCTGACGTATCAGCAGATTCTTGCCGGCAATGCTGGCCTGTGGGTGTTCCCGATCAGCGTGCTGCTCGTGTTCCTCGTGCTGGCCGCCCTGTATGAAAGCCTGACGTTGCCGCTCGCCGTGATCCTGATCGTGCCGATGAGCGTGCTGTCCGCGCTGACCGGCGTGTGGCTCACGGGTGGCGATAACAACATCTTCACGCAGATCGGTTTGATGGTGCTGGTGGGCTTGTCGGCGAAGAATGCGATTCTGATCGTCGAGTTCGCTCGCGAGCTCGAACACGACGGGCACACGCCGCTGTCGGCCGCGATCGAGGCGAGCCGCTTGCGTCTGCGGCCGATTCTGATGACGTCGATCGCTTTCATCATGGGTGTGGTGCCGCTGGTGTTGTCGAGCGGAGCCGGTTCGGAGATGCGCCACGCAATGGGTATCGCGGTGTTCTTCGGCATGCTCGGCGTGACGCTGTTCGGTCTGATGTTGACGCCGGTGTTCTATGTGGTACTGCGTACGCTGGCGGGCGGGACGATTCACGTCGCGCAGAAGGATTCGCCGCACTATGGCGCGTCGGCGACGGAAGCCTGAGGAGAAAACAATAATGAAACGCTATGAATCTTTGAGCGGATGGGGCCGCGCGGCAACCAGCGCTTTGCTGGTCGCGTTGCTGGCCGCCTGCTCGTTGGAACCGACGTATAAGCGGCCGGATGTCGACACGCCGACGGCCTTCAAGGAAGCGCCGGTGACGACGTCGACGTCGGGCACGGCGGCATCGCCGCAAGAAACCGGCACGTGGAAAACGGCGCAACCCGCCGACGACGCGCATCGCGGCGAATGGTGGACGGTCTTCGGCGATCCGCAGTTGAACGCGCTGGAAGAGCAGGCGGCGGCCGCGAATCAGGACCTGAAGGCCGCAGCGGCGCGCGTGCAACAGTCGCGTGCGGTGACGCAAGCGGCGAAGTCGGACTGGTTCCCG
Organism: Burkholderia sp. 9120; assembly: GCF_000745015.1. Lineage (NCBI taxonomy): Bacteria > Pseudomonadati > Pseudomonadota > Betaproteobacteria > Burkholderiales > Burkholderiaceae > Burkholderia > Burkholderia sp. 9120. Next base: position 5,238,104 of record NZ_JQNA01000002.1, on the reverse strand, counting down.
AAACTCGACGCGGGCTTCGGCCCGACGCGCGAGCGTGCGTCGGCGGCCTCGCAGTTCTTGCCGGATAACGCGGGTGGCACGACCGGCACGATCTGGCGCGCGCAAACTACCGCGTCGTACGAAACGGATCTGTTTGGGCGTGTCGGTTCGAACGTGAACGCGTCGCGCGCGGACGAGCAGCAAAGTGAAGCGCTGTTCCGTTCGGTGCAGTTGTCGTTGCAAGCGGACGTGGCGCAGAACTACTTCCAGTTGCGCGAGCTTGACTCGGATCAGGATTTGTACCGCCGTACCGTGACGCTGCGCGAAGATACGCTGAAGCTGGTCGAGCGGCGTTTTAAGGAAGGTGATATCGGTGAGCTGGATGTTTCGCGCTCCCGCAACGAACTCGCGAGCGCGCGTGCCGATGCGGTCGGCGTAGCACGTCAGCGCGCCGCGTCCGAGCACAGCCTCGCGATTCTGCTCGGCAAGCCGCCGGCGGATTTCTCGTTCGCGGAAGCGCCGCTCAAGCCGGTCACGGTGCAGGTGCCGGCGGGTTTGCCGTCGGCGCTGCTTGAACGCCGGCCGGATATTTCGGCGGCGGAACGGGCAATGCAGGCCGCGAATGCGCGTGTGGGACTGGCGAAATCGGCGTTCTTCCCGAAGCTCGATATCACCGGTGCGTTCGGATTCGAGTCGGCTACGCTGGGCGATCTGTTCATGTGGTCGAGCCGCGCGTTCGTGCTCGGGCCGCTCGCGGGTGGCGCGTTGACGTTGCCGTTGTTCGACGGTGGGCGGCGTAAGGCGAATCTCGCGCAAGCGCGTTCAAAGTACGACGAAGACGTCGCGCAGTATCGTCAGCAGGTGCTGGTGGCGTTCCGCGAGGTGGAGGACAACCTGGCCGATCTGCGTTTGCTCGACGATCAGATGCGCGAGCAGAACAATGCGGTCGAAGCGTCGCAACGGGCGGCTCATTTGTCGCGCACGCAGTACACGGAAGGTGCGGTCAGCTATCTGGATGTGATCGACGGTGAGCGGCAGGTGCTGACTTCGCAATTGCAAGCGAGCCATTTGCAGGGCACGCAGGCGGTGGCGACAGTGAACCTGATTCGCGCGCTGGGCGGCGGCTGGGGTGATGTGAAGGCGCCGGATGCTGCGGTGGGTGCGGTGGCGCCGGCTTCGGGCGCGGCTGTGGTTTCGGCTGCGTCAGGCGCTGATGTGGCTGTGCAGCAGGTGGCGAAGCAGTAGTCCTCCATTCAGGGTACTGAACGGTGGTGGAAGCCGGGTCGCGCGGGAGCGCGGCCCGGCTTTTTTATTCCAAATCATTTTTCCCGCTTTCCTTCCAAAAATCCGTTCGTAGACCGTTGGTTTTCCGCCCTCTATGATGATTCGCACCTCATCTGGAGAGAGGCGATGACCTGTCCGACCTTCCGCTGTCCGCGCTGAGCGATTCGCGCGTCCTGTTGCTGCCACGACGCGCCGGCTAAGCCGCCCGTTGCAGTGTCCCGTTGCCCGATGCCGTACGGCTTGCCCGAGTTCACCTCGGTCAGGCCGTTGAATCCGCTCGCCTCGAAACGCACCACGTCTAACTCTACGAGCTCACCATGCGTATTCCTTTGCCCCAAGTACGGCGTTTTTTCAACGCACCGACGCTCGCGCTGATCGGCGCGATCACGTTCAGTTTCACGCTTGCGTTATCGGCCACGCACGCCCAGGCGGCCGATTCGCCCACGCTGAAAATCGGCACCGCCACCAGCCCGCAAATCGAGGCGCTCAAAGTCGCCGCGCGCGAGGCGAAAGAACAAGGCCTCGACGTAAAGATTATCGAGTTCACCGACTGGAATACGCCGAACGCGGCGCTCGCCAATAAAGACATCGACGTCAATTACTTCCAGCACATTCCGTTTCTCGAGAACGCGAAGAAGCAGGGCGGCTACAACTTCGTCGCGATCGCGCCGGGCACGATCATGAAGATCGGTTTGTATTCGAAGAAGATCAAACGGTTCGACGAGTTGAAGAATGGCGCCACCGTGGCCATTGCAAACGATCCAGTCAATGGCGGCCGCGGTCTGTTGCTGCTGCAACGCGCCGGACTGATCAAGCTGACGCCGGGCATCGACTATCGCGCGACCACGCTAGACATTATCGACAACCCGAAGCATCTGAAGATCGTCCAACTGGAAGCCTCGCAACTGGCGCGGTCGCTCGACGACGTCGATCTCGCGCAAGGCTACCCGAGCTTCATCAAGCTCGCGGGCACCGCCGACCCGAATAGCGCATTGCTCTTCGACGGGCTGGAGAACAAGAACTACGCGATCCAATGGGTCGTGCGACCGGACAGCGTCAACGATCCGCGTATCCGCAAGTTCATCGCGATCTATCAGCATTCGCCCGCCGTACGCGCTGCGCTCGACAAAGCTTTCGGCAAGCTCTACGCCGTGGCGTGGTAATCGCGGCGCGTAGATCAGAGCCGTAGAACAGGAGTTGCACGATGGCGAAGAAAAAGATCCTGCTGAACGCGTTCAATATGAACGCGGTCGGCCATATCAATCACGGCTTGTGGACGCATCCGCGCGACCGGTCGGCCAACTACACCGACCTCGATTACTGGACGAGCCTCGCGCAGACGCTGGAGCGCGGCAAGTTCGACGGCATCTTTCTCGCGGATATCGTCGGCGTATACGACGTTTATCAGGGCGGACCGCAAACGCCGTTGCGCGAGTCGGTGCAGATTCCGATCAACGACCCGTCGCTGATCGTGCCCGCCATGGCGCACGTCACGAAGCACATCGGCTTCGGCGTCACGTCGAATCTGACCTACGAGCCGCCGTATCTGTTCGCGCGGCGCATGTCGACGCTCGATCATCTGACCAAAGGGCGGGTGGGCTGGAACATCGTCACCGGCTATCTGGACAGCGCGGCGCGCGGCATGGGGCTCGCACAACAGATCAGTCACGACGACCGCTACGATCGTGCCGACGATTACATGGACGTGGTCTACAAGCTGTGGGAACAAAGCTGGGAAGACGATGCCGTGGTGCGCGACCGCGCGGCGCGCATCTTTTCGCACCCGGACAAGGTGCACCGCGTGAAGCACGACGGCCCGTACTATTCGATCGACGCGATTCATCTCAGCGAGCCTTCGCCGCAACGCACGCCGGTGTTGTATCAGGCGGGATCGTCGAGCCGCGGTGTCGATTTCGCGGCACGTCACGCGGAATGTGTGTTTGTCGGTGGACAGAACAAGCAGTTGACGCGCTCCATTGTCGACGACATTCGCGCGCGCGCGGTGAGCTTTGGACGCGCGCCGGACGATATCAAGATCTTCGCGGGCATTACCGTGGTAGTCGGTGAAACCGAGCGCGCGGCGCAGGAAAAATTCGAGGAATATCGCCGCTATGCGAGTGCGGAAGGCGGCATCGCGCATTTCTCCAGTTCGACCGGTATCGACTTTTCGCAATACGAGCTGGACGAACCGATTTTGTATGTGAAGACCGAGTCGATGCAGTCGGCCGTCGAAGCGATTTCGAAGAAGAGCGTGAGCGGCGTGTGGACCAAGCGCAAGGTACTGGAGCAGATGACGCTCGGCGGTCGCGCGAAGCCGGTGGTCGGGTCGCCGCAGCAGATTGCCGATGAGCTGGTGTCGTGGATCGACGAGGCCGGTGTCGACGGATTCAATCTGACGCGCACCGTCATGCCTGAATCGTTCGAAGACTTCGTGAATCTGGTGGTGCCCGAGTTGCAGAATCGCGGCGTCTACAAGGAAGACTACGATCCGGCGCCGACGCTGCGCGAGAAGCTGTTCGGCGGCGGCCGTGCGCGATTGCCGGCGGTGCATGTCGGCGCGCAGCATCGGCGGTCCGCGCAAAACAATCCGCAAACCGGTCCGCTAGTTAATGAGCAAGCTGACCTGCCCAACACTGTGCAAGTCTGACAGGAGCGCCGCCATGGCCCATATTTTCGACGCCCCGCAGTTCATCGAAGACTCGCCGTCTCTCGCCCCGAATCGCGATGCACCTCAGACGCCGGAACACATCGCCGTGGTATTCGACAACGTGAGCAAGCAGTTCACGAATGCGCGCGGCGTGTCGACCACGGCGCTCGCCAACGTCACGCTGAAGATCGCTCGCGGCGAGGTGTTCGGCATTATCGGCCGCAGCGGGGCGGGCAAGTCGACGCTGCTGAGGCTCGTCAACGGTCTGGAACAACAGGGATCCGGCGCGGTGCGCGTGAACGGCGTAAGCGTCGGCGAACTCAACGAGCGCGAACTCGTGGCATTGCGTCGACGCATCGGCATGGTGTTTCAGCACTTCAATCTGCTCTCCGCGAAAACGGTGCGCGAGAACATTGCGTTGCCGCTGAAAATCGCGGGCGTGCCGAAAGCGGAGATCGACAGGAAAGTCGCCGCGCTGCTCGAACTGGTGGGCTTGTCCGCTAAACGCGACGCTTATCCGGCGAGCTTGTCCGGCGGTCAGAAACAGCGGGTCGGCATTGCACGAGCGCTGGTCACGGACCCGGACATTCTGCTGTGCGACGAGGCGACTTCGGCGCTCGATCCGGAAACGACCCAGGCCATTCTTGCGTTACTGCGCGATATCAACCGGCGGCTCAATTTGACCATCGTGCTGATCACGCATGAAATGCAGGTGATTCGTGAAGTCTGCGATACGGTCGCCGTGATCGAACGGGGCGCCGTGGTGGAAAACGGTCCGGTGTGGCGTGTGTTCGGCGATCCGCACCACGACGCGACGCGCGCGTTGCTGCGCACGCTGGTGCATGACGTGCCCGCGGATCTGGCGGAACGGGTCAAGCCGCTACACGATCTCGCGCAAACCGATGCGCGGATTCTGCTGGACGTGCGCTTCACAGGCGCCGACGCGCACGAGCCGGATATCGGCGGCCTCACCTCGGCGCTGAGTAGTGAGGGCGGTAGCGTCAGTTTCGTGCACGGCGGCATCGACCGGATTCAAGGACATGCACAAGGGCGTCTGGTGGTATCGGCGCAAGTGCGGGAAAGCGCGGACAGTACCGTGCAGAAGCAGATCGCGACGCTGCTCGAACGCGCGCGCCGCTATGCGAACCATGTCGAGGTATTAGGCTATGTCTGATCTGTGGCTCTCCGAATTGGCCGATGCGATTCGCGACACGATCGTCATGGTGGGTGTGTCCGCTTTTTTCGCGGCATTGATCGGCATAGCGTTGGCGCTGCTGCTGGTCACCACGACACGCGGCGGTATCTGCGAGAAGCGCGCGGTGAACGGCGCGCTCGGCGCGCTGGTCAATGCGTTCCGCTCCACGCCGTTCATCATTCTGCTGGTCGCGCTGTTGCCGTTGACGCGTTTGCTGATCGGCACCACGATCGGCGTATGGGCGGCGATCGTGCCGCTCAGCATCGCGGCGATTCCGTTCTTCGCGCGCGTCGCCGAAGTAAGCCTGCGCGAAGTGGACCGCGGGTTGATCGAGGCCGCGCAAGCCATGGGCGCGCAGCGCAGGCATATCATCTGGCATGTGCTGTTGCCCGAAGCGTTGCCGGGCATTCTCGGCGGCTTTACCATTACCGTGGTGGCCATGATCGGTTCGTCGGCAATGGCGGGCGCGGTCGGCGCCGGCGGCCTCGGCGATCTGGCGATCCGCTACGGCTACCAGCGTTTCGATACGACGGTGATGGTGACGGTGATCGTCTTGCTGATCGCGATCGTGACGGCGGTACAGTTCGCGGGCGACCGACTCGTCAGGCGCTTCGCGCAGCGTGTGTGATCGCAGGCCGCTCCACTTTTTCTAAACGGACTCAGGATGAACGACCCTCGCCCAGCCGCGGCGCTGCACCCACGCGACGCATCCGCTGCACCCGTGGCGAGCGACCTCGCCGGTTTGCTCGACGCATTGCGCGCGAGCGCGGCGCAGCGAGATCGCGACGGCGGCCACGCCGCGCAGGAAAAGCAATGGATCGCCGACGCGGGGCTGCTCACGCTCGCGGTGCCGCGCGAATTCGGCGGCGCGGGCGCGCGCTGGCCCGACATCTACGAAACGATCCGGCGGATCGCGCGCGTCGACAGCGCGCTCGCGCATTTGCTGGGCTTTACCTGCCTGCAGGTGGTGAGCGTCAACGTCTGGGGCAATCCGGCACAACGTGCCCGCTATCTGCGCGGCACCGTCGAACAACGCTGGTGGTGGGGCAACGCGGTCAATCCGCTCGATACCCGGCTGGTTGCGAGCGCAACCAGTGACGGCGGCTATCTTCTGGATGGTCAGAAAGGCTTTTGCTCCGGCACACGCGGCTCGCAAATGATGACGGTTTCCGCGCACGACCCCGTCACCGGCAAACCGGTGTTCGCCGTCGTGCCGACCGCGCGCGAGGGCATCACCGTGCATGAAGACTGGGATCCGATCGGCCAGCGGCAGACCGACAGCGGCAGCGTCTCGTTCGCGCGGGTCGTGGTCGAGCCGCACGAAGTGTTGCAGCGAGCCGACACCCCTTACGCGAGTTTGCGCATGCTGATCTCGCAGCAGGTGCTGACCAATCTGTTTGTAGGCATTGCGCAAGGTGCGCTCGAAGAAGCGCGCGCGTACGTGACCCAGCATGGCCGGCCATGGATCAGCTCCGGCGTCGACAAAGCCACCGACGATCCCTACCTGATCCAGCGCTTTGGCGAGATGCGTCTGCAGGCGGTGAGCGCCGAAGCGCTGGCCACGCGTGCCGCGTATGCGCTCGACGATGCGTGGCAGCAAGGCACATCGCTCACGGCGGAAACGCGCGCGCACGTCGCGCTCGCTACGTCGGAGGCGAAGATCGTTGCGCACCGCGCGGCGCTCGACGTCAGCGAAAAACTCTTCGATGCCTGTGGCGCGCGCGCCACGCATGGGCCACTCGCACTCGATCGTTTCTGGCGTAACGCGCGCGTACACACGTTGCACGATCCGCTCGACTATCGGATCCGCGACGTCGGCCGCTACGCGCTGAGTGGGACATTGCCGGAGGTTTCTTTGTACACTTGAGGCGGCTCGCGGCGCCTCGATACGAGGCGCCGCGCTTTATCCTCCTCGAGAGATTCCACGCTTGCAGTTCAAACTACCCACCACCGCCACGGCGCCGTTTTGCCCATCCGAGGTGCAAGGCTCGGTCGCCATCACGCAAGGCGCGCCGTTCTGGAAAAAGATTCTGCAATTCGCCGGTCCCGGCCTGCTGATTTCGATCGGCTACATGGACCCCGGCAACTGGGCGACCGACATCGAAGCCGGCTCGCGCTATGGTTACAGCCTGCTGTTCGTCGTCGTGCTCTCGAGTCTCGCGGCCATTGCGCTGCAATGTTTGAGCATGCGCCTGGGTATTGCCACTGGGCGTGACCTCGCACAACTGTCGAGCGCGCGTTATTCGCCGGCGGTGGCGCGCTTTCAATGGGTGCTCGCGGAAGTGTCGATCATTGCGTGCGATCTGGCCGAAGTGCTCGGCGGCGCGCTCGCATTCCACCTGCTGTTCAAATGCTCGCTGACCACCGGCGTGCTGCTGACCGCCTTCGATACGCTGATCGTGCTGGGCCTGAAGGGCAAAAACTTCCGCGACCTCGAAGCGATCATGCTCGGCCTGATCGCGACGATCGGCGTGGGGTATATCGTCGAGCTAGCGTTGGTGAAGCCGCATTGGCCGTCGGTCGCGATGGGGCTGATTCCGTCGTGGCAGGCGCTGAATTCGCGCGAACCGCTGTATCTGGCCATCGGCATTCTTGGCGCGACCGTCATGCCGCACAACCTCTACCTGCATTCGTCGATCGTGCAGACGCGCGCGGTGAAGCGCGATCCCGCGAGTATCCGCTCGGCGATCGGTATGTCGCGGCTCGATACCATTGGGGCGTTGGTGATCGCGCTGCTGATCAACATGGCGATCCTGATTCTTGCCGCCGCCGCGTTTCATGCCAATGGCCATACTCAGGTCACTGAGATCGAAGACGCTTACAAGCTGCTTGCGCCGATCGTCGGCACCGGCTTCGCGGCGGTGCTGTTCGCCATTGCGCTGCTCGCGTCGGGACAAAGCTCGACCTTCACCGGCACGGTCGCGGGGCAGGTCATCATGGAAGGCTTCCTGAACCTGAAAATTCCGTGCTGGCAGCGCCGCTTCATCACCCGCGCGCTCGCGCTGATTCCCGCGTTGATCGGCGTGCAGATGATGGGCAACGGCGCGGTCGGCAAGTTGCTGGTCGCCAGCCAGGTCGTGTTGAGCCTGCAACTGCCGTTCGCGCTTTATCCGCTGATCAGGATGACCGGCGACCGTTCGTTGATGGGGGAATTCGCCAATACAATGCTGACGCGATTGGTCGCGTGGACGCTGTTCGTGGTGATCAGCGTCGCCAACCTGTGGCTGGTGGTGCAGACGATCGGACTGGTCGGCTGAGAGTCGATGTCTCGACCGGCCCGCGTTCGCCGCGTTCAGTGTCGCGGCGCCACGACAAATCAGACGCCATCAAAAACAAAGGTCCGCTCAATGGCGGACCTTTTGTTTTTCAGGCTTCGGTTCGAGTCGGGCCGGACCAGCCCTTGTCGAATAACTTCAACTCAGGCGGCTTGCGCGATCTGCGCAGCTTCGAGCGCTTCCTGGCGAGCGGCTGCGGCCTTCTTCGTCTTGCCGGCGCGCGACGGCGGCTGGCAAGCGCCGCACACGACGTTGTGCTGCAGGTCGTGCTTATGCGCGACGAACTTGCCGGTGCAACGGCAGCACTTGGTCAGTTGCAGAATGTTGGCGTCGAAGAAACGCACCAACGTCCAGGCGCGCGTCAGATCCAGCACCGGTTCAGATTCGCTGTGGTGGCAATGTTCCAGATACAGCCGATACCCTTTGGTCAGCGCGTCCAGATGCGAGCAACGCGCTTCGTTCTTCAGGAACAGGTACGTGTTGTAGAACAACGACGCGTGGATGTTCGCCAGCCACGTCATGTACCAGTCCGCCGAGAACGGCAGCATGCCCTTGGGCGGCGATACGCCTTTGACCTCGCGGTACAGGCGGATCATGCGGTCGCGCGAGAGCGTCAACTCACTCTCGAGCACCTGCATGCGGGCGCCCAGTTCGATCAGCGCGATCGCACGGAATACTTCTTGTGCGTCTTCCGTCAGGCTACGCTTGAGCATCGTCGTCACCTCGATTAAGCAAACTGCTCGGCAGGTTGGCCTGCCAGCAGGATCGCCGCGTGAGTCGGTGCAACTGCGGCGTGCTTCGTGGTTTGCGTCAACGCCGACAACATAGCGTGGTCGTTGAAGCGGAAAAAGCACAAAAGCTGATCGGAAGCGGCCAGCTTGACGATCTGCGCGAGGGACAAGCCCGCGAGCAAATCAGCCAGTTCCGACGACAGACCGAGACGGAACATGCCGACCGGTTTGTCCTCACGCAACATACGTTGCGCGAGCATGATGTAAGACAAGTTAATCTCGCGGATTGAATCCAGCGTCTCGCTGCTACGGTCCATTTTCTCTGTTTCCGAAGCCCCGAATTACTATGTCGGCATTTTTTGCCGTTATGTCTTTTCTGCCTCGCCGGAAACGATAACCTCCGGCTACATGTCACCGACTTGATACAGACGGCGACCTTTTGATACATCGCGTTACATTTCGTAACAGCTTGGGACGAATTGTATGAAGGGCAAAACAAGAAATCAATCCCTTCTATAAAAAATATCTCAAAAAGATACATTAAATTTCGGTAAGTCTTTCACGGTGCTGTAATAGTCAATGCCTAGCAGATTTTTTGCCGTCTTAAATTTTCGTCTGATCCATGGAAACCCTTGCCCAGTGGACATCTTGCTTAATCATATGAACAAATGATCGAGTGCGCCCGCGGTGCGGTAATTTGCGCTGCGACAAGAAAGGGAACAGAAAGCGAACGCAATATTAAGTAATATATACCGCTCACTGAGCCTGTTAGAGGGACAAATCGCAGGTGTAACTGAGCGGTGCGGCCCCAGTTACAAACTGGGCCGCATTTGTAACGTCTTACGTAACGTTTAGCAACGGGTCGGTCGAGCGCGTTCGATTTCGAGGCCGAAGAGGGGGCGCAGACGCGTGCCAGGCACGTTGCCGGCAAACGCAGCGACGAGCCGGAGCGCGCCGCGCAGGCTGCCTGACACACTGCCGCTGAGGTAGGCGCCGATGTTACAACCTTGGGCCAGGCAGGCGCCGTAGTCGAGTATCAGGCTGCTGGGCAGCGCGGAGGGCTCGCAGGCGCGACAAGCGCCGATTACCTGGCCGCACGAATAGTGTGCTGGTGGCTGCCGCCGAAAAACCGCGGCTGGCGAGTCTTGTTGGGATGTCGCGAGGAGGGAGCTGAAAAAATAGCGCGGGTCGCGCGCTGAGGCAGGCGGAGCGACCTCGCGAAGATCTGTTACATGAAACGCACCATCAGATCGGCATCGTGAAATACGCCGCCGACATTCAATGCGCCCACTTCACAGCCGTACTTGCTAAAGCCGACCGATTCGTAGAGCCGGCGCGCGCCCTCGTTGTGGCTGCCAACCATCAACTGGATTTGCCGCAAACCGTCGATCTGCGCAGCGCGCGCCAGCAACTCGCATAGCAATGCGCGGCCGATGCCGCGGCCCGCTGCTTCCGGCGCGACATACATGCCGACTACGGCCGCCTTGTGCCGTTCCTTGTCATGCTGGTTGCGCGACAGGCCGACTACGCCGAGTAGGGGTGAGTCCGCGGGTTTGTCCGCGGGTGTGTTTGCCGATGTGCTCACCGATGCAAAGGCGCCGAGCAAAAACTCGCCCTCGGCGGCGCGCAGACCTTGCAATCTCGCGTCGTGCTGCTCGGGGCCTCGTGCGAACGCTTCCTCATAGCTCTGCCCGAACGAATCCGGATGCGCCTTCAGCCCGCGCAAGCGAAGCTGAAAATAAGCGTCGCGATCCGCCGGGCCGAGCTGGCGGATGAATACAGCGGTGGCGTCGTTCAAGTGCAGCCCTCGGTGCGTGTGGGTTGAGCGGTGCATGTGCGCGCCGCCAAGCCCTCGAGCTTGCCCGCTATCACGGCGTGACGCAATGGCTACGAGGCGGCTTCGGCACGTTGGCTGTCGGCGAAGTTGCGCAGTGCGGTTGCGGTTTGCTGATCGGCGGGAAAGAACGCTTCAATGGCAAGTTCCGATAGCGTTACATCCACCGGCGTGCCGAACACGGTGGTCGTACTAAAAAACGATAGCTCGCCGATCGGTGTGCGCAACCGCAATGGCACGGCAATCTGATTGACCGCTGCATTGTCGTGCTCTGCGGCCTCGGCGCCGGGTGGCGCGGGGTAGGCGGCCAACTCGTCGCGCAGTGCGCTCAACGTGCCGTCGCCGCTCACTTCGATTTGCCGTTGCAATCGCGTAAGCGTGTGCTCGCGCCACGCATGCCAATTGACGATCGACCCGGCGATGCCTTCCGGATGCAAACTCAACCGCAGCGCGTTGACCGGTGGTTTCAACAGTTCGGGACTGGCGCCGGACAGCAGCGGCGCGAGCGCATTGTTCGAAGCGACGATGGTCCAGTGACGGTCGATTGCCAGCGCTGGGTAGGGCTCGTGTCCTTTCAGCACCAGATCGACGGCTTCGCGTGCGGCGGCGAGTTGCGGGTCCGACAACGGGCGCTCGCGGAACAGCGGCGCGTAGCCTGCGGCGACCAGTAGCGCGTTGCGTGCACGCAGCGGGACGTCGAGTCGCTCGGCAAGATGCATGACCATTTCCCGACTCGGCAACGCGCGGCCCGATTCGACGAAGCTCAAATGCCGGGTTGAAACATCGGCCTCGGTGGCGAGCAGCAACTGGCTCATTCTTCGCCGCTGACGCCATTCGCGAAGCAGATCGCCGACGGTGCGACTAGCCGACGGCGATGTTGGCGACGACGGCGCGGTGTGCGCAAGAGAGAGTGTGTTCATGGCAACGATGATAGCCAAAGCACGCCAGCGATCCATTACCTGACAGGTAATGGAATACCCCGGGAGAATTTACGAATGCCCGTAACCGCTCCGAGCCCCTTTCGACGCCAACGCATACCACCCAACTCCCATGCCACCAGTAGACCGACCGCGAGCGCAACGCAGCAGACGCGAATCACGCGGCAGCCACACCTTCCGGCACGGCATTAAGTTTGACGCCCAGCGCGCGCAGCAGTTTGAACACGGTGTCCATACGCGGCTTGGAGCCCGGTGCGAGTGTTTTATAGAGGCTTTCGCGCCCGAGCCCTGCGTCTGATGCGACCTTGGCGATGCCGCGCGCTTTGGCGATGTCTGCGATCGCGGCGAGCAGCAGGTCGGCGTCGCCTTCTTCGAGCGCTGCGTTGAGATATTCAGCGATCATTGCCTCGCTATCGAGGTAATGCGCTGCGTCGAACCGTGCGGTTTTGATCTTGCTCATGACAGTTCCTTTCTGAGTTCGGCCCACATTGTTTTGGCATGCTTGATATCAGCCGCCTGGGTAGACTTGTCGCCACCGCAGAGCAGCAGATACACCATGCACCCTTCACGCGCGAAATAGACCCGATAGCCGGGTCCCCAATCGATGCGCATCTCGGACACACCGTCTTCCAGCAACTTCATGTCGCCGAAATGACCTCGTTCCGCCCGCCGGATCCGCACGAGGATTTTTGCTCTCGCTCTTAAGTCCGCGAGGCGGGCAAGCCAGGTGTCGAATATTTCGGTGCGGTTGACCGTGTACACCGGTGGTGAAACGATCTGTCGAGGATTGTATCTACTAAGATACGTATTTACAAGTATGGAATCCATATTAATAAAGCGGCTCCTGCTCCGGTTCGTTCGGTTCGTCGTCTACCGCGCGACGACATTGCGCGGCTCCCAAATTCCCACATGAGATTAGCGGCTGCTTGCGCCGCTGACGATTCAGCCGAATGGCTAATCCGGTGACCCGGCAAGGTTCCGACGAAGGCCTCTGGCTGGCGGCGCATCGAGATGCTTACCTCCCACGTAATCGACTCACCACACCGTAGCCGTCAATCTTCACTCCGAGCCCGCCGTCGACACCCTGTCAGCCGAGCGTTGTGCTCAGTCAAGTTCACGAAGGAGTCTGAGATGAATGCGCATACCGATCTGATCGACCGTTATTTCGACGCATGGAACGAAACCGATGGCGCACGCCGTCGCGAGTTGATCGCGGCGACCTGGAGCGCCGACGCCGACTATCGCGATCCGCTGCTGGCCGGCGCGGGTCACGACGGCATCGACGCGATGATCCGCGCGGTCCACGAGCGCTTTCCGCATCACACGTTTCGCCGTACCACCGACGTGGACGGCTTTGCGAACCGGCTGCGTTTTTCGTGGGCGCTGATTACGCCGGCGGGCGACGCGATCGTCAAGGGATCCGACTTCGGCATGGTCGATTCGCGCGGCCGTCTGCAAGCGGTAACGGGTTTTCTCGACGAGGCGCCGGGCGGCGCCTGACCCACAACCTTTTTCACGGAGAAAATCATGCATGAGTCCGCCGCCGTCACGGTTCCCGAAAGTGTCGTTGTGTTTGCACGTTTGTCGGGCGCGGTCGACGCACTTTGCAGCGCCATCGCCGGTTTCGCGCTACTTGCCGGCACGCGCGCCTTCACCTTTACCGCGCTGCTCGCCTGGCGCGAGCCGGTGCTGGGAGGCGTGGGTCTCGTGTTGCTGGCGGCGCTCGGGTGGCTGCGCTGGAAGTGCGGCGGGCGTGCTGTTGGGCATGACACACACGCCCGGCATGTCACACACGCCGCACATCACGCACATGACATATACGCCGCGCGCGAGGGCCGTCCGGCGCTAAACCCCGGCAATGCTTCATGCGCCGTGATCCGGAACTCCCTGCCCGTTGGCGCGGAACGGGCTGACGTTGCTTGCTACAATCGTCCGTCGGAAAGCGAGTCGAAGCGTTGCGCCGCCCGCGTCGGGCGTCGCTCGTCATTGGGCTCCCTCCCGAACGCAGGTGCGCAGATAAAGCGGGCGAAAGCGCGCGCGCAACAATCGCTTTGCGTTACCCGGACTTAGCGTCCACACCCGGCGGTAAGCCGCCAATCGGACCTCAAGGAGAGACCGTGCTGAAGAATCTGGACCCGCTGCTCAATGCCGACATACTGCATGCGCTACGCTCGATGGGCCACGGCGACGAACTCGTGATCTGCGACGCCAACTTCCCGGGCAGTTCGGTCGCGCGCGAGTCGGTGCTGGGCGAACTGCTCCGCCTCGACGGCGTGAGCGCGCCGCGTGCGATTCGCGCGGTGTTGTCGGTGATGCCGCTGGACACGTTCATTGACCATCCCGCGTCGCGGATGGAAGTGGTGGGCGAGCCGCAGACGATCCCCGCCGTGCAGCGCGAAGCGCAGATCGAGGTCAACGCTGCCGAAGGTCGCGACGTGCCGTTCGTGTCGATCGAGCGATTCGCTTTTTATGAGCGCGCGCGCAAGGCCTATTGCGTGATCTCCACGGGCGAAGAGCGCGGCTATGGCTGCTTCGTGTTCACCAAGGGCGTGTTGCTGGCGCCGGACGCGCCTCAGTCGTAAGCCCGGTTCGCTGCCGCTAGCTCGCTAGCTGCCACCCAGCGGCGCGCCTCACGTTACCTCGCAAGGACGAACCTCATGAGTTTCTCAATCGACACGCTCGATCACCTCGTTCTGAACGTTGCCGACGTGGAGGCCAGCGCCGCCTGGTACGCACGTATGCTCGGCATGCAACGCACCGAGTTCGAATCGCGCACCGGCACGCGGGTCGCGATGACCTACGGCAATCAGAAGATCAATCTGCGCCCCGCCATGGCCGATACCGTCGCGTGGTTCACCGGGCGTGAGCCGGTGCCGGGCAGCGCCGATCTGTGCTTTATCACCACCACGAGTCCCGCTGAAGTCAAAGCGCATTGGCTGGCGCAGGGCGTGGCGATCGAGGCCGGCCCGGTCGAGCGCGACGGCGCGCGCGGCAAGATGACCTCGGTGTACTGCCGCGATCCGGACGGTAATCTGATCGAAGTGGCGAGCTATCCTCAAGCCTGACTAATGTCACCCACCCCGCCCGGGCTTGGAAAAGACGGGCAATGCACATATTCTCAGGTGCACAGCGGGGAACTGCGGCGTTTTAGCCGGGTCTGCTGCTTATTCATTTACAGGAGTTCCTCATGACGCGTCCCGTCGATTCCGGCGTCATCCTCATCGCGCGTATTGCGCTCGCCGTGTTGTTTCTGTGGGGCGGCGTGATGAAACTGCTGGGCTATGCGGGCTTCGTCGGCTACCTGCATTCGAAGGGCGTGCCCTTCGTGCAGATCGCCGCGCCGATCGCCACCGCGGTCGAAGCGCTCGGCGGCCTGCTGCTGATCGTCGGCTTCAAGGTGCGCCCGCTGGCGCTGATCATGGCCGTGTACACGGTCGCGACGGCGGTGCTCGGCCACGATTTCTGGAACGTCACCGACGCTGCGCTGCAACGCGACATGGTGATTCATTTCTGGAAGAACATCGGGATCGCGGGCGGTTTCCTGCTGCTGTTCGTGACCGGCGCGGGCCGTATCAGTATCGACGGTGCGCGTGCGCCACGAGGCGGGCTGGGTCGCTGATCGACGGGTTGCGGTAGGCTGTATCGAGTGCTTGTGATTCTGGCTGTAACCAAGGGAGCAAATAATGATTCAAAGTTTCGAGCAAACCATTGGCGGCAACGTCACGCAGTTGTGCGCGAGCCTCGGCGAAGGGCCGACCCCTCACCGGGTGATCATCAGCCTCGCCGATTCGGCCAAAACGCTGGTCGTTCTGGATGCCTCGGGGTTCCTCAGCGCGCTGAAGGCCGAGATCGAGGAACCGGAAAAGCTGATCGCCGACGCGATCGCCAAAGCGCAGAACGAAGGTCTGATCGAGCGCGCGATCGATACCGGCACGATTCAGGAGGCGTCGCTGTAAAGGCGTCGTAGCGGCGCCGGCGCAAGGTTTTTCGCGCGGCCGCTGCGCTGGAGCTGCGCCGCAGTTTCGCTACGTCTCGTCGACAACAACCCCCGCATTGCTCACGCAATCGCGGGGGTTGTTTTTTGCGCGGATAAAAAGCGTAGGTTTTCAGCGAGACCGAGATTCGCCAACCCGCGTATCGTCCACGCCGCGCGATGACGATGACGACGTATGCGGCTGTGGATGAATGAAGCAGCTCAGCATGCCACCGAGCGCCAGTAGTCCGACCGAGATGGCGGTCGCGGCCTGCATGCCCGCGACGATCTGCGGGGCGGCCGCACCGCTTGCCAGCGCGCCGAAGGCCGCCACGCCCACCGCGCCGCCGGCTTGCCGCGCGGTGTTCAATACCGCGGACGCGGTGGCCGCCCGCTTCGCTTCGGCCGAGGCCAGCACGGCGGTGGTCATGGCGGGGACGGCCAGCCCCATGCCCGACGGAATCAGCAGGAACGGCAGCAGCAAGCCGATCAGCGGCGTGCTGGCGTCGACGAAATGCAGCAGGCCATAGCCGAGCCCCGCGGTAATCGCGCCGGCGATCATCGGCACCCGCACGCCGAAACGTCCCACGACCCAGCCGCTCGCCACGTTCGAGATCAGGAAGCCGCCCGTCAACGGCAGGAAGGCCAGACCCGCCTGCAACGGCGTGTAGCCGCGTCCGCGCTGCAAGTACAGGCTCAATACGAACACCATGCCGTAGTACGTCAGATTTACGCAGATGCCGAACAGCACCGCCACGCTGAAACTGCGTTTGCCGAAGAGCGACAGCGGCAGCATCGGCGATTCGGTGCGCGCTTCCACGGCGATGAACGCGCCTGCGGCGACCAGCGCGAGCACGAAACCGCCGGCCACCAGCGGGTGGCTCAGCCCCAGCGGCCGCCATTCGATCACCGCGGCGACGAAGGCGGTCAGCGCGACGATCGCGAGGCACTGGCCGCTCAGATCGATGCCACGGGGCGCGGCTGGGCGGGTTCCGGCCGTCTGTTGCGAATCTCGAGGGGTGGTTTCAGTGCGCGGCACCCACAGCAACGTGGCGAGCAGGCCGGCCGCGCAAATCGGCAGGTTGACGAGAAAGATGCTGCGCCAGCCGAACGCCGCGATCAGCAGACCGCCAACCACCGGTCCCGCCGCGATCGAAATCGCGCCGGCGGCGGTCCATAGTCCCACCGCGCGGGCGCGCAGTTTCGGGTCGTGCCCGTACGCGCGGTTGAGCAGCGCGAGCGAATTCGGCAGCATGGCCGCGGCGCCGATGCCTTGCACCGCGCGCGCGGCGACCAGCAGGGTGGCATCGAGCGCCAGTCCGCAGGCCAGCGACGCAAGCGCGAACAGCACGATGCCCGCCGCGTACATGCGTCGCGTGCCGAGCCGGTCGCCGAGCACGCCGGCCGACAGCATCAGCACGGCGAACGCGAGCGTGTAGGCGTCGACGACCCACTGCAGGCCGGCCACATTCGCGTGCAGGTCCGCGCCGATTTTCGGCAGCGCGATATTGACGATGGTCACGTCCAGCTGGGTAACCACGAAGCCGACGCTGACGGTCGCGAGAATCCGGCCGAGGGCGGGCGAGAGGGAGGGTTTGGGCGAGTTCATGCGTTACATCGTAGGCGCGATGCAGCGCGTCATGTTTCGGGACTACGTGAAGTATGCATGTCGGGGGACTACGGAAACGCGCGAGGTTTTGCTCGCGACGGCAGGCCAATGCGGGCCTGTACGCCTGCTCCGATGCCTACGCACAGGCCAGTTCAAACGACAACGGCGCGCCCGAGGCGCGCCGTCGTTGCGAAACACCGGCAGCGTAAGCCGCCCGCTCAATGCGCCTGCGACGCGTCCTTGATAAACAGCGTCGTCAACGCCCCGAGCACGCAGATCGTGCCGACATACATCGGCGCGGCCATCGGGTTGGACTTCATCATCAGCGAAACGGCGATCGGCGTGAGGCCGCCGAACACCGCATACGCGACGTTGTACGAGAACGAAATGCCCGAGAAGCGCACCGCCGGCGGGAACGCCTTGACCATCACGAACGGAATCGCGCCGATCACGCCGACGAACAGCCCGGCCGCGCCATACAGCGGCACCAGCGCCGAGGTATCGGCGGCGAGTTGCTGGAACATCACGTAGTAGGTGAGCGCCAGCGCGAGTCCGCCGACGAAAATCGTGCGCCCCGCGCCGATCCGGCCGGCAATCGAGCCCGCCAGCACGCAGCCGATCGTCAGGCACAGCGTCGCCACGCAGTTCGCCAGCAACGCGGTGGCCGGCGCGACGTGAAACTGCTTCTGCAGCAGCGTCGGCGTCATCAGAATGACCACCACGATCGCGGCCGACAGCATCCACGTGAGCAGCATCGACACGATCACCGCGCGGCCGTGATCGCGCAGCACGGCCTTGAGCGGCACTTCGGCGGCAATCGCCTTGCGCTGCTTGAGCTCGGCGAACACCGGCGTTTCGTGTAGCCAGCGGCGCAGATAGACCGAGAACATGCCGAACACGCCGCCGACCAGGAACGGAATACGCCATGCGTACGCCGAGATTTCCGCCGGCGCGAAGTGGCGGTTGACCGCCGACGCGATCAGCGAGCCGAGCAGGATGCCGGCCGTGAGACCGGCCGTCAGCGTGCCGCACGCATAGCCGATGTGCCGCTGCGGTACGTGCTCGGAGACGAACACCCACGCGCCCGGTACTTCACCGCCGACAGCCGCGCCCTGCATCACGCGGAACAGCAGCAGCAGCACCGGCGCGAGCACGCCGATGCTGGCGTAGGTGGGCAGGAGGCCCATCATTAGCGTCGGCACCGACATCAGCAGCACGCTCAGCGTGAACATGCGCTTACGGCCGAACAGGTCGCCGAAGTGCGCCATGATGATGCCGCCCAGCGGGCGAGCCAGATAGCCCGCGGCGAAGATGCCGAAGGTTTGCACCTGACGCAGCCAGTCCGGCATGTCCGCCGGGAAAAACAGCTGACCGATGGCCGGCGCGAAAAACACGAAGATGATGAAGTCGTAGAACTCCAGCGCCCCGCCGAGAGCCGCGAGGCCGAGCGTCTTGTAATCGCTGCGCCCAAGAGGGCGTGGGGTGACAGCCTGCGCTCCACCCAGATTTGTCGCTTGCATTGCCTGTTTCTTGTCTTGAATTGGAAGCCACACGTAGCGCGTGGAAATACGGCGGTCGTCGGGCGAGAAGTGTGGCAAGCGCGGGGTAGAGCACGGGACACCGGCGCGCCGGCCCGGATAGGGCGAGCGCGATGACGACCGGGGCCAGGCGGGATTTTACAGGATGAAAGCAGTGGCTTTCCGGAAGTGCTTAATTAGCTTAGGGAAAGTTCCCCGGCGCGGCATTTTTAAATGCCAGACAGGACGAAGCCACGCGAACAATCGGAAGCGCCTGTAGGAATACTGGACGCGTCTGTCAGCGTGAGCCGATATCTATGTAAATTAGGATTGCTCCTATGGGATCGAATGGGTGGGCCTCTGAGAATCGCGTCCGACCTATCCGTTGAGAGTTATCCCATGCGCATTGCCATTCTTCAGCATGACCCGCTCATGCGTCAGTCGATCGAAAAGATCCTGACCGGCGCCAGCCACACCTGTGTCACCTACGACGACGGCCTCGCCATGTCGAAATCGCTCGCGCGTTCCACCGTGGACTTGCTGGTGCTGGACTGGCAGGGGGCGCGCCTCGCCGGCGCCGAAATTCTGCGGCTGGTGCGCGCGGTCGGCGGCGACCGCTTGCCGGTTGTGTTCGCGTCGAGCGATACGTCGGAGGAGAGCATGGTGCGTGCCTTCGTCGGCGGCGCGGACGATTATGTCGCGTTGCCGGTGCGTCCGGCCGAG
The DNA here is from genome assembly GCF_000745015.1 of Burkholderia sp. 9120. Classification (NCBI taxonomy): domain Bacteria; kingdom Pseudomonadati; phylum Pseudomonadota; class Betaproteobacteria; order Burkholderiales; family Burkholderiaceae; genus Burkholderia; species Burkholderia sp. 9120. Next base: position 5,218,399 of record NZ_JQNA01000002.1, on the reverse strand, counting down.
TTTCGCGAACGCGTCGCGGCGCTGCTGCGGCGCACGTATCCCGAGCGATTCAGCAATGCGAGCTTCGAGGTCGGACCGTACCGTTTCGATACACGCCGCCAGATCGTCCTGCTGAACGGACGGATCGTGGCATTGTCCGGCACGCAATTCCGGCTCGCGGCGCTGTTCTTTTCCAACATCGGCCGCGTGATGTCGCGCGACCATATTTTCGCGATGGTATGGGGCCGCGAGTTTCGCGAATTTACCCGCACGATCGACAGTCACGTGTCGCGCCTGCGCCTGCTGCTCGAAATCGAGGCGCCGAACGGTTTCCGGCTGCAGCCGGTCTATAAAAGCGGCTACCGGCTTCTGCATCTGCTGCAGGATGAAGCCGCCAATACGCAGAAAGAAGCGGCTTAAGCGGCCTAAGCAGGCTGTAGGCCGCCCGATTTTCAACCCGGCTTAAATCTGCGGCAGCGCCGGCCGCGTTTCCAGCGCGCTGCGAATCAAGGTTTCCACCGCCTTGCGTTCTTCGCCCACGAGCGGCAGACGCGGCGGCCGCACCGGCTCCGTGCCCAGCCCCACAATCGCCTCAGCCAGCTTGATGTTCTGCACGAGTTTCGCCGACACGTCGAGCGCCAGCAGCGGCGCGAACCAGCGGTAAATCGCACGGGCTTCTTCCAGGCGTCCTGCTTTCAGCAATTTGTAGATCGTCACCGTCTCGCGCGGGAACGCGCAGACCAGTCCGGCCACCCAGCCGTGCGCGCCCATCAGGATCGCTTCCATCGCCAGATTGTCGACGCCGCACAGAATCGCGAAACGGTCGCCGACCGCGTTGATCAGATCGGTCACCCGCCGCACGTCGCCGCAGGATTCCTTGATCGCGACGATTTTTGCTTCGTCGGCGATCTCGGCGAACATGTCGGGCGTCATGTCGACGCCGTACGCGAGCGGATTGTTGTAGATCATCAGCGGCAGCGCGCTCGCGTCCGCGACGCTGCGGAAGTGGTTGAGCGTCTCGCGGCGATCCGACAGATAGCGCAGGCCCGGCAGCACCATATAACCGGCCGCGCCGTGGCGACTACCGGCTTCGGCCTGACGGCAGGCGTCGAGCGTGCTGTTTTCGGCGATCGTCAACAGAACCGGCACACGGCCGCGCGCGGCTTCCACGGCGATATCGAGCACCTGCAACTTTTCGTCAAGCGACAACGTGGACGCTTCGCCCAGCGACCCGCACACGATGATGCCGTCGACGCCCGCGTCGATCTGTGCTTCGATATTCTTGCCGGTCCATGTCCGGTCTATGCTGAAATCCGCGTGAAACTTGGTGGTGACTGCGGGTAATACGCCTTCCCAGATATGCGCCACGACTGCTCTCCTGAGTGTGATGTGTTGAAGCGCAGTGTAAGCAGGGAAAATCCCGCCGTCTTGCGTCAATCGCGCGCGGCGGATGACGATTTCGGCATAGTCGTCACGCTTGAGATGCCAGTGTCTCAAGCCAGCCGGCGTATATCGGGATAAAACGGTGATTATGCTGAGGCGGCGCGATCAGGCACAGTGAGGCACTTGTACGGTCGCGTGGATTGCGTATTGCATAGGCCTGATCGGGACAGGCTTCTATCAAGTAGGACGCGCCCGGCACGCGGTCGAAGCTATGCCGAAATCGTCACAATCCGCGCGCAAGCGCACCAAGACTTGAGCGTCCGTCGTTTCTACCATGGGCGTCATGAAAACCATCGATATCATCGACTCGCACACCGGCGGTGAACCGACCCGCCTCGTGGTGACGGGCGGCCCGGACCTCGGCGGCGGCACCCTGGCGCAGCGGCTCGACGTGTTCCGCACCCGCTTCGACGACTGGCGCGCGGGCGTTGTCACCGAGCCGCGCGGTTCGGACGTCGTGGTGGGCGCGTTGCTCTGCGAACCGCACGACCCCACCTGCGCGGCCGGCGTGATCTTTTTCAACAACGTCGGCTATCTCGGCATGTGCGGACACGGGACGATCGGCCTGATCGTGTCGCTCGCGCATCTGGGACGAATCGGGCCCGGGCGTCACCGGATCGAGACGCCGGTCGGCGTGGTCGAGGCGACGCTCAACGAAGACGGCAGCGTCGGCGTGCGCAACGTGCCGGCCTACCGCTATCGCCAGGCCGTCGCGGTGGATGTGCCAGGCTACGGCGCGTTGACCGGCGACATCGGCTGGGGCGGCAACTGGTTTTTTCTCGTGGCCAATCATGGGCAGGCGCTGGAGGCGTCGCGCATCGGCGAATTGACCGCTTTCAGCGGCGCGATTCGCGACGCATTGATTGCGCAGCGCATTACCGGCGCGGACGGCGCGTTGATCGACCACATCGAACTGTTCGGACCGGGCTCGCGTGACGGCCTCGACAGCCGCAGCTTCGTGCTGTGCCCGGGCAACGCGTACGACCGCTCGCCGTGCGGCACCGGCACCAGCGCGAAAATCGCCTGTCTCGCGGCCGACGGCAAGCTCGCCGAAGGCGCGGTATGGCGGCAGGAAAGCATTATCGGCAGCGTGTTCGAGGCGAGCTATCGGCGCGCCGCTCAGGGCGACGGTGACGGTGGCTCGGTGATTCCGACCATCACCGGCCACGCGCACATCATGGCGGAAGGGCGGCTGTGTTTCGATGAGCGCGATCCGTTCGCGTGGGGCATCCGCACGGCATGAGAGCGGACGCGCTGATCGTCGGAGCGGGCATCGTCGGCGCAGCGTGCGCGGCGGAGCTGGCCGCGCTCGGCATGCGGGTCGAGGTGCTGGACGCGCACGGCATTGGCCCGGGCGCGACGGCGGCCGGCATGGGCCATATCGTCGTGATGAACGACTCGCCGGCGGAATTCGCGCTGAGCCGCTACGCGCGAGATCTGTGGCTCGAACTCGCGCCGCGCTTGCGCACGCGCGACGCGTTCGCGCGCTGCGGCACGCTATGGGTCGCGGCGGATGACGAAGAGTGGCAAGCCGCCCGCGCCATGCAGGCCGCGTTCGAAGCGCAGGGCGTCGCCGCGCAACTGCTCGACGCGCCCGCGCTGCGAGCGTGCGAGCCGGCGCTGGCGGCGTCGCTGGCGGCTGGCTTGCGGATCGAGCACGACAGCATCGTCTATGCGCCTACCGTCGCCGAATGGCTGCTGACGCAATCGCCGGGCGCGGCGAATATCAGCGTGCGGCTCGGTGCCGCGGTGAGTTCGATCGAGGCGGGTCGTGTCACGCTGAGCAACGGCGAATCGATCAGCGCGGCTCATGTGATCGTGGCCAACGGTTTGGGCGCACGGCAACTCGTGCGATTTCTGCCGTTGCAGCCGAAGAAAGGCCATCTGCTGATCACGGACCGTTATCCCGACCTGATTCGGCATCAACTGCTCGAGCTTGGGTATATCAAGAGCGCGCACCACGCGGTGGGGACATCGGTCGCGTTCAATGCGCAACCGCGGCCCACGGGACAATTGCTGATCGGCTCGTCGCGCCAGTTCGATACCACCGACCCCGCCGTCGAGATGCCCGTGCTCGCGCAGATGCTGCAACGCGCCGCGCGTTATCTGCCGACGCTGCCGACGCTCAACGGTATTCGCGCCTGGACTGGTTTCCGCGCGGCCTCGCCGGACGGTCTGCCGCTGATCGGACCGGCCGGCGATTTCGCGCCCGGCGTCTGGCTTGCCGTGGGGCATGAAGGGCTTGGCGTGACGACTTCACTCGCCACCGCGAAGCTGCTCGCGGCGCAGATTACGTCGAGTGCCGCGCCGATTCCCGTCGAGCCTTATTTGCCGGCTCGTTTCGCTCGTCAGGTGATTCATGAGTAGTCTCGACGCAGCGCGTATTCGCTTGACGATCGACGGCCGGTCGATCGACGTCGAAGCCGGTACGACCGTGGCCGCGGCGCTGGTTGTCGCGGGCGTGAGCGGTGCGCGGCGGTCGGTGAGCGGACAACGCCGCGCGCCGTTGTGCGGCATGGGCGTCTGCCAGGAATGCCGCGTGACGATCGACGGCCGCGCGCACGCGCTCGCGTGCCAGACGCTGTGCCGCGAAGGTCAGATCGTGCTTACGGGTGATGGGGAGCGCTTGTCATGACGCTTTATGTCTATGACGTTGCGGTGAGTGCTGGGTTCGACTTTGCGCGCCGGATGGCGGCGGCGCGTGCCTATGTCGATGACCATGCCGATGCCGATGCTGCGAAGGCGACGCTATGACGCATCACTTCGATATCGTCGTAGTCGGCGCTGGACCGGCCGGCCTGAACGCCGCCTGTACGGCGGCGCGCGACGGCGCCACGGTCGCGCTGCTCGACGACAATCCGCGCGCCGGCGGTCAGATCTGGCGTCAGGGCCCAGCGCATCCGCCGCAAGCACAGCTCGACCATCTGCTGACCCGCCTGAGCGGGCAGAACAACATCACCTACTGGCCGTCGACGCGCGTCGTCGCGCCGCTGGCCTCGCGTGGTCTGTTGCTCGAATCGGCGGAATACGGCGGCGTGTCGGTCAGCTACGGCCGATTGATCCTCGCGACCGGCGCGCGCGAGCGGCTTCTGCCGTTCGCCGGCTGGACCTTGCCCGGCGTGACCGGCGCGGGCGCGCTGCAGGCGTTGATCAAAGGCGGCATGCCGGTGCGCGGTGAACGGATCGTGATTGCCGGCAGCGGTCCGCTGTTGATCGCGGCGCTCGCCACCGCACGCGATGCCGGCGCGCGCGTGGTCGCGGTGGTCGAGCAGGCTTCGGCATTCGATGTCGCCCGTTTCGGGGTGTCTTTGCTGGCGGAGCCTGCGAAGTTGCGCCAGGCTGTTGCGATGACGCGTGGGTTCGCCGGGTTGCGTTACTGGACCGGTAGCGTCGTCCACGAGGCGCACGGCGACGGCCGCGTCGAGCAGGTGACGATCCGCCGTGGACGCCAAAACGTGACCTTCGCTTGCGACCGAGTCGCCTGTGGTTTCGGGCTCGTGCCGAACGTCACGCTGGCGCAGGCGCTCGGCTGCGAGATCAACGACGCCGGCGAGATCGTTGTTGACGACGCGCAGCGAACTTCGGTCGATGGTGTGCTCGCGGCGGGTGAGTGTACTGGCGTCGGCGGTGCGGAACTGGCGGTGGTGGAAGGCGAGATCGCCGGATTGTGCGCGAGTGGTGGCGTCGGGAATGGCGCTGGGAGCCGCAGCGAATATCACGCTTCCAATCCCGTGCCCAGCTCCAGCGCCAGCGCCAGCGCCAGCGCCAGCGCCAGCGCCAACGCCAACGCCAACGCCAACGCCAACGCCGCGCTGCAAGCCCTACAAGCAAACCGCGCGCGCTGGCGCCGCTTCGGCCAACGTGTCGCCACCACCTTCGCCCTGCAGTCCGCCGCTCGCACACCGCCCGCCGACGCCACACTGCTGTGCCGTTGCGAAGACGTCAGCGTCGGCGAAGTGCGCGCCTGCGCCGACTGGCGCGACGCGAAGCTGCATACCCGCTGCGGCATGGGCGCTTGCCAGGGAAGAATCTGCGGCGCCGCGGCGAACCTCTACTTCGGCTGGCCGTCCGCCGCGCCGCGCCCGCCCTTCAGTCCCGCGCGGATCGAAACGCTAATGGCCGCGAACCCAACGTCACCGGCAAGCGAATCACAATGACACGCCCACTCGCGCATACCCCGGATATTGTCGGCCGCCGCACGGTTCTATAATCGACCGCACCCGTTCGCCGCGACATAGGCCGAGACACAGGCCGAGACACAGACCGCAACCTAGCGCGGGCGAACGCTTCCTCCTTCGCACGAACCACCGGACCCGCCGATGAACACGCTGGCTCACGCGCTCGAACCGAACGACACCACGCTGGCCGGCATGCTGTCGCATTTCCGGCTGCTCGAGCCGGTGTTCGACGCCATGCCGGACGTCGTCTTTTTCGTCAAGGACGCCGAGGCGCGCTATGCGCTCGTCAACCGCACGCTAGCCTCGCGATGCGGCTTCAAGGAAAAATCGGCGCTGCTCGGCAGCACCGCCGAAGACGTTTTTCCGCGCCGCTTCGGGCGCATCTACACGGCGCAGGACAAGGCGATCATCAACGTCGGCAATCAGATGATCGATCAACTCGAACTGCATCTGTATCCCGGTCGTCAGCCGGGCTGGTGTCTGACCTGCAAGCAGCCGCTGCGCGATCCGGCGGGCAAGGTGGTCGGCCTCGCGGGCATTTCGCGCGACCTGAAAGCGGACGAAAGCAGCCATCCGGCCTACAGCCGGCTCGCCGCGGTCGTGCAGTCGATTCAGGACAATTACGTGCAGCCGCTGAATCTGAAGCAACTGGCGGCGATGGCGGATATGTCGGTCGCGCAACTGGAGCGCTACTTTCATAAGGTGTTTCATCTCACGCCGCGTCAGGTCCTGCTGAAAACCCGCCTGGACGCGGCCACCGCGCTGCTGGTCTCGCACGACAAAGTCACTGACGTCGCCGCGCTCTGCGGCTACACCGATCACAGCGCGTTCACGCGGCAGTTCAAGGCGACCGTCGGCATTACGCCGACCGAATACCGGATGCTGCTGCACGGGACATCGCGGGCCTGAGCCGCTGCCTATGGTCCGTCGCAGGCATCACTACTACGTCTACGTCGTGGCGTTGGACGACACCGTCTGGAACGAGGCGCGCTTTCGCCGCGCGAATCCGGATTACCGGTTCGACAAACCTTGCGTGTACGTGGGGATGACGGGACTCGATCCAGACTTGCGCTTCGACCGGCACAAGGCCGGCATTCAGGCGAACCGCTATGTGCGCGATTACGGCCTGAGGCTTGTGCCCGAGTTGTACGAGATATTCAATCCCATGCCTTATCGCGGCGCACAGGACATGGAGGTGGAATTGGCGATCGGACTGCGCGAGGCGGGCTACGGCGTGTGGCAGGCTTAAGGCGGGGGGCTCACGGGTATTTTCCGTGGCCTGGGCCGGGCAGGCGCTCTCAACTGACACAAAACGCTACAAAAATCTCATGCACGAGTCGGTCGACTCGCGCAACAGGGCGCCTTACTTCACGCCAAGTCCGCGCAGCACCGCATTGCCTTCAGACGTCAGGCGGAAATGCGCCGCGCCGGTTTCGTTGCCGGCAACCGTCTCGATCAACCCGGCTTCGTGAAGCTGCGGAATCTCGGGTTTCGCGGAGGCGTCGATCGGCGCGTGCAGCAACAGCAGCAGGGTGGCCAGTTCGTGGTGGCTCAGCAGGCGGCGCAGGATGGTAGGACGCTTGGCCGGCGCGGGGGTGTCGTTCGTGTTCTGGTCTGGCTGGTTCATGGTGCGTACCTCGTGCGGATTAGTCGTCTGCGGTGGATCATGCGGACGAAGTCTTAAACGATTCTTAAGACACCATTATCCTGTAACACCGTGACACGAAGATTGCACAAACACCGGTTACCGCTTGTTTTTATTGCCAATTTTTACCGCCGCCGAGCGCGCCTGAACTGCGCGCTAATCGCGCATCAACCTTACGGTGCGCAGGTTTTGCCGGCCTGCTCGATCCACAGATTGCTCACATGGCGTTTGCCGGCGTAGAAGCGGTAAGTGGTCGCTCCATTGTCGGCGCGCACCTTGATGATGTTCGAATCGCCGAAGTCGAGCATCTGACCCTGCGGGATCGAGGTCGATTTGAAAGCGGCGTTGTGATTGGTCGCGACTTGCGTCAGGCAGGCGACCACGTCGTTGACGGAGCGCTGCGTGGTGGTGTCGGTGACGGGTTCACCGGCATCCGGGTTCTTCTGGAAGTATGCGCAAGCGCTGAGAAGGAGGGGCACTGACAGGACTACAGCAAACTTCTTCATATCTCTCCTGGCGTTCGTTTCGGCCGATGGGACAGGTAACGCCCGCAGACGGGGCGCCGTGGCGCGGCAAAGGCCGCGCGTTCAAAGGCGCCATTATATCGATGCGGTGTGGCTGCTTGCGGCGGTGCCGCATGTGGCGTGCCTGACGGGGTGCTGACTGGTTCGCGACCGCCCGAACGCCCGAACGCCCGAACCGCCGCTATCCCTGACCAACTACCCGCACGCCACCGCCCACCGCTACTTCCGCCGCTGCGCCTGCGCGGCAAGCCTCACAGCCGCATTCGCCGCGCCATACCCGTCGTACCCGCCGCGCCGTTCCACGATCTCCAGAAAAAACCGCTGATCCAGCTGCTCCGTGTAAGCGTGGAAAAACTCGCCACCTCGCTCGTCGCGGTCGTAAAGGACGTTATGCGTGCGCAGTGCGTCGAGCGTTTCATCCGGCAACGCGTAGCGAGCCTCGAGATCGTCGTAGTAATTGCGCGGAATGCGCAGCACCGGCAAGCCATCGGCGACGAACCCCGCAATCGCGCCGAAAATATCCGCCGTGCTGAACGCCACGTGATTCAGCCCGGAACCGTGATAGGTATGCAGCGCCTCGGCCACCGCCGTGTGACGATCCACCGACGCATTCAGCACGATCCGCACCGAGCCGTCCCCGCTGCGCAACGCACGGCTGCGCACCAGCCCGTACGGATCGGGCACCAGCACGCCCGGCTCGGCCTGGAAACCCAGCGCGGTGCGCAAAAACAGCACCCACGTGTCGAGCGAATTCGCCGGCACCGACAGGCAAACATGATCGATGCGCGCCAGCGGGCCCACTTCGGCCGGTCCGTTGACGTCGGTGAGGACGAAATCCGCTTCGAACAGCGTCGGCTGATCCGGCGTTTCATCGACGAAATAATTCAGGCTGCTGTCGGGCGCCTGCACGGCGGGCAGCACGCGTTCGTTCGGGCCGATCTGGCCGGAAAACGGCGCATAGCCGAAGCCGGCGGCGCGTTCGAACGCTTGCCGCGCATCGTCGACGCGAAACGCCGACGCGCACAGCGACAAGCCGTGCTGCTGAAAGAACGCGTTGGCAAACGAATCCGGCTCGGCGTTCAGCACGATCGACGCCGCGCCATGCTGAAACAGCGTCACGTCTTTCGAGCGATGCCGGCCGGCTTGCCGGAAGCGCAGCTTGTCGAGCCAGTCGACCAGATGCGCGCGCGTGGCGGGATCGACCGCGAACTCCAGAAACTGATAGCCGACGTGCGCGGGCGCGGCCGGTGAACGGTAGAGATCGCCGGCCGGTCGTTGCTCCGCGTCCAGCACGGCGCGCGTCTGCTCTTCGAGGAACAGCAACGAGCGATGCCCGTCCGCCGCCGTGGTCGTGGTGGGCGCCGCGCGAAAACCGTCGTTGAAAATCTCCAGCGAAAGCGGGCCCTGATAGCCGGTTTTGACGACCTGCGCGGTGAAGCCGGCCAGATCGAAATCGCCCTGACCGGGGAAACAACGGTAATGGCGGCTCCATTCGAGCACGTCCATGGCGAGCTTCGGCGCGTCGGCAATCTGCACGAAGGCAATGCGCTCGCCCGGAATGTCGGCGATCGCGTCGACGGTGTCGTTCAGCGACAGCGTGTGAAAACTGTCGAGCACCAGCCCCAGATTCGGATGATTGACCGCGTTCACCAGCTTCCACGCGTGCCGGTAGGTCTTGACATGCTTGCCCCACGCCAGCGCTTCGTAACCGGCGATCACACCGGCGGCTTCGGCCGCGCGGGCCAGTGCGCCGAGCTGGTCGGTCATTAACATGTCGTCGCCGATGGTGTCCGGCGAGACGTTGCTGCACACCAGAATCCGCTCCGTGCCCAGCTCGTGCATCACGTCGAATTTGCGTTTCGCGCGTTCGAGATTGCGCGCGAGGCGCTCCGGGCTCACACCGTCGAAATCTCGGAACGGCTGGAACAGCATGATTTTCAGTCCGAGATCATCGGCGATGCGCCGCACGTCGGCGGGCGAGCCGTCGAAATAAAGCAGGTCGTTCTCGAAGATCTCGACGCCTTCGAAGCCCGCCGCCTGGATCGCGGTCAGCTTCTCGACGAGGGTTCCGCTGATCGACACGGTGGCAATCGAACGTTGCATGAACGGCTCCTGCAAAAACAATCAAACGGCTGTTGAAAAACGCCCGGCGACGACCGGCTAAATAGGCTCGCGAGCGGGCCGGTCGCGCATGTTGCAATGCGCAAAATGGTCTAGTCCGTTACTCGTCATAGTAATTCGTGTGCCGGAATCGCCGACCATAGTCGCGGTTTTCGCTAGTTTATACAAACTAACTAGATGGTACAAATTCGTAGAAACCCCGAATGACGGCGTCGACGGATGCGCGCACACTTCGTACACGTTGTAGAACCGCCGCGATTGCGTGGCAGCTTCAGGTCTTACTTTGCAGGGGTGTCGCCATGAGTTTTGCCTCCGTCCTGGTCCTCAACGGACCGAACCTCAATCTGCTCGGCACGCGCGAGCCCGCCATCTACGGCTCGGAAACGCTCGACGACGTCGCGAAGCTGTGCCGCGATGCGGGCGAGCGGCTGGATCTGTCGATCGAGTTCTGCCAGTCGAACGCCGAGCATCAACTGATCGACTGGCTGCACGCCGCACGCGCCAAAGTCGATGGCATCGTGATCAATCCGGCGGCTTATACGCATACCTCGGTGGCGATCGCCGACGCGCTCACGGCGATCGAAAAGCCTGTGATCGAAGTGCATATTTCAAACGTGCATCGGCGCGAGGCGTTCCGGCATCACTCGTATGTGTCGGCGGTGGCGGAGGCAATCATCGTCGGATGCGGCACGCAGGGCTATGTGCTCGCGCTCGAACGGATGACGACTATTCTCAAGAATAGGGCGGCTAAATGAACTCACCCATGAACGCACAAACCCACTCGCAGGCCTCGGCGCATTCTTATCTGGTCGGACTGATCGGCTCGGGCATCGGCGGCTCGTTGAGTCCCGCGATGCATGAAGAAGAGGGCAGCCGGCTCGAGCTGCACTACGTGTACCGCCGTATCGATCTGGAAGCGTTGAAACTCGATATTTCAGCGCTGCCCGACCTGTTGCTCGCTGCCGAACGCATGGGCTTTAACGGTCTGAACATCACGTATCCGTGCAAGCAGGCGGTCATTCCGCTGCTGGACGAACTCTCCGACGACGCGCGCGCCCTCGGCGCGGTCAACACGGTGCTATTCAAAGACGGCAAACGCATCGGCCACAACACCGATTGGTCCGGCTTCGCCCGCGCTTTCCAGCGTGGTTTGCCGGACGTGTCGCTGGCGCGCGTCGTGCAACTCGGCGCGGGCGGCGCCGGCGCGGCGGTCGCGCATGCCGCGCTGAGCATGGGCGCGCAAGCGCTCACGCTATTCGACGTGGACGCCGCGCGCGCAACCGCTCTCGCCACCGAGTTGCAGCAACGCTTCCCGGCCAGCACGGTCAGCGCCGGCGATTCGCTGGTGGACTCGCTGGCGGAATCGCTGGCCGCAGCCAACGGCCTGATTCACGCGACGCCCACCGGCATGGCGAAACTGCCCGGCTTGCCGTTGCCGGTCGACTTGCTGCACCGCGATTTGTGGGTGGCGGACATCGTCTATTTCCCGATCCGCACCGAGTTGTTGCAGGCGGCCGAAGCGCTGGGTTGCCGCACGCTGACGGGCGGCGGCATGGCGGTGTATCAGGCGGTCGACGCCATGCGCATTTTCACGGGACTCGAACCGGACGCCGAGCGCGTCTACACGCATTTCCAGTCCTTGCTGCCCCGCACCGAACGCTGACCGTCAGCACACGACCGCGCTACAAACAGGACCATAAACAGACCGAGGAGAGAGACACGCCATGCCCCAACCGATCCCATCCAGCCCCGCGAGCGCCCCGAAGGATATTCCCCTGGGGGATGCCACGCTAAGCACCGCGCGCCGCTCGAAAGCCCGCTACCAGATTCTCGGCCTGCTCGCGGTCGGCACGATGATCAATTATCTCGACCGCACGGTGCTCGGCATCGCCGCACCGCAGTTGACCAAGGAACTCGGCATCAACGCCGCGCTGATGGGCCTGCTGTTCTCGGTGTTCTCGTGGAGCTACGTGGCGTCGCAGATTCCGGGCGGGCTGTTTCTCGACCGCTTCGGCAGCAAGCTCACGTATTTTCTGTCGATGACCTTCTGGTCGCTCTTCACGCTTGCACAAGGACTGGTGCACGGAATCGGCGCGCTGTTCGTGTTCCGCCTCGGCCTTGGCGTCTCCGAAGCGCCGTGTTTTCCGACCAATAGCCGCGTGGTCGCCACCTGGTTCCCGCAAAACGAACGCGCCATGGCGACCGGCACTTACACGGTCGGCGAATACATCGGCCTCGCGTTTTTCAGCCCGTTCCTGTTCATGCTGATGGGCGCGTTCGGCTGGCGTTCGCTGTTCTTCGTGGTGGGCGGCGTGGGGCTCGTGTTCGGCCTGGTCTGGTGGGCGTTCTATCGTGAGCCGCGCGATCATCCGTCGGCGAATCAGGCGGAGCTCGACTATATCGAAGCCGGCGGCGGTCTTACGCATCGAAAGAAAGACGTGAGCGCCGCGACGCTTGCGGGTGCGTCCGCGAAAAGCGGCTTTGAATGGCGCACGATTGGGCGTCTGCTGAAGCACCGGCAATTGAGCGGCATTTGCCTCGGCCAGTTCGCCGGCAACTCGACGCTGGTGTTCTTCCTCACCTGGTTTCCCACCTATCTCGCCACCGAGCGCCATATGGCGTAGCTCAAGATCGGCTTCTTCGCGATCATGCCGTTCATTGCCGCCTCGATCGGCGTGATGTTCGGCGGCTTCTTCTCCGACTGGCTGCTGCGCCGCGGCAAGTCGGCGAACGTGGCGCGCAAGCTGCCGATCATCGCCGGCCTGCTGCTCGCGTCGACGATCATTCTCGCCAACTACGTCGAGAGCAACGCGGTGGTGATCGTGATTCTGTCGGTGGCGTTCTTCGCGCAGGGCATGGCCGCGCTGGGCTGGACGCTGGTGTCCGATATCGCGCCCGAAGGCCTGCTCGGCGTGACCGGCGGCATTTTCAACTTCGCCGCGAATCTGGCCGGCATCGTCACGCCGCTGGTAGTGGGCTTTATCGTCGCGGCGACCGGTTCGTTTGTCGGCGCGCTGGTGTTTATCGGCGCGATCGCCATGGTCGGCGCGCTGTCGTACATCTTTATCGTCGGCGATATCAAGCGGATCGTGCTGGTGGATTGAGTCCGAGGGGCAAGACGTAGCAGCACATAACAGCACGTAGCAGCAAAAAAAACGGGACGTGGTTTGCACCACGTCCCGTTTTTCATTGCACGGTTGCCTGCCTCAATCTTCCTTGCGCACGAAACGCAGCACGGCGTCGACGATCATCGCGCGATGCCGTGCCCGCAAGCGCGGATGCGACGGATCGCGGCCGAACGCGGCGCCGAAGGTATGGCGATTGCCGACGCGGTGAAAGCACAGCGAGCTGATCATAAGATGCAGATCGATCGCGTCGATGTCGCTGCGGAACTGCCCCGTCGCGATACCGCGCGCGAGCAGATCTTCTATCGTATGAATGACGGTGACGTTGCGGCCTTTGAAGCTCTTGACCTGCTCGACGTACTTCGCGCCGTGAATGTTCTCGATCGTCACGAGGCGCACGAAATCGCGCTGCCGGTCGTGATAGTCGAACGTGAATTCGACCAGCGCGCGCATGCCCGCGACCGGGTCGAGTTCGCTGATGTGCAGATCCTGTTCGAGCGCGCGAATGTCGCCGTACACTTTTTCCAGCACCGCCTGGTACAACCCTTCCTTGCTTTCGAAGTAGTAGTACAGCATGCGCTTGGTGGTGTTCGTGCGTTCCGCGATCGCGTCGACGCGCGCGCCCGTCAGGCCCATTGCGGAGAACTCCTGGGTCGCGACCTCGAGGATATTGCGCCGGGTCTGTTCGGGATCGTACTTGCGACGCGTGTCGGTGCGCGGAGTGTCCGACGGGATGCCGTTGGTATCAGGCTCGGCGGCCTTGCTTCCCTTTTTCATTGTGTATTCGAGCGGCAGTGACGGCGCATTCTAGCATGGCGAAAACGGCGTCCTGAGACGGTTTCGGGCGCTAACTATGGCGCATTGACGGGCGTCACGAAGCGGACCGTGCCGGCCGGCGACGCTCGGCCAGCGCGTCGCGCGTTTGCATCGCCGTGTAGGTCAGTTGCGCGGCCGCGAGACCGAGCGCGCCGAAGGCGGGCGTCAGGCCGAAGGTGGCGAACGCATCGGGCACCGGCCGCTCGCCGGCAATCGCCGCCGCCAGCAGTTCGCCGGAGACGGTGGTCGGCGCCATGCCGTGACCGCCGAAGCCGACCGCGTACCAGACGCCGTCCACGCTGCGGCCGATTTGCGGCATCTTGTGGCGCGCGTAGCTCATCAGGCCGCCCCACGCGTGCTCGATCCGCACGTCGTGCAATTGCGGATAAACCTTCAGCAGATCGCGCCGCAACAGCCGGGCGATGGTGTCCGGCGCGCGGTCGCGCACGGAGATGCGGCCGCCCCACAGAATGCGCGTGTCCGGCAGCGGACGGTAGTAGTCGAACGCGAAACGCGTGTCGTAGACGGCGGCGCGGGTGTCGATCGCGTCGCTCAGGCGGGCGCCGAGCGGTTCGGTGGCCATCACGTAGGTGGCGATCGGCAGCACCGCGCGCTCGACCTTCGCATAGACCTTGCGCGCATAGCCGCCGCCTGCCATCACGACGTGTTGCGCGTCGAGTGCGCCGTGCGGCGTATGCACGACGAACCCGGCGCCGTCGCGCTGCAAACTGACTACCGGCGACTGCTCGTGAATCCGCACGCCGGCGCGCGCCGCAGCAGCGGCCACACCGAGTACATATTTGAGCGGATGAAAGTGGAACGCGTTGCGCTCGAACAGACCGCCGTAATAGCGGCCGGTCTTGAGTTGTGTTGCGAGTTGCGAGGCCGGCACGAGTTCCCACTCGACGCCGAACGCGTCGCGCATCAGACGCCGTTGCGCATCGAGGCGCGCCGGTTCGTCGAACCAGTTGGCGAGGATCACGCCGGCGTCGGTCGCGTCGCAGTCTATCGGGTAGCGCTGGATACGTTTGCGCATCAGATCGACGGCGTCCGTGGTCAGCGTATAGAGCTCACGCGCGCGAACGGGCCCGAGGGCTTTCAGCAGATCGGCGCAATCGAGACTGTAGCCGCCGAACACGAAGCCGCCGTTGCGTCCGGATGCGCCGAAACCCACCTGCTGGGCTTCGAGCACCGTGACGTCGGTCACGCCGCGTTCAGCCAGTCCCAACGCCGTGGACAACCCCGCGAGCCCGCCGCCGATGATGCAGACCTTGACGCTGCGCCGCCCGTCGAGCGGCGCATAACCTGACGGGCGGGTAACGGTGGCTTCGTAAAAGCTCTGCATGCGGTTAGGGTAGCGGCAACCGGGCGCCCGTTCAGGACACCGGCAGCAGCTTGCCGCTAAACACCACCGGACCGCTCGGCGCATTCGGATTCGGCGAGCCGCCCGGCGCTTCGATCGACACCGCCAGCGCCGCATAACTCTCCGGCTTCTGCAGACCGGCCGGCACCTTGCCGCTCGCGCTGTCAGGCAGCATACCGAGCGCAACCGGATGGCCGCTCGCCGGGATGCCCCACAATTCCATCGCACGGCCGGCGGGCAAATCGACATTGCCGAGCGGATGCAGCGTCATCGTGGAATGCGCTTCGTCCCACGCGACCAGCATGACCGGATGCGAGTCCTTGTTATTCAGCACGGCGACATGCGAAACAGCGGTTTCGGGCTGTTGCGCGACGACCGGCGCCGTGGCGGGCGTGGCAGCGGACGGCAACAGCGAGCGCACCGCGACCACCACCGCAACCGCGGCGAGTCCGGTCACGCCGAGCGCCCAGCCGCGCCAGAACGCGAGGTTCTCGAAGATGCTGCGCGACGGCCGCACCGGGGTTTCGACCACGGTGCGCGGCCGTGCCGCTTCACGTGTGGCGGTCAGCCCGAGACGACGTTCGATGGCTTGCCACACTTCCGCCGGCGGCATGCGCGGTTCCGCGAGTTCGGCCATCGGCGAGATGCGCCGCTGCCATTCGTCGACGGCTTTGCGCACGGTCGTGTCGTGTTCCGCGTACAACTGGAAGCGGCGCCGGGCGCCGCCGCGCAGCGTGCCGAGCACGTATTCGGCGGCCAGCAGATCGACCAGCTGAGGATAGCGATGCAGGTTCATCACTCGCCTCCCAGACAGGTTTTCAGCTTGGCCAGGCCGCGCCTGATCCAGGATTTGATGGTGCCGAGCGGCACCGTCAGCACGTCGGCGATCTCGCTATGGCTCTGATCGCGCAGGTAGGCGAGGGCTACCGCCTGTCGCTGCGCCGGTTCCAGCTGCTGCATGCAGCCGGCCAGCAAACGTGCCTGCAGGCTGACCGCGGTCAGCGCTTCGGGATCCGGATCGCCGGTTGCCACGAGATCGTCCAACGCATCGCTCCATTCTGTTTCCTGCTTGTTGACCCGCCGCAGGTGATCGAGAGCACGGTTTCGGACAATTGCCGACATCCACGTCATCGGGGCGGACAGTGCGCGGCTATAGTCGCCGGCAAAGCGCCAGATGTTGACGAAGCTGTCCTGCAAAACTTCTTCTGCCCACTCGTGCTTGCTCAATATACGGAGCGCGAGGCCAAACAGTTTCGGGGCGGCGAGATCATATAACTCTCGTAATGCCGCCGCGTCTTCTTTGGCAACACGTTCGAGCAGCTCGGCAAGGGTTTCCGGCGTTAATTCTCGAGGATTGGCGGTCATGGAAAGAGATAGGTTGGCGTGCGGGCCTATGTTACTCAATTTCGCCGCTGTCTTATATGCGGGTTTTTTTGCCGGCGCGTGCATCCATTGCGGCGGGCTCCGCGTATATGGCTGCAGAGCCCGGGGCTGCGGGCGGCGGCGTCATGATGGACAAGGCCGGCGCGGCGAGTGTGAGCGCCGGGCGGTTGGGACACGGGGTGCGTGTGCAGGGAGGGCAGTGCCGTTGTACGAGCCTGGGTGAACGGCCGGCAATGGAGCCAAGCGATGCAGGACAGATAACGCGTCGCGGGTGTGTTGAACGTTGTACGGGGAAGCCGGGCTCATTCCCGACAGGTCCGGACGGTGGTCGATCGTTGAATCGGCAACCGTCCGGACCGGAATGGGCGGGTTGGTTTTTTTATCGACGCCAGCGCTTCAGCGACCCCAACGCAGCACTAACGGGTCGAGCCGTCGTGCGACTTTGAGAAGTCCTTCACGCGTGGCCGGATGCATGGGCGGCAGCGGATGACGCACCGCGTCCGATTGGATCACGCCGCCTTCCTTCATCAAGGCTTTGCACGACGCGAGGCCGCCCTGGCGGTTTTCGTAGTTGATCAGCGGCAGCCACTGCTGATAGTGCGCGGCCGCCGCCTCGGTCTTGCCGCTCGCATAGGCGTCGACGATCAGACGGATGCCGTCCGCGTAGCCGCCGCCCGTCATCGAACCCGTTGCGCCCGCATCCAGATCGGCCATCAGCGTGATCGCTTCTTCGCCGTCCCACGGACCGACCACCGCGTCGCCGCCCAGTTCGATCAGTTCGCGCAGTTTGTTCGCCGCCTGCGGCACCTCGATCTTGAAGTACGACACGTGTTCCAGCTCGCGCGCCATGCGGGCGAGAAACGGCGCGGACAACGCGGTGCCGCTGACCGGCGCGTCCTGGATCATGATCGGCAGATCGATCGCGTCCGACACCGTGCGGTAGAACTCATAGATACCCCGCTCGCCGATGCGGATCGTCGCGCCGTGATACGGCGGCATGATCATCACCATCGCGGCGCCCGCCTGCTGCGCGCGTCGGCTGCGTTCGGCGCATTGCTGCGAGCTGAAATGCGTGGTCGTGACGATCACCGGCACGCGGCCCGCCACATGGTCGAGTGCGAGGTGCATCAGCGTGTCGCGTTCGTCGTCGGACAGGGCGAACTGTTCGGAGAAGTTCGCCAGAATGCACAGGCCGTTCGAACCGGCGTCGATCATGAAGTCGATGCAGCGTTTCTGGCCGTCGAGGTCGAGGCGTCCGGCGTCGTCGAAAATGGTCGGCACGACCGGGAAGACGCCGCGCAACGCGGCGGATTGAGATGTCGAGATCATGATGGCGGTCCGTTCGAAGAGGGGTTTTGAATGTCTCCGGCGCCGACTATACGGCGGTGAGCACCCCGGGTATATTGAATTGTTTCCATCTTGTGATCGCTTTTGCGACTCACCCGCGAACAGCCCGCCGCGTCGCGGTTTGCCCTCAAGCCATGAAAGACACCCTGAACGTCCTGCTGTCGAAACTGCGCATGAAGCAATTGCAATTGCTGATCGCGCTCGACGACCAGAAGTCGCTGCACAAAGCCGCCGGCACGATGTCGATGACGCAATCGGCCGCCAGCAAGGCCTTGCAGGAACTGGAAGCGATGCTGGAGGCGCCGCTCTTCGAGCGCTCGAAGAGCGGCATGATTCCGAACCCGCTCGGCCATTGCGTGATCCGCTATGCCCGCCTGATGGCGACCGACCTCACCGCGCTGTGCCAGGACGTCGCCGAGATCCGTTCCGGGCGCGGCGGACGTCTCGCGGTCGGCGCGATCATGGGCGCGATTCCGGCCTGCGTGGTGCCGGCGTTGAATCAGTTGCATGCCGGGCAACCGGGGCTATCGATCGAGGTGATGGAAGACACCAGCGCGCGCATGCTGCAGCAACTCGACGACGGGCGGCTCGACCTGGTGATCGGCCGTGCGGCGGTCGCGGGCGATCCGTCGAAGTATCACTATCATCCGCTCGGCGACGAGCCGTTGTCGGTGGTGGTGGGGCATGGCCATCCGCCGTTGCCGCGCAAGGAAGTGACGCTGCGCGATCTGGCCGGTCACCGCTGGGTGACCTACCCCTCGCATATGCCGTTGCACGCGCTGCTCGAACGCGAGATGGATCTGGCCGGTCTCGAGATGCCCGACAACCCGATTTCAACGGCTTCCACTTTCGTGACAGTCGCGTTACTGCACAGCAGCGCCGAGCTGGTTTCGTTGCTGCCGACCGCGATCGCCGAGATGTTCGTCGCGCGGAAGATGCTGCGCGTCGTGCCGGTCAAGCTGAAATCGCCGTCGCAAACCTTCGGCATCGTGACGCGCAAAGGCGGCGTGCTGTCGCCGCCGGCGGAACGCTTTATCGAACTGGTGCAAGCCCAGACGGCGGAGCCGGCGCAACGCCACGAACAGCCCGAGCGGCCGGTGCGCGCACGGCGCCGTCGAGACGCGGCGCAAAAGCAAAAAACCGCCTGAGAGAGGCGGTTTTTCGTCACGCGAAAGACTTTCAATATCTCACGACAAACGGCCCGCCGCCATGTCTTGCGAAGGGTGTTGTAGCCATGACACTGTCGGGTAAATCCGTACCAATCGCGCTTTCAGGTTCCGCGCTAAACTGCTTCGAAGGTGCGCCAGATCCAAGAGCATGGCGCCCTGTCGGGGAGAGCAACCATGAATCGGCCACTGGTTCGGTTACCGTTTCGCGCAACAGGCATGACGCCTGTCCGGAAGTGGTTCAAATGGGTACTGGCGGCGGCGTTTCTGCTCGCGCTGGCATTCGCGGTGCGCTTTTGCCAGATCGAGATTCAGACCTCGCGGCTGCAGGCGCACTACCTCTCCGAACTGACTCGCGACGTGGGCTTTTCCGTCGCCGACGGTCCAAGTCATTCCATCCGTTTCCCTCAGGCAAACCAAGGTCCGTACGACAGTCGGCTCGGCTACGCGTTGCTGCCGTCCATCCAGCAGCGTCTGCTGCAACGAGGGTTTGAAATCAGCGCCCAGGCGCGCGATTCCGACCGGATGCTGTGGTTATCGGATAACGGTTTATTCCTGCCGTACGCCGAGAAAGATCAGGCGGGTTTGCAACTCTTCGACGGCACCGGCGCGCCGCTTTTCGGCGCCCAGTTTCCCGGCCGCGTTTATGACGATTTCGACGCGATTCCGCCGCTGGTCGTGAATTCGTTGCTGTTTATCGAAGACCGCTATCTGCTCGATCCCGATCAGCCGAATCGCAACCCCGCGATCGACTGGGGGCGCTTCAGCCGCGCGCTGGTCGATCAAGGTGCGCGCGTGTTCAATCATCATCAGTCGACGCCCGGCGGCAGCACGCTCGCCACGCAGATCGAGAAATTCCGTCACTCCGCCGGCGGCCGCACGGCGACGCCGCCGGAGAAGTTGCGGCAAATCGCGTCGGCTTCGGTGCGCGCGTATCTGGGCGGCCCGCAGACGCTGCCCGCGCGCCGGCAGATCGTCGTGCATTACCTGAACTCGGTGCCGCTCGCCGCGCAGCCGGGCATCGGCGAAATCAATGGGATCGGCGACGGTCTCGCCGCCTGGTACGGACGCGATTTCAACGACGTCAACCGCATTCTGAAAGCGCCTTCCACCGAGGCGAATTTGCCGGAACAGGGCATAGCGTTCAGGCAGGTGCTGTCGCTGATGATCGCGCAACGTGCGCCGTCGTATTTCCTGCATCACGGCTACGACCAGTTCGAACAGTTGACCGATAGTTATCTGCGCTTACTCGCGAGCGGCGGCGTCGTATCGATGCCGCTGCGCGACGCCGCGCTGTCCGCGCGGGTCGAGTTGCATCGCACGCCGCATAGCACGCCGAACGCGGACTCTTTTGTCTCGCGCAAGGCCGTCACGTCGATGCGCTCACATCTATTGGCCGCACTCGGCGTGCCGAGTTTCTACGAGCTCGACCGTCTCGACCTGCAAGCCACGGGCACGCTGAACAATGCCGTACAGCAGGCCGTGAGCGAACGGCTCGCCGCTGCCGGCACGCGCGACGGCGCCAAGGCCGCGGGTCTGGTCGGTTTCGAAATGCTGCGGCCGGCGGATGATCCGTCGAGAATCACCTACAGCTTCACGCTGTTCGAACGCACTGGCGGCGCGAACCTCGTGCGCGTGCAAACCGACAGCGTCAACCAGCCGTTCGACATCAATTCCGGCGCGCGGCTGAATCTGGGTTCCACCGCGAAACTGCGTACCGTCGTCACGTATTTGCAGATTGTCTCCGATCTGCATACGCGATATGCGCCGCTGAGCAACACGGAACTGAAAGCGGTCAAGCCCGATCCGAACGACCAGCTCACGCGTTGGGCGCTCGACTATCTGACGCACACCGCCGACCGCTCGCTGCAACCCATGCTCGATGCGGCGGTGGAGCGCAAATACTCGGCCAATCCGGGCGAAACGTTCTACACCGGTGGCGGCGCGCAAACCTTCAACAACTTCGAGTCCGACGACAACAGCCGCATCCTCACCGTACACCGCGCGTTCCAGCATTCGGTGAACCTGGTGTTCGTGCGGCTGATGCGCGATATCGTCCACTACGAGATGGTGCAGACCACGGGGCCGTCATCGCAATGGCTCGACGATCCGGCAATCCGCAAACAGTATCTGACGCAGTTCGCCGATCAGGAAAGCCGCGTCTATCTCGGGCGTTTCTATACGAAGTACCACGACAAGAATCCCGATCAGGCGCTCGCGCTGCTGCTGCTCGGCGTGCGCAAATCGCCGCCCAAGATCGCGACGGTGTTGCGCAGCGTCGCGCCGGACGAGTCGAACGCGTGGTTCAACGCGAAGATGCGCGAAGCGCTGAAGAACACGCCGGCCGCCTCGGTGCTGGACGATGAAGACCTCGCGAATCTGTACGCGAAGTACGCGGTGGACCGCTTCAATCTGAACGACCGCGGCTATATCGCGAGCGTGCATCCGCTTGAATTGTGGACGCTCAACTATCTGCGCCGGCATCCCGATGCCACATTGAACCAGATGCAGACCGCGAGCCGCGACGTGCGTCTGTCTACGTATTCCTGGCTCTTCAAGACGCGCTATCACGCAACTCAGGATCGCCGCATCAAGCGCATGGTCGAACTGCGCGCCTACGAGGCGATCGGCAAATCGTGGCAGGCGCTCGGCTATCCGTTTTCGAACCTGACGCCCTCGTATGCCGCGGCGATCGGTGCGTCGGGTGACCGGCCTGCCGCGCTCGCGCAACTGATCGGCGTGATTGCCAGCGACGGCAATAAATTGCCGACCGAGAGCCTCACGCAAATCGACTTCGCGAAAGACACGCCGTACGAAACGCATTTCCAGCGCGCGGCGATAGCGCCGCAACGGCAGGTGTCGCCGGAAATCGCGGGCGTGGTGAAAGTGCTGTTGCGTGACGTCGTGCTGGGCGGCACGGCGAAGCGTCTCGCACAAGGCATGAGCTTCCCCAACGGCCAGACGCTCGAGGTGTACGGCAAGACGGGAACCGGCGATCAGCGCTTCAATGTGTTCGCCAAAGGCGCGCGGCTGATCGAGTCGCGCAAAGTGAATCGCAGCGCGACTTTCGTGTTCGTCATGGGCGATCGGTTCTACGGTACGTTGACCGCTTATGTGCATGAACCGTATGCGGCGCACTACGAATTCACCAGTGCGCTGTCCGTGCAATTGCTGAAGTCGCTGGCGCCGGTGTTGCAGCCGCTGCTGGAGAAAGCGCCGGTGAAAACCGCCGTGACCGCTACGAAGGTGGCCGCGCAATAAGGCTTTCTGCCAGCGCTTTGAAGCAACCGGCGGCGCTTAATAATCCGTATCCGCCGCCGGTTTGAGAAACAGCTCATGCACCGGCGCGAAGTGCGCGTAGAGCGGCAGAATCGCGCCGCCCATCGCTCGTGCATCCGCGCCGATCGCGCCTTCCAGTAGTTGCGGGCGCACCATGCCTTCCCACTCGAAACGATTGAGCACGCGTTCGGTACGGCGAATGATTTCCCGCACCAGTTGCCGATCGAATTCACCGTCGATCACCACGGCATCGAGGTCGAGCAACGCGGCCGCATTGGTCAGCGCGTTGGCCATGGCAGGGCACGCGCTATCGAGCCATTGTTCGGTATGCCGCCACAGTTCCGGCGACAGCGCGCGATGATCGTGCGCGGCGGCGGCCGGTGCGCCCGCGTCGCTCAATAGTTTTTCCAGCACGAAGCCCGACGCTGCATGCAACAGTTGCCGCGCGGGCTTGCGCGCGCCGCTGCCTCCAGTGCCTCCACTGCCGCTGCCGCCGAGTGGAATCGAGCCGACCGCGCCGGCGTTATCGTGCGGGCCGCTATGCAGGCGTCCGTCGATCACGAGGCCGCCGCCGATAAAAGTACCCACGAACAGATACAGAAAATTGTGGATGCCGCGGCCCTGGCCCATCACGAGTTCGGCGGCGCAGGCGGCCGTGGTGTCCTTCGCGAACTCGACGGGCAATCCGGTCATCGCGGCGATGCGCGTGCGCAGATCGATCTCGTGCCACGCGTCCAGCGCGTCGGGCGGGGCGCCGAGAAAATCGCGCCAGCCGCCCAGCCACAGCGGCGCTGCCACGCCCACGCCGACCACCTTGCTCGCCTTCGCGCCGAGTGTCTGGTTCACGCGCGCCAGTTTGCTTTCGAGCGCTGGAAACAACGTGCGCGGATCGGGGTAGGTGTATTCGAAAACGTCGCGACACACTAGATGTCCCGCGAAATCCATCGCCAGTACGTCGAGACTGCGGCGTCCCACCTTGATGCCGATGGTGTAAGCGCCGTCCGCACGCAACGCGATCGGCACGGACGGCTGGCCGATCCGGCCGCGCACGCGCGCGTGCTTTTCGAGCAGGCCGTCGACGATCAGACGGTCGACGATCATCGACACCGTCTGCATCGACAGACGCGTCAGGCGGCCGACGTCGGCCTTCGGCAGCGGTCCGTGCAGGCGGATCGCCTGCAGCACGATCCGCTCGTTGAACTGCCGCATGCCGACCTGATTCGAGCCGACCGTGCGTTTGAGAGGCGAGCGGGCGCCGGTGGTATCCATGGCCGGGACGCCGTTCAGCAGGAGACCGGCATCATGCGATCGCCTTGACGTCGGCTTCCTTGGCGCCCGTCATGATCGCCACCGCTTCGGACATGTGCACGTCTTTCGTATTGACGAGCGCCGCGCGCCGCCCGAGGCGCTGGATATGGATGCGGTCCGCCACCTCGAACACGTGCGGCATGTTGTGGCTGATCAGGATCACCGGCAGGCCGCGTTCGCGCACGCGGCGGATCAGTTCGAGCACCATGTTGCCTTCCTTCACGCCGAGCGCGGCGGTGGGCTCGTCGAGAATCACCACGTGTCGCGCGAACGCCGCGCTGCGCGCGACGGCCACGCCCTGGCGCTGACCGCCCGAGAGCGTTTCGACCGCCTGGCGCATCGAGCGGATACCGATCTGCAGGTCCTTCATATGCGCGGTCGCTTCTTCGAGCATGCGGCGTTTGTCGATCATCTTGAAGATCGAGCCGCGCCAGCCCGGCTTCACCAATTCACGCGCGAGGAACAGGTTTTCGGCGATGCTCATGGCCGGCGCCACCGCGAGTTCCTGATACACGGTTTCGATGCCTTGCGCGCGCGCATCCAGTGGGCTGCGGAATTTGACCGGCTTGCCGTCGAGCAGAATCTCGCCTTCGTCCGGCACCGTGGCGCCGGAAAGCGCCTTGATCAACGACGATTTACCTGCGCCGTTGTCACCGATCACCGCGAGAATTTCGCCGGGCAGCACTTCGAAATCGCAACCGTCGAGCGCGGTCACGTTGCCGTAGCGTTTGACGAGGCCACGCGCCTGAAGGACAGGCATCGCGGTAGAAGCAGAAGTAGGGGTCGACATGACGGGCTCCTTTTGAACGCTCAACCGCGACGATGGGAAAGTTTGTCCGCGGCCACCGCGAGAATCACCAGCATGCCGGTGATCAGCACCTGGTAGACCGAGGACACGCCGATCAACGTCAGACCGTTGCGGAACACGCCGACGATCAACGCGCCGAGCAGCGTGCCGACAATCGAACCGCGTCCGCCGAACAGACTCGTGCCGCCGAGCACGACCGCGGTAATGCTGTCGAGGTTCTCGGTTTGCCCTGCCTGCGGATCGCCCACGCCGGTACGCGACACCGACAGCAGCGCGGCGATGCCGTAGATCGCGCCTGCGAGCGAGTACACGGTCAGCAGGATTTTTTGCGACGACAGACCCATCAGCCGCGCGGCCTCGGCGTTATTGCCCAGCGCGTACAGATGCCGGCCGGGCACCGTGTCGCGCAGCACGAACCAGGTGGCCAGGTACATGAGCAGCGTGAGGACGGTGCCGTACGTGACATCCGCGGGGCCGAGCTTGAAGGTGTTGCCGAGGAACATGATCGCGTCCGGCAGATTCGACACGCTCTCGGCATTCGAGTAGATCTGCGTGAGCGCGAAGGCGATATTCAACGTGCCCAAAGTAACGATGAACGCGGGCAGTTTGATGCGCGTGATCAGCACGCCGTTGAGCGCGCCGAACAGGGCGCTCGCGGCCACGCCGCACACAATCGCGAGCACCGGCGGCACGCCGAGCGTGACCGCGAACTTGGTCATGATGATCGAGCCGAACGCCATCACCATGCCGCACGACAGGTCGATGCCGCCGGTCAGCACGATCAGCGTCTGGCCGATCGCGATGACCGCGACGACCATGGTTTGTTGCAGGATCAACGAGAGGTTCTGGAACGACAGGAAGCGGTTGCTCTGCGAAATGAAGAACGCGCAGGCGAGCACCAGTGCGATCAGCGGGCCGACTTCGGCGAGCGACGGCAAACGGTCGGCGAAGGGGCGCGAGTGGCTGGCAGGCGCGGAAGGAGTCGACATGATGGAGATCCTCGATGCATGAGCGCGGCGCACGGGCCACGCGGCAAATCCGGTGGCGGCCCGCCGGTATAACGGCGAGCCGCCGGTCCGTACGCGTTACTTGTTGCCCCAGCAGTTGTCGAGGCCGAACTTGGTGTCTTTACTGTCGATACCGGACATCGGCTTGTCGGTGATCAGCGTCACGCCGGTGTCCTGATAGCCCGACACCTTCTTGCCGGTCTTCGCGTAGTCCACGCCCGCGGTCACGCCGAGCGAGGCCATCTTCAGCGGATATTGCTGCGAGGTCGCGGCGATCGCGCCGGCCTTCACGTTGCGCACGCCTTCACAGCCGCCGTCGATCGACACGATCATCACGCTCTTGTCCTTGCCCGCCGCTTTCAACGCGCGATACGCGCCGGCTGCGGCCGGTTCGTTGATCGTGTAGACCACGTTGATATCAGGCGATTTCTGCAGGCAGTTTTCCATCGCCGTCTGGCCCTTCGCCTGGTCGCCGCGCGTGTCCTGGCTGCAGACGATCGACGCATCGCCTTCCTTCACGCCGAAGCCTTCCAGGAAGCCGTTATGACGCAGCACGCCGACCGACACGCCGGGCGCGAGGTCGAGCGTGGCGATCTTCGCCGGCTTGCCGTTCATCGCGGCTTTCGCGTATTTGCCGATCAGCACGCCGGCCTTGAAGTTGTCGGTGGCGAACAGGGCGTCGGTGGCGTCTTGCGGATCGGTCGGTGTGTCGAGCGCGACCACCATCACGCCGGCGGCGCGCGCTTTCTTGATGCTCGGCACGATCGCCTTGGTGTCGCTCGGCGTGATCAGAATCGCTTTCGCGCCGGCCGTCATCATGTTTTCGATCGCGGTGACCTGGCTCGCGTTGTCGCCGTCGAACTTGCCGGCCGCGGTGATCAGCTTCGCGCCGTCTTTGGCGGCGGCCGCTTCGGCGCCCTGTTTCATCTTCACGAAGAAGGGGTTGGTGTCGGTCTTGGTGATCAGGCCGACCACCGGCTGATCGGCCGCCTGGCTCGCGCTCGCACACCACACGGCGGACGCCGCGACGCACATCGACACGACTTTCCTGGCGACAGGATGCCTGCGGGAATTCAGATTCATGGGACGCTCCTCCGGTTATTGGCAACGACGTAATGGACTGCTGGCGGTTGCAGGCGCGAACGCTGCGTGCCTGGCAACCTGGTCGGCGGCCTGGTTGGGCTCGCCTAAATCACTTTGGTTGATTTAGTACAGCAGGCGCGACGAGGCACGTCAAGCTACGAATCCGAACGAGGGATGACCCGCGCGAATCGGCGTGAAGGCTGCAAGCCTTACGTGACAGGGCGAGGGCGGCTTGGTGCGGTGCGAGATGGCGCGCCGGGGCTTCGGGAAAGTCCTGGCTCGATTGAAAGTGAGTTGAAGGGTGCGTGAGGGGGGATTGGCGCACGCGCGGCGTGCGCCATGTGGCTCGACTTACCGACGCGGCGCGAGCGTTTGCCGCTTCGTTTCAAGCTGCGTGACGACGCGTTGCAGAGTCCGTTCGGCCGTCCCCGGCAGTTGCACGAACTTGCAGCCGATCACGTAGCGCCGGTCGCCCTTCTGCGTGACCAGCCGACGCGGCGCGACGATTTCCAGGTCGAGGCGCAGCGTGCCGAAACCGCCGAGTTGCAGCGTGACGTCGCGCAGAATCGTGCCGGCGTCGAGCGAACCGACACGTTCGTCGGCGGTATTCAACGCGATGCCGCCTAGCGACAGATCCTGCAACTCCAGCCGGAACGAGCCGCCATCCACGTAAGCGCCGCTTGCCGTGTACGGATCGAGCACGGGCGTCTGCACGCGGAAGAACTCGCGCCGTTGCACGGAGTAGAGCAGCGCGGGAAAGGCGGCCTCGAAAGCGGGCAGGCCGTCGAACACGATCGGCGTCGCGTTGAGCGTCGTGAACTCGGTGCGGATACCGCCCGGCAGGCTGCGGAACGTCAGTTGGCGTGCGCCGGGAAGGGCGCGGTTATCGTCGGCGACGTTACCCGCGTCGAAGATAAAACGTGCATTGCGCGAGTCGACGTCGAGCAGTTGCGTGACGATCTGCTTGCCGCCGAATTCCACCGTCACGAAGTCCTGATTCGCCACCAGGTTGCGCAGGCAAACGGCGATTTGCAACGGGTGATGTTGCGCGAAACTCGAATCGATATCCGAAGCCCGAGTGAGTGTCGGTTCGGCGACGTCGGCGTCCAGTTGAAGATCGGCGATCATTTGAGTATCCATGTGTTTGGGTGGCCTTTGCGTGTCTTATTGCAGAGACCGTGCCAACAGCATGGAGCGCGGGAAAGATCGCCGTGAAGCCTTGTGCCGCGTGGGTTTGCGACGAATGGACCGGACCGGCGTTACCGCCGTTTGCAGCGTTCGCTACGTAACGCCCGGGCGGGCGTTACGGCCACATCAGCGCGAACGCGGCGCGCCGGTGGAGGCACGCACGACCAGTTCGGGCGGCGACGAAATCCGCATCGGCACGCTTGCCGCGTCGCGTCCCGCTTGCCCATACGACGACTCGATCAGTTCGCGCAACAACGACACCGCGAGCCCAGCGACTTCCACGGTCGGCACGGCCACCGTAGTCAGCGCGGGACGCGATTCGCGCGCGAGCTGAATGTCGGTGATGCCGATCACGGAGAGGTCGTCCGGCACATGCAGGCCGAGATCCGCGGCGGCATGCATCGCGCCGAGCGCGGGCAAGTCGTTGGTCGAGAAAATCGCGGTGAGTTTGGGATCGGCTTCGAGCAGCGCGCGCGCCGCGTCGTAGCCGCCTTGAATCGTATCGAGCGCATGTTTGACGGGGCTTTTCGGCGCGCCTGCCGCGTGCAGCGCATCGACAAAACCCTGATAACGCGCCGCGTGAATCCCCGACGCCTTGCTGCCGACAATCGCGCCGATCCGTCGATGCCCCAGCGTCAGCAGATGCGCGCCGGCCAACTCGCCCGCCAGACGAAAATCCACCGCGACGCACGGCAATCCGGGCGGCTCGTTGGGCCGCTCCCACATACATAGCACGACCGGCGTGCCGCGTGCTTCGGTGGTGTGCAGGTCGGCGAAATCGAGGTTCGCGTTCGTCACGAGCACGCCCTCGGAGAGCGTGCCGGCAATCTGGTCGAGATACGCGCGGCCGGTCTGCGGATCTTCGTTGGTATTGCAGATGATCACGAAGTGGCCGCTGGTGCGCGCCGCGCGTTCGACAGCCAGCGCGAACTCCGGATAGAACGGATTGGCGATGCTTGACACCATCAGCGCGAGCGTCGGCGCGCGACCCTCGGCGAGCGCGCGGGCGGCGAGGTGCGGACGGTAGCCGAGCGCGTCCACGGCATCGAGCACCCGCTGGCGGGTTTGCGCGCCGACCCGGCCGCGATTGCGCAGCACGTTGGACACCGTGGCAGGGGTGACGCCGGCATGACGCGCGACTTCGCTGAGTGTGGGCATGGTTTTTCAATATATGGGATGGGTGTCCGGCATTTGCATCGAGGCACGAGGCGCGGCACCATCTGTCTCATAAACAAACGATATCGGAGACAGGCAAGACCCAACGATCGCTCGCGATCGATTTTTTCGGGTCTGCTGATTAAGCGCTTAATCTCCGACTTCGAGCCGATTAAATCACGGAGTCGATGCGATGGCGAGCATTTCGTTAAGAGGCGTGCAGAAGGCGTATGGCGACGGCGCGTTAGTGATCCGCGACGTCGATCTCGAGATTGGCGAGAACGAGTTCTGCGTATTTCTCGGTCCATCCGGTTGCGGCAAGTCGACCTTGTTGCGGATGATCGCCGGCCTCGAAGACGCGACCGACGGCGACCTCTCGATCGACGGACGCCTCGTCAACGACGTGCCCGCCGCGCAACGCGGCGTGGCGATGGTGTTCCAGAGCTACGCGCTGTTTCCGCACATGACCGTGTTCGAGAACATGGCCTTCGGCCTGAAGCTCGCCAAAACCCCGAAAGACGAAATCGACCGCAAGGTGCGCGAAGCCGCGCGCATTCTGCAGCTGGAGGCGTTGCTCGACCGTCGGCCGAAAGCGTTGTCGGGCGGTCAGCGGCAACGGGTGGCGATTGGCCGCGCGATCGTGCGGCAGCCCGGCGTGTTTCTGTTCGACGAACCCTTGTCCAATCTCGATGCCACGCTGCGTGGGCAGACCCGCATTGAAATCGCGCGGCTGCATAAACAGTTCGCCAAAGCCAGCGTGGTCTACGTGACGCACGACCAGATCGAAGCGATGACGCTCGCCGACAAGATCGTGTTGCTGCACGCCGGCAAGGACACGGAGCGCTACGGCAGCATTGCGCAGATCGGCGCGCCGCTCGAGTTGTATCACCGCCCGAAGAGCCGCTTTGTCGCCGGTTTCATCGGCTCGCCGCGCATGAATTTCCTGCCGGGACGCGTGCAGTCGATCGATCCGCAAGGCGTGCTCGTGACGCTCGACCACACCGGCGAAAACGTCCACGTGCCGGTGAGCGGCGAGGGCCTGCAGGCCGCGCAACCGGTCACGCTCGGTGTGCGTCCTGAGCATCTGGAGTTGCTCGACGCATCCTCCGCCGCCAGCGACGCCGCCGTCCTGATCCGCACCGTCTCGCTCATCGAGCAGCTCGGCGAACACAGCTACGTCCACCTCGATCAACCCGGCGGCGCTGTGCTGATCGCCAAAGCGCCGGGCGATACACGCCTTGTGCCCGGCGACGAGGCGCGCTTGCGCGTGCCCCGTGCCGCTTGCCATTTGTTTACCGAAGACGGCTTTGCCGCCGCTTCGCTCGAATCCGTCGAACACTACGCATAGAGGACATTCGGATGCGCCTTGGAGTCTGTTATTACCCGGAACACTGGCCGGAGTCGATGTGGGAAGACGACGCTCGCCGGATGAAAGCCCTCGGCATCGAACAGGTGCGGATCGCCGAATTCGCGTGGAGCCGCATCGAGCCCACGCCCGGCGAATACGATTGGGGCTGGCTGGATCGCGCGATCGACGTGCTCGGCGCGGCCGGTCTGCAGGTCGTCATGTGTACGCCGACCGCGACGCCGCCCAAGTGGTTGATCGATCGTCATCCGGATATTTTGCCGATCGGCGCGGATGGCCGTCCGCGTGCGTTCGGCTCACGCCGTCATTACGACTTCTCGTCGCCGTCGTATTTCGTTGCATCCGAGAAGATCTGCACGGCGGTGGCCGAGCGTTACGGCAAGCATCCCGCGGTTGCGTACTGGCAAACGGATAACGAATTCGGCTGCCATCACACGGTGGTGAGTTATTCGCCGGCCGCGGTGGGGCGTTTCCGTGAATGGCTGAAGGCGAAATATCAAACCGTCGACGCGCTGAATCGCGCGTGGGGCACGGTGTTCTGGAGCATGGAGTACCGCAGCTTCGACGAGATCGACGCGCCGGTCGCGACCGTGACCGAAGCGCATCCGTCGCATCGCCTCGATTACCGGCGTTTCGCGTCCGACGAAGTCGCGCGCTATAACCGCATGCAGGTCGAGATCATCCGCGCGCATTCGCCGGGGCGGCCGGTCGCGCATAACTTCATGCAGCTCTTCACCGAGTTCGATCACTACAAGGTCGCCGCCGATCTCGACGTTGCGTCGTGGGACAGCTATCCGCTCGGCGCGCTCGAAGAACAATGGTTCGCGCCGGACGTGAAGGCGCGCTGGCTGCGCAGCGGTCATCCGGACTTTGCGTCGTTCAATCACGACGTGTATCGCGGCATGTCGAAGCTGCCGTTCTGGGTGATGGAGCAGCAGCCGGGTCCGGTGAACTGGGCGCTGTGGAATCCGGCGCCGCTGCCGGGCATGGTGCGCCTGTGGAGTTGGGAAGCGTTCGCGCACGGCGCCGGTTGCGTGTCGTACTTCCGCTGGCGTCAGGCGCCGTTCGCGCAGGAGCAGATGCATGCCGGGCTGAACACGCCGGATAACCGGCTCGACGTGGGCGGTAACGAAGCGGCGCGGGTGGCCGACGAAATTCGCACGGTGCTTGCGGCGGATGCCGACGCTAACGCCGCGATTCGCTCGACCGTCGCGCTGGTCTACGACTACGAGGCGAAGTGGCTGTTCGAGATTCATCCGCAGGGTGCGGACTTTCACTATCCCCGCTTTGCGTTCGAGTATTACTCGGCGCTGCGCGCGCTCGGACTCGACGTCGATGTCGTGCCGGTCGACGCGCCGCTCGACGGCTACCGGATGATCGTCGTGCCGCCGTTGCCGGTGGTGCCGGACGATCTGGCCGCGCGGCTGGCAAGCTCGGGAGCGCAGGTGGTGTTCGGGCCGCGCACCGGCTCGAAGACCGCGGACTTGCAGATTCCCGCCCATTTGCCGCCGGGTGCGCTGGCTTCGGTGTTGCCGCTGCGGGTCTGGCGCGTCGAGTCGATGCGGCCGAACGTGACCGAAGCGGTGCGTTTCAACGATAGCGGCAAAGCGAACCACGACGCGAGCCGTGCCGATGGCTTCGCGCGGCATTGGCGCGATTTCATCGAAGCCGATGATGCCGATGCCCGTGCTTCGTTCGACGTGCTCGCCCAGTTTGCGGACGGCCAACCGGCGTATGTGCGAAGCGGCGCGTTTCACTATCTCGCGAGTCTGTTCGACGAGGCGCTGACCACCCGGCTGTTCTCGCGCATCGCCCAGCAGGCGGGCCTCGAAACGATGTGGCTCGGCGACAGTGTGCGCTTGAGCCGACGCGGCGCGCTGACCTATGTGTTCAACTATGGCGACGACGCGTACACGCTCGCCGATATCGATGAACAGTCGATCGTAGTCGGCGCGCGTGAGATAGAACCGCAAGGCGTGAGCGTCTACCGATCGAACACGACGACATAACACGCGCGAGTACCGCTGACGAATAGCGCTGACCGGCAGGATTCCACGCAGTAAATACAACGACGCAAAATCAAGGCATAAAAGGAGACAGGCAACATGAAGCTGAAACCACGCAAGATTCTGTTGGCACTCGCGCTGGCCGCGGCGGCTGCGGGGACCTCCGTCGTCAGTACGGCGCAGGCGGGCACGCTGACGGCCAACATCGCGTTCAAGGGCGCGAGCCAGCGCGCGGTATGGCAGTCGGTGATCGACGACTTCAAGAAAGCGCATCCCGGCATCGACGTGAAGGTGTCGTTCGTCGACGAGGAAGCGTACAAGGTCCAGTTGCCCGGCTGGCTCTCGACCGTCGCGCCCGACATCGTCAACTGGCATGACGGCGAACGCATGGCGTATTACGCGCAGCGCGGTCTGTTCGAAGACCTGAGCGGCGACTGGGCGAAGAACGGCTGGAACGACATGTACGCGTCGACCAAAGAGGCGTCTTCGTATAAGGGCAAGCAGTACGCCGCGCCGACCGTGTACTACTCGTGGGGCATGTTCTATCGCAAGGATCTGTTCCAGAAGGTCGGCATTGCCGGCGAACCGAAAACCTGGGATCAGTTCCTCGACGACTGCAAGAAGCTGAAAGCCGCGGGCATCACGCCGATCGCCGTGGCGGGCCGCGATTCGTGGACGCTCGCCGGCTGGTTCGATTATCTCGACCTGCGTCTGAACGGCAATGCGTTTCACCAGAAGCTGATGGCGGGCGACATTGCGTACACCGATCCGCGCGTGAAGAAGGTCTACACGACGTGGAAGCAGTTGATCGACGCCGGCTATTTCATCGACAACTCGCTCTCGTACGATCTGGATTCGGTGCAGCCGTTCCTGTTCCAGGGCAAGGCCGCGATGATGCTGATGGGCACGTTCATCACCGCGGGTTTCCCGCCGAATGTGAAGCCGGACATGGGCTACTTCCAGTTCCCGATCATCGACGCGAAGGTGCCGACCGCCGAAGACGGCCCGGTCGAATCTCTGCATATCCCGTCGAAGGCGAAGAACAAGGCCGACGCGCACACGTTCCTGGCCTTCGTCGAAACGCCTGAGATCGGCGCGAAACTGGCGATCGGGCTCGGCTCGCTGTCGGCGAACAGCAAGTCGCCGGAGCCGGAAGATCCGATCTCCAAGATCGGCTTCCAGATTCTCGCGAACACGAAGGGCGGCATTGCGCAGTTCTACGATCGCGATATGACGAAGGAAATGGCCGACGAAGGCATGAAGGGGATGCAGCAGTTCATCTCCGATCCTTCGAAACTCGACGACGTTCTCGCTCAACTCGAGCAGACGCGTAAGCGGATCTACAAGAAGTGAGCGGTGGCGGCCGTGAGGCCGCCGTTTGTCGTGATCGAACGCACCAGTGCGTGGGACCGGGGTTAGCGCTCTCGACAGCGCTGCGCTAACTCCGGTCGACAGGAGAATGATCGTGTCGCAATCCGTCACCCGCCACACTATCGGCGGCTCTACTGAAACCGGTGGCCCGGGCTCGCCCGCGTCCGGCGGCGCGACGCGCGGCGGCTCGCAGGCCGCCACGCGTCGTCGCCGGCCGTCGCCGACCGCGCGCCGGCAAAGCCGCGCCGCGTTTCTGTTTCTCGCGCCCGCGTGCGTGATGGTCGCCATCTACGTGGTGTGGCCGATCCTGTCGACCATCCGCCTGAGCTTTTTCACCTGGGACGGCATGACCGACCCGTCGTTCGTCGGGCTCGCGAATTACGTGGAGTTGTTCCACACGGCGACGTTCTACACGGCGCTGAAAAACAACCTGATCTGGTTGCTGCTCTTCCTGCTCGCCCCGCCGATGGGCCTCGCCGTCGCGCTGTACCTGAATCAGGCCGTGGCCGGCATCCGCATCGTCAAATCGCTGTTTTTCGCGCCGTTCGTGTTGTCGGGCGTGGTGGTGGGCCTGATCTTTTCGTGGTTTTACGACCCGACCTTCGGTTTGCTTGCGGTGATTCTGGGTCACGGTGTACCGGTGCTCGGCGATCCGCGCTACGCGACGCTCGGCATCGTGTTCGCGGCACTGTGGCCGCAAACCGCCTATTGCATGATTCTTTACCTGACCGGCTTGACGTCGCTGAACGCCGAGCAGATCGAAGCCGCGCGAATGGAAGGCGCACGCGGCTGGTCGATGCTGTGGCACGTGATCCTGCCGCAATTGCGGCCCACCACGTTCATGGCGATCGTCGTCACGATCATCGGCGCGTTGCGCAGTTTCGATCTGATCTCGGTGATGACCGGCGGCGGCCCGTTCGAAAGCTCGACCGTGCTCGCGTATTACATGTACGACCAGGCGATCAAGTACTACCGCATCGGTTATTCGGCCGCGGTGGCGGTGGTGCTGTTCGCCATCATGCTGGTGTACATCGTTTATCACTTGCGGCGAATGCTGCGCGCCGAGCAATAAGGAGCCGACCATGTTTCCGATCCCTATCGACAAATGGAAGCCGGTCACGCGCCGCGTCTACAAACTCACGTTGCCGCTCGCGCTGCTGATCTGGCTGCTGCCGATGATCGCCGTGCTCGTCACCTCGGTGCGTTCAACGGAAGAGTTGAGCGAAGGCAACTACTGGGGCTGGCCAAAGCACTTCGCGATGTTCGATAACTATCGCGAGGCGCTGACCACCTCGCCGATGCTGCACTATTTCTGGAATAGCGTGCTGATTACGGTGCCGGCCGTGGTGGGTTCGATCGCGTTGGCGGCCATGGCGGGATTCGCGCTGGCGATCTACCGGTTTCGCGGCAATTCGGCCCTGTTCGCGACCTTTGTCGCGGGGAATTTCGTGCCGGTGCAGGTGCTGATGATTCCGGTGCGGGATCTGTCGTTACAGCTTGGCCTGTTCAACACCGTCGGCGCGCTGATTCTGTTTCACGTGTCGTTTCAGACCGGCTTCTGCGCGCTGTTCCTGCGCAATTTCATCAAGCAATTGCCGTTCGAACTGGTCGAGGCGGCGCGGATCGAAGGCGCCAATGAGTGGACGGTGTTCTTCAGGATCGTGCTGCCGTTGATCCGGCCCGCACTGGCGGCGTTGGCGATTCTGGTTTTCACCTTCGTGTGGAACGACTACTTCTGGGCGCTCTGTCTGACCCAGGGCGATGACGCCGCGCCGATTACCGTTGGCGTCGCCGCGCTGAAAGGGCAGTGGACCACGGCCTGGAATCTCGTGTCGGCGGGATCGATTCTGGCGGCGCTGCCTTCGGTAGCAATGTTTTTTGCCATGCAGAAGCATTTCGTGGCGGGTTTGACATTTGGCGCGACGAAAGGCTAGCGCGGGCGGGCGCGGCTACGCGCCTCTGGCTGGATTCCTGGTGAGGGATGGAGAAGGTTGCCCGCGAAAGCGGGCTTTTTTTTTCGGACAAAAAGCGAGCTTCGCGGCTCGCGGTGGACGCGTTAGTTAACCCGCGGTGCAACGCGGGGACAGAGTGGTATGCTCGGTTGGCAGCGCCAGCATGTCATTCAACGTAAGCAGCTTCGAATTCCGAGGCTGAAAAGATCAAGATAAAGAGCAACATGAGAGCCATTTCAGGGGGCATCCGCTATCTCAACCGGTTGGTGACCGACTCCGCCAGGGTGTCGGACTACAGCATGTTGGCGGTGGGCGTAATCGGTACGATCGGACATCCGGTGTATTGGCTGTGGTGGACGTTCGTCGATCCTCAGCCCAACGAAAGCCTGCTGATGCGGGCTTTGGGCACCGTCTCCTGTGCGCTGCTGCTGTTGCGCCGCTTCTGGCCGGCTTCGGCGGTGCGTGTCCTGCCATGGTATTACTTTGTAACGGTTGCCTATTCGCTGCCGTTTTTTTTCACGTATTACCTGCTGACCAGCCATTATTCGATGATCTGGTCCATGGCCGAATTGGGGATGATGTTTTTCCTGATCGCCATCTTTCCGTCATTCGTTGCATTAGCAATCAATCTGCTGGCCGGCGTCGGGCTGGCTGTTCTGTGCGCCAGAATCTTCGTGCCGCAAGACGTTTATGTCGACGCGCATCTGTTTATCTATACGTATCTGCCGGTTTATATATTCGGTATTCTCGCCGGCATCACGTTCAGTTACAGCAGTGCGAAGGGGGTTGTCACGCACGCCAGGCATGGCGCGCGGCAGGCGCTCGCCGGCTCGATCGCCCATCAGATGCGCAATCCGCTCAGCCAGTTGAGGCATGTGCTGGACCGCGTGGAAGAAACGCTGCCCGCCGCCACGGACGCGAACCCGGCGCCCGCTTTATCGCCCGACAAGGCGGCGGTGTTGTACCGGCATCTCGCTCACGGTCAGTCGTCGGTCGATCGCGGGCTGCGCATTATCGACACGACCTTGGACGACGTCAGCGCGTGGCCCATCAGCCCGGATCAGCTCACCTATGTGAGCGCCGCGGTGGCGACGCGCAAAGCGCTGGACGAGTACGGTTTCGCCGATCAGAAGGAGCGCACCAAGGTCAGGCTGGTGGTGCTGGACGATTTCACGGTCAAGGTCGACGAGACGGTCTACCTCTTCACGCTGTTCAATCTGATCAAAAACGCGCTGCATCACATGGGGGCGGATCCGGTCGCGACGCTCACGCTGACGGTCGACCGGCAAACGGTCATGGTGCATGACACCGGTCCCGGCATTGCGTCCGAGCTTCTGCCGCATCTTTTCGACGCGCTCCCCGCCACGGGCGATCCGGTGGGTGCGGGGCTCGGCCTGGCCTACTGTCAGCGGGCCATGCGCGCGTTCGGCGGCACGATTAGCTGCCGTTCGGAAGTGGGTAAATTCACGCAGTTCACGCTGCAGTTTCCACCCGTCTCGGAGCGCGAACTCGCGGACCACGAGCGGCGGATTTTCGAGCGCGCCACGCCGTTTTTCAACGGCAAGCGCGTTCTTATCGTCGACGACGACGCCACGCAGCGCGACAGAGTGCGGCGCGCGTTGCTGAGGGTCGGCGCGGACGTGAGCGAAGCGCCGGACGGCGCAACGGCGCTGACGCTACTGGCCCAGTCCACGCCTTTCGACCTCGTGCTGATGGACATCAACATGCCGGTGCTGGACGGCTACACGACGACCGAAAAAATCCGTGCCGACCACCAGAGTCCGAACGCCAACGTACTGATCGCCGCGTACACCGTGGAGCCGGGCAACCTCGCGCGCGTGCTGGCGCGCCGCGCCGGGATGGACGAACTGGTCAATAAAGCCAGCAGCATGGTGGAATTGATCGGTGTGCTTCAGAAGCTGTTCGAGAGCGGCAGCCAGCATCATCCGAGCCAAAGCTTCGATGGGTTTATCGGCAAGACGATTCTGGTCGCGGACGACGACGTCTACAGCCGGTCGCTGGTCAAGGGCTATCTGAAACGATGCGGCGCGAGCGTCGTCGAGGCGGACCATGGGCGCGCGGTGCTGGCGCGTTTGCACGAAGGCGTCACGGTCGACGCCATCGTGATGGACATGAACATGCCGGGCATGGGCGGCGTGGAAACCACGGCGTTGATTCGCGTGCGCACCGACCCGTATGCCAGGGTGCCGATCGTGGCGCTGACCAGTCAGTCGGATATGGAAGCCGTGCAGCGCTGCCTCGCCGCGGGTATGAACGAGGTGATGATCAAGCCGGTGCAGATTGGCTCCCTGTACGCGTCGCTGTCGAGGCAGTTCGCGCAGTACCGCGTCGCGAATGCGCCGGGCCGCGTGGAGCCGGCGCCTCTATCGGAGGCGTCGGCCGCCCGGTCCGTGCCGCTTAAGGAGGGGCCGTTGCTCGACGAAAAGCACCTGCAGGAACTGGTGGCGCTCGATTTGCTGGATCAGACGTTCCTCAACGGTATCGATCAGATCAGTTTGACGGTGGCGCGGCTCGCCGTCAGTGTCGCGGCTCGCGACCTCGCTTCCACGCATGGCGCGTTGCATATCCTGCTCGGCGTCAGCGGCAATATCGGTGCGAAAGCGCTGCATCAGTTCGTGCGGCAGATTTATCCGCGCGTGGTGGAAGGCGAGTGGCCCGTGGAGGCGGATTGGCTGGCGCGAATCGGCTCGTTGAGCAATCGTTCGGCGCCGGCGTTGCAGACGTATTTTGCGTCGGTGAAAGCGTCCCGCGATCATCGGGATGCGATAAACGATTGATCGGCATCGATCGCAGCATGACGACCGTCTGGTCGTCATGCTGCAACGCAACGCCGGATCGGCGTCCAGGTTACGCGCCACCTTGCTGTCCGTTGCTGTCCGGCGATGCCGACCGAGGGCGCGCGCACAAAACGCACGCCATCAGCCGACCGGCACGCTAAGCCGACGCCGTAGGCAGCTTCCAGCCCGCCCGAATGAAGTGACACGTGTAACCGCCCGGATTGCGTTCCAGGTAGTCCTGGTGTTCCGGTTCGGCTTCCCAGAACGGGCCGGCCGGCACGATTTCGGTGACGGCTTTACCCGGCCACAGATCGGAAGCGTCCACATCCGCCACCGTTTTCAACGCCACCTGCTTCTGCTCGTCGCTGAGATAGAAGATCGCCGAGCGGTAGCTCATGCCGACGTCGTTGCCTTGACGGTTCCTGGTGGTCGGATCGTGAATCTGGAAGAAAAATTCGAGGATCTGGCGGTAGCTGATCCGGCTCGGATCGAACACGACCTCGAGGCCTTCCGCGTGCGTGCCATGGTTGCGGTAGGTCGCGTTCGGCACGTCGCCGCCGGTGTAGCCCACGCGCGTCGACAGCACGCCGGGATAGCGCCGCAGCAGTTCCTGCATGCCCCAGAAGCAGCCGCCGGCCAGCAGGGCGGTTTCGGTTTGCGTCGTCATTTCAATCTCTCCTTGAGTGGCGTCGCGCCACGCGGGGCGCAACGCGTCGGCGAACCGGCTCGCCGTCTATCGGACGATACGATACCGGAATGGCGCCGCGCTCGCAGCGGGCCTTCAGCTCAACCTGAGCCCGATCTCAACTCGATCTCAACTCGATCTCAACGGACGCAGCGGCAAAATGCACGTCGCGGCGAACAGACCGAGCGCGCCGCCGAGCAGCGTTTCCCAGGCGCGCGCGGCCAGCAGCGGGACCGAGTGCACGCCGCCGGCCGCCAGCGTGACGATCAGCGTGAACGCGAACGCCGCGCAGGCGACGTCGTAGCGATTGGGCAGGGCCATTGCGTAGATGATCATGGCGACCGCCGCCGCGCCCCAGATCAGCAGTGGCGCG
The DNA here is from genome assembly GCF_000745015.1 of Burkholderia sp. 9120. Classification (NCBI taxonomy): domain Bacteria; kingdom Pseudomonadati; phylum Pseudomonadota; class Betaproteobacteria; order Burkholderiales; family Burkholderiaceae; genus Burkholderia; species Burkholderia sp. 9120. Next base: position 5,178,930 of record NZ_JQNA01000002.1, on the reverse strand, counting down.
TGAACGGCGAGCGGCAGGCAGGCGAGCCCGAGCGGCACGCCGATCAGGGTGCCGACGATCCGTCGGCGCACCCGCGCTATCGTGCCGCTCGCGGACCCCGCGACAACGTAGGTACAGGCGGTAATCGCCCACGACGATTCCCTGAGCCCGACCGCCTCGTTCAAGGCAACGACCACGAGCGAGCCGCTTGCCGCCTGCAGACCCATCACGAGTTCGGGCGAGAGCCCCCAGCGGCCCGGCACGTCGACGGACGACAGCGCGGTTGGCGCGGGATGCTCAGCCGGACCGCTGAGCAGGCGCGGCACGATCGACGCCAGCATCGCGATCAGTCCGGCGACGGCGACCGCGGTGAGATCGATAGGGGTAAGGCGGGCGCCGTAGGCCAGCAGTTGCCCGATGTAGATTTGCGAGCCCACGCCCGCGCCAAGCATGCCGAAGCGCTTCAGATAACCGACGAGGAATGCGCCCGTGACCAGCGTCAATTCAGGGCCCGCCGTGGCGATGGCCCGCAGGGCCGGGGAGAGCGCGACGAATAGCGTCGCGCCAAACGCCGCGGCCGCACACAGCACGATCAGATCCCGGCTGGATTCGGCGCGCGTGGCGCGCGCTTCCGAGACGCTCGCCCACAAAGCAAAGCTGCCGGCGAGCGACCCCACCGATACCGCGCTGGGCAGGCTGTGGGTAATGTCCTGCAATGTGCCGAGCGCCGCCGCGATTCCATACGCGGTGACGAGCCGCAAGCCTTTGATCCGACGGTGCGTGCCCGGATCGATCTGCTCCAGCCAGCGGAGGGCGGACGCGATCAACGAGCTCAGCTCGGCGAATCCATACCCGATTGCTGGTAATTCTGAATACCGACCTTGTCGATCAGATCGAGATTCGTTTCGAGCCAGTCGATGTGCTCTTCGGTCTCATCGAGGATATGCACGAGAATCTCGCGTGAAATGAAATCCCGCACCGATTCGCAATAAGCGATGCCTTCCTTGCAGGTCGACTGCGAGATCCGTTCGAGCTTCAGATCGCATTCGAGAATCTCCTTCGTTTCTTCGCCGATCAGCAGTTTGTGCAGGTCCTGCAAATTGGGTAATCCGTCGAGCATGAAGATACGGTTGATCAGCAGATCGGCGTGCTTCATCTCGCCGATCGATTCGTCGTACTCGTGCTTGCCGAGTTTTTCCAGTCCCCAGTGCCGATACATGCGCGCATGCAGAAAATACTGATTGATCGCGGTCAGTTCGTTCTTGAGTTGCGAGTTCAGGTATTCGAGGACCTTTGGATCGCTTTGCATAAAGCCTCCCTGGTGGGTTCGGGGAAACGTTCGGGAAACGCCACGGCGAGTCCGGCGCTTTATCGGGTAAATCGTTCTGGCGAAGTGTCGGCGGCTGGTCTGAGGATTATCGTGATGCGCGCGTACCTCGGACCTGTTAGACCAGCTTAGTGGATTGCTCATGCAATGCTCAGAATGAGAATTGAAATCGTTACCACGATGTAAGCGATCTGTAGCACATCGGTTGCGCGTTTCGATGCGGTGCTGTTTGCGCGTCGCGCAGCGCGGCCTAACGCAAGTCCTACAGCCGCGAAAAAGCGAGCGTCCGTTTTGACGATCTCCCAATCGGCCCGATTTCCCCCCGCTCTACCGCACCAAACGGGGCTTCGACTCGCCGCCGCCCCAGGTCGCTAAAGCGAGTAGCTAATGTGAGCGATCGCTCATAAATTAGAGGCATTCACCCTCAACCAGGAATCCACACGATTCCACCCGATGGGTTCGGTGCCGCGGTAGCCGGACTCAGGCAACGGGAAGCGACCGCAAGGAGCGACGTATCGATGCGAGTCATCATTGCAGGCGGCGGCATTGTCGGACTGACGGCGGGTATCGCGTTCAAGGCGATCGGCTGGGACGTGCTGGTATGCGAACAGGCACCGGAAATTCGAGCGGCGGGCGCGGCCATCGGCTTGTGGCGCAACGCGCTGGACGTATTCTCGGAGGTCGGCGTGGGCGATGCGATCCACGAAATCGGCATGCCCATCGAAACATGGTTCTACGACGCCGCCGGCGCGCGCTTCAGGGCGCCCGGATTCGAGCCGGCCGATCATGCATTTCTGCTGGTGCCGCGTCCCGAGTTGAATCGCTTGCTGGCTGCGGCGGTCGGACTCGACAACATTCGCGTCGATACCAAGGTCGTCGCGTTCGAAGAAAGCGCGGATCACGTGGCGGTGAGCTTGAGCGACGGCACGATCGAACACGCCGATCTGCTGCTGGGCGCGGATGGCGCTTATTCGGCGGTGCGTGCGCAACTGGTGCCCGGCTACGGCGCTCGCGAGCACGCAGGTCATCACGTATGGCGCGGCATGCTAGCCGCAGGCGACGAACCCGCCAACGGCTCGGTCCTCACCGTCGGGCATCAACGCACGCGCGGCGGCTACACGCGCACTTATGGCGATCAGGTCGTCTGGATGGTGAATCAGTTCGACAGCGCGGTGCCCGTCGGCACGAAAAAGGAAGAGGCTTTACTGCGCGCCGCGCATCTGAACGACAACGGCTGGAGCGATCCACTGGTGAAGCTGATCGAGCGGACGCCGGAAGCGCAGATCCTGCACAACCCGATCATGTTCGTGCCCGCGTTGCCACGCTGGACGTCCGCGCGCGTCGCGCTGATCGGCGATGCGGCGCATGCGCTCTCGCCGCATATCTCGGCGGGCGGCACACTCGGCGTGGAGGACGTGCGCGTGCTGGTTCAGGCGCTGCAGAAACACGCTGAACTCGCGGCGGCTCTGTCGGTGTATGAAAGCAAGCGGATGCCGCACTACGCGCGAGTGCATGAATTGGCCTATGCGGTGGAACTGGCGCAAGACGCCCGCGAATACGCGCAGGAATACGCCCGCTTCAGCCACTGGATGCTCAACGACGGCTACCGTGCCTCGCGCGCATGATCCTGGCTTGTCAGGCCGAACGGACGCGACGCCAGGTAGCGGCGCGTCCGGCTCACGCTTCGACGATCAGTACGAACCCATGTAGTCGCGCTTGCCGATCTCGACACCGTTGTGACGCAGAATCGCGTACGCCGTGGTGACGTGGAAGAAGAACTGCGGCAGGCCGTAGTTCTGCAGATAGGCGCTGCCCACCAGCTTCTTCTCTTTCGGCGTGCCGGGACGCAGCACGATTTCCTTGTTCTCGCTACCTTCGAATTGCGCGGCGTCGAGCGTGCCGATGTAGGTCAACGCTTTGGCGAGCAGCGCTTGCAGGTCGGCGAACGTGACTTCCGTGTCGGGCCACGACGGCAATTCCACGCCGGCGAGGCGCGAGCTGACGCCCTTGCTGAAGTCGGCGGCGATCTGCACCTGGCGCACGAGCGGGAACATGTCCGGGAACAGACGCGCCTGCAGCAATGCGTTCGGCTCGATGTTGCGTTCGGTGGCGTGGGCTTCGGCTTTCTTCAGCACCTCGGACAACGCGGTCAGCATCTGCTTGAAAACGGGAACGGATGCGCTGTACATGGAATTAGTCATGATTACTCTTTCAATCGAGGTTGGCGGCCGGCGCGGGAAATACCGCATCGGCCAGGAGTAGGGGGCGGGTAAACGAGCGGGCTCGTGTAGCGCAGCTCGGCAAAGGCTCAATGCGCCGACGATCGTGGCACCTTCACGGCACCTTCACGGCGTCTTCCTGGCACCGGACGAGCGCATAAAGCGCCGGAAGATTACCATTGTGCGGCCCAACTATGTCATGCGGAACCGGCCTTAGTTTTTTTGATGCGTCGCCATCAATTAAAGCTATTTCCGCCCGGAGTTCCCTGACACTACGATGTGAGCAAGGCCGCATTGCCTGTACCCCACACAGGCCGAGTCGTAGAGCACAAACGATCCAAGGAGCAAGCGCATGTCGACTGAAGCGAAGTGTCCGTTTAACCATACCGCAGGCAGTGGTACGTCGAATCGGGACTGGTGGCCCAATCAACTGAACCTGAAGATCCTGCATCAACATTCGTCCCTGTCCGACCCGATGGACAAGGACTTCAACTACGCTGAAGCGTTCAAGAGCCTCGACCTCGCGGCCGTGAAGAAAGACCTGCTGGCGGTGATGACCGACTCGCAGGCATGGTGGCCGGCGGACTTCGGTCACTACGGGCCGTTTTTCATTCGCATGGCATGGCACAGCGCCGGCACCTATCGCACCGGCGACGGCCGTGGCGGCGCGGGTTCCGGTCAGCAACGTTTCGCGCCGCTCAATAGCTGGCCCGACAACGTCAGCCTCGACAAGGCACGCCGGCTGATCTGGCCGGTCAAGCAGAAATATGGCAACAAGATTTCGTGGGCCGACCTCATCGTGCTGACCGGCAATGTCGCGCTGGAATCGATGGGCTTCAAGACCTTCGGTTTCGCCGGCGGCCGCGAGGACGTGTGGGAATCGGACGAAGACGTGTATTGGGGCTCCGAGACCACGTGGCTCGGCGGCGACAAGCGCTACACCGGCGTGCGTGACCTCGAAAATCCGCTCGGCGCCGTGCAGATGGGCCTGATCTACGTCAACCCGGAAGGCCCGAACGGCAACCCGGATCCGCTCAAGGCGGCCGTGGATATTCGCGAGACGTTCGCCCGCATGGCCATGAACGACGAAGAAACGGTGGCGCTCATCGCCGGCGGTCATACGTTCGGCAAAACGCACGGCGCGGGTCCCGCGTCGCATGTCGGCGTCGAACCGGAAGCGGGCGGCATCGAAGATCAGGGCCTTGGCTGGAAGAGCACCTTCGGCACCGGCAAGGGCGCCGATGCGATCTCGAGCGGCCTGGAAGTGATCTGGACCACCACGCCGACCCAGTGGGGCAACGGCTTCTTCGAAAACCTGTTCCGCTACGAATGGGAATTGACCAAGAGCCCGGCCGGCGCGCATCAATGGAAACCGAAGGGCGACGGCGGCGTCGATACCGTGCCGGATCCGCATGATTCGACGAAACGCCGCACGCCGTCGATGCTGACCACCGACCTCTCGTTGCGCTTCGATCCGGCTTACGAAAAAATTTCGCGACGCTTCTACGAGAACCCCGATCAACTGGCCGACGCATTCGCGCGCGCGTGGTTCAAATTGACGCACCGCGACATGGGCCCGCTCGCGCGCTATCTCGGCCCGGAAGTGCCGACGGAAGAGCTGATCTGGCAAGACCCGATTCCCGCGGTCGATCACGAATTGATCAACGCGCAAGACATTGCCGAGCTGAAGAGCAAGGTGCTGGCGTCGGGACTGCCGGTGTCGCAACTGGTGTCGACGGCATGGGCGTCGGCGTCCACGTTCCGCGGCTCCGACAAGCGCGGCGGCGCGAATGGCGCGCGCATTCGTCTTGCACCGCAAAAAGATTGGCAGGTGAACCAGCCGGCGCAACTGGCCACTGTGCTGGAGACGCTGGAAGGTATCCAGAGCGCGTTCAACAGCGCGCAGTCCGCTGGCAAGCGCGTGTCGCTGGCCGATCTGATCGTGCTGGCCGGTTGCGCGGGCGTCGAGCAGGCCGCGAAAAACGCCGGACATGCGGTCACGGTGCCGTTCTCGCCGGGGCGTATGGACGCGTCGCAGGAGCAGACCGATCTCGAGTCGTTCGCCGTGCTCGAACCGATCGCCGACGGTTTCCGCAACTACCTGAAGGGCAAATACACCATCACGGCCGAGGCTTTGCTGGTCGACAAGGCGCAACAGTTGACGCTCTCCGCGCCGGAACTGACCGCGCTTCTGGGCGGCATGCGCGTGCTCAACGCCAACTACGAACAGAGCCAGCACGGTGTGTTCACAAAGCGTCTGGATACGCTGACGAACGACTTCTTCGTCAATCTGCTCGACATGGGTACGGAGTGGAAGCCGGTCTCGGACGAGAAGGACGTGTTCGAAGGCTTCGATCGCGCAACGGGCCAGTTGAAGTGGACCGGCACGCGCGTCGATCTGATCTTCGGTTCGAACGCGCAACTGCGTGCGGTGGCCGAGGTGTACGGCAGTTCGGATGCGCAGGAGAAGTTCGTGCATGACTTCGTTGCGGCCTGGGGCAAGGTGATGAACCTGGATCGCTTCGACCTGGCGTAAAGCGGGCGTTGTCGTGGACCGTTGTGATGAGCATTAGACCGTCGCGGTTTGATGCCGAAGCAAAAACGGCTGATCGTAAGATCAGCCGTTTTTTTATGGCGCGCCGGGCGGTGGTCCGGTGAGCCGCTATCATCGTCGCTCGTCCCCCAGGAGAACAAAAGATGCAGCGACCGGAATTCATCAAACACTGGACCGAACTGGAAGAACCCAACGCGCACTCCTATACAGGCTCTGACGAGTTGATGGCAATCGACTCGCCGCTGTCCGCCGCGTTGGGTATTACGCGCATTGGTATTCATCATGTGCGGCTTTTACCGGGGCGGCGCTCTTCGTATCCGCACTGCGAAAGTACCGAGCAGGAATTTGTGTACGTGCTGCACGGCACACCCGATGTGTGGATCGACGGCGTGCTTCATCCGCTGGTCGAGGGTGACTCGGTGGGATTTCCGTCAGGCACCGGGATCTGCCATACGTTCATCAACAATACAAAAGAAGAAGTCAGGTTGATGGTGATCGGCGAGCGTCCGCGCGCCGACAATCTGATTCACTATCCGCTCAATGAGGCGCACCTGAAGACGCGCACGGATCAGTGGACGGACTGGCCGAGCCGACCGCTCGGGGACCATGACGGCATGCCGGATTAGGGCGCTGCGCGAGATGAACGCCCGCCAGCATGCAACGCACCGAGCCACCGGCCATTTCGATGGTCGGCACGCTGAGGGGTAGCAGGCGGGCCGATTGCCCGATCAACGCGCGTTGCTTGTCGAACAGATAACGCTGCCTGGTTTACTGCGTGCTCGCGGTCGTTGCGTTCGCAACCGCCACGCCTTTCATTTTCCGCACCGCATCGGCCGCCGAAGGCGCGAGGTTCTGTTTAGCCAGCGACGCATCGAATGCTTCGCTGCGCGCGTGTTTCGCCTGTTCGTCATCGGCGTCCAGTTCGGCGATTCGCCGGTCGTACCAGCTCTTCACGCAAGCCTGATCGCTGCAGTGATGTTGACGCCACAACCATTGCTGGGTGCGTGCGGCTTCGAGCGCGCCGGCGTCGAGCGTGGTGTCTCTGGCGTGGTGCCAGGCCGTGGCGAGACGGTCGTCCAATGCCGACAAAGCGGGGTCCTTGCAGACGATCTTTTCCGACGCGGACGACTTGCCGTTGCACTTGAAACTTGCCGCGGACGCATCCGCGGCAAGGGTCGCGCCGGCGATCAACAGACCGATCGAGAATAACGCCGACGGTTTCGCGAGGCGTTGAAGCGCGGAAGAGAAAACAGGTTTGAAAGTGGACATGCCGAGCCTCTATTCAGGTAAGTAACCAGGCTGACGCGTGGCGCGAAATGGCCGACCCTGCGGCCACGCATTCAGGGATGCGATTGCTGCGTCGGCAGAATAGGGCGCGCGCGAATTTGCGATTGGCGGAGAACGCGGCGTGATCCAGAGGTGATTACAAGAAATTGCTTTTTCTCTTCGCTGCGACAGGTCGAGGGCTTTGCGCTTGCGTTGGTGCTAGTGCTGGTGCGGCGTTCAATCCACATTGAAATGCACGCGAATGTCCTGTCGGCTTTCGACTGGATGGCCGGTCTGCATTGCCGGTGAGAAACGCCATTGGTGCAGCACTTCAAGCAGGATCTGGTTGAGACGCGGGTTCGGCGTGGGCTTGATGAGGTCGACGTCGATCGAGCCGTCGGTGTGAATCGTGAAGTGTGCGGTCGCAACCGTTTGATAGGCTTGCTCGCGTAGATCGTCGGGTAATTCGGGTAACGGTTGCGCAATGGGGTGCGCGGCCGTGTCGCCCGTCGATGCGTTCGGTTTTTCGTTGGCTGGCGCGGGTGTGGCATGCGTAGCCGATTCGGCTGTTGGCCTCGATTCGTTCGTTGCCGGCGGCGGACTCGACACGGTGCTCGCGGTGCTTTGCACTGGACGTGCATCAGTAGGCTTCGGCGCGATGTGTTCCGGCAATGCATTAGGGCGCGGCGCGACAGGTTTCGGTTGATTAGCTGCGGGCAGCGCGCGACTTACCGGCTCTTTCGGCGGCGGAGGAGGTGCAGGAGCAGGCGGAGGTTCGAGTTCCACCACGCGCATTTCCAATGGTGGCTCGTGCGGCAGCACCGGCGCCGACGTCCCCAACCAATGGCCCATCGCAACGAGAACCCCAAGCCAAACCAGCGCCGCAACGACAACCGCCAACACCATCCGCATGGTCGGTGCACCGTCGACAAAAACCGTCAAACGCATCCGGCTACTCACGATGAACCGCAACCAGAAAATGCACCGCCCCCGCCCGGCGAGCAGCCAGCATCGCCTGAACGACCACGCCGTGACCGGCGGCGTCGTCGGCGGCGATCACGACATCGCCATCGGCTTGCAGCAGACGTTTCACGGCCGGCTCAACCTGATCCGCCGATACACGCTGACGATTGACGAACACGTCGTTGTGGCTATCCACCGAAATAGTCAGCGGCTCATGCGCGCTCATCTTCTGCGCTTGCCCAACGGGCAGCGTGATCTTGACCGCATCGAGCCGTTGCATCGCCAGCGAAGCCAGCATGAACGTGGCCAGCAGAAAGAACATCACATCGATCATCGGAATGATTTCGATGCGACCGCGCCTCGCCGCGCGCGAGCGCTTGAATTTCACGGCTGCGCTCCTGCGGCCGTGGCGGCAAGACGCACTTCGCTGAGTCGCGCATTCGCGAACGATTCGAGTTCGTCCATCAAGCGCTCAAGGCGGCGCGAAAAATAGTTGAACGCAAAGAGCGCGAACAGCGCGACCACGAGTCCGACCGCGGTCGCCACCAGCGACTGTGCGACGCCGCCAGTCACGCCGCCCGGATCGACGAGCCCTGAGCCGCCGAACAGCTGGAACGAATGCATCATGCCGACGATCGTGCCGAGCAAACCCAGCAACGGCGCGGCGGTCACGATCGTTTCGAGCACCCAGAAGCCCTTGCTCATATCGCGCTCGATCTGCGAGGCCAAGGCTTCCGCCCTGGCCTCGCGCAACCAAAGCGGCGCTGAAGGATCGGGCGTCCACGGCGCGTTCATACGCCTGAACGCGTTCTGCCTGCCGGCCTCCTTCAAGCTGTCTTCCCAATCGATTCGCGAGCCGGGCATGCCGATTTCGTCGGCGTTGCGTATCGTCTTGGGCAAACGTCCAAAGCGTAAAAACACATAGGCGCGATCGAGCACGATCGCCACCGCCAGGACGGCCAGAATCGTGAGCGGATAGATGACCCATCCGCCTACGCGCACCGCCGCCAGGATATTCGTCCCATCTTGCATGACCAACCTCTGCGCTCCCTGACCGATTTAGAAATGCTTGGTGATGCCGGCATAGACGGCGAAATGCGGACCGTACTGCGGCGCGCCGACGCCGATGCCTGAGCCGTCGCGCAACTCGTAGACGCGGTTGAACGCGTTGATCAGCATCAGGCGGGCGTCGAATTTGCCAACCAGCGGCTGGTTGAAATGCTGGATCACACCGAGATTGACCTGCGCGTAGACCGGCAGGCGGTCGGTGTTGGCAAAGCCGCTGCGCAGACCGGTGCCGACGAGGCCGTCGAACGTGAAGGTGGTACGGCCGAGATCGTAGGTGCCGCCGAACGACGCGGTGATGCGCTGATCGTGGTCCAGATACACCCAGTGACTGTTGATGTACGCGAGTTCGGCCGGGTCGAAATTGAATTGCGCGGAATCGATCTGCGTGCCCTGCGCGCGGCTGTACGCAAGGTTCAGATACGCGGACATGTTGTCCTGTTTGTAGTTCGCCGTGAACTCGAGCCCGTACACGCGTCCAAGCCGATAGTTGAATGGCGTATAGATGAGCGCGGAACCGAATTGCCCTTCATCGAGCAGATTGGTGGATTTCTTGTAGTACGCGTCGAGGCCGATCGTTACGTTCGAACCGAGGCGCTGCGTCACGCCGAGATCGAAATAGTGGCTGCGTTCGGGCTGCACCGGATCGTTCTGACTCGACGGACTCTGGTTGGTCGTCCCATTGAAGCGGCTGATGGTCGAACCGGAAACCAGTTCGAAAGCGGGCGGCGTGAAATAGCGCGCGTAGCCGGCGTGAAAGGTGGTGGTCGGCGTCAATGCGTAGACCAGCCCGATGCGCGGGCTCAACTGACTCGCGCTCACATACTCGTCCATCTTGTCGTAGCGCAAGCCGTAATTGAGCGTGAGCTTGCTGGTGATCTTCCACTCGTCCTGAACGTAAGCGCTATACAGGTAGCCGGTTTTGCTGCTCGAGTCCGGGATATTGAAGGGCTGATCGGAGGCCTGGGCGCCGGTGCTGTCGGTGGCGAATACGTTCACGCTGTCGTTGAACACCGCGTGTTCCTGCTGGAAGAACACGCCGGCGCGGATCGTATGTTTGTCGTTCAGCCGCCATGTGGTGTCCACCTGCGCGCCATTGGCCGAGTTGCTGTGAAAGTCCTGCGACGCCACACCGTTGAACAGCAGATCGCCCACCGGATCCGGATTGAACTGGGTGCGCGTATAGCGGGTGAACAACGCGACCTGATAGTCCAGCGCGCCGCCGTTGGTGCCCTGCAACGCGACGACCGCGAAGTTGTTCAACTCGGATTGCGTTTCGTTCAATTGACTCGAATTGAACGTGTTGTTGCCGTTCAACGTGAAGTTGGTGGCCAGCCCCGGCGTGTTGGGAATGTCGAACTGGTTGCTGGTGGTGCCGAACATCAGGCTCACGCGCGTGAGCGGGTTGATGATGTACGACATGTAGCCGAACGCATCGCCCTGACGCGTGTGGTCGTGAATGGCGTTCGCGCTGGAAGTCGGATTCTCGATGCCGAGATTATTGACGCCGAGCGAGCCGCTGAAGTAGTAGCTGAACGGACCTTGCGTGCCGAACACATCGGCGCTGGTCTTGAGCGTTTGATGGCTGCCGCCGAACACGCTGACGGAGCCGCCGTCGCCCGCATCGCCCGACTTCGTGCGAATGTCCACCACGCCCGCGGTGCGATAGCCGTATTGCGCCGGCAGCGCGCCGGTGAGCAGATTCACCTGATCGATGATGCGCGTGTCGAGCGCCTGCCCGAAGCCGCTGATCGGCTCGGGAATGATGATGCCGTTGATCCGGTATTGCAGATTGGCGTGGTCGCCGCGTACGTGCAACTGGCCGTACGAGTCGCTGGCTACGCCGGGAGCTTGCAGTAGCACCTGATTCAACGGCGTGTCCTGGCCTGCGGGCAGCGCGTCGATGTCGGCCTGGCTGAAGCGGTACACGCTGCTGCCGGTCTCCGGCAGCAAGCCGTTGCGCGCGCGATCGAGTCGCCTGGCGTTCACCTGCACGTCGAGCGTGTCGCTCTTCGCGAGGTTGCCGGCAGGCTTGGCCGCCTTATCGGTAACAGCGTCGGTCGCCGGGCTTTCGTCTGTTGCGGCATGGGCATGAGCGGCGATAGCGAACAGCAGCAAAGCTGCATGAGAGACACGCGTGCGGTTTTTCATCGTTATGGAGGGTGGTGTTGGCGACTGGGTGGAAGCGTTGTCCGGCTTGTCGACGGTCGTCCCGGTTTTTTGCGGACGACCGCGATCGGCGTGATTGGTCTGGATCACGCGACGTCCCGGCTGGCGTCCGGAGCGAATAATGTTATAACATTACATAGAAAATTAACAACGAAAACTTGAGCAGTGTTGTTTCGACGGGGAGAGAGCAGAGGGGAGCGGGAGAGAGGCGCGACGAGCGTGTGCGGCGGGGCGAATCAAGGCGATTCAGGTGAATGATCCGCGCGTTGCGCGCGGATCATGATGCTTCGGTCAGACGATCAGTGTCGATGCGATGGCAAAACGTGCGACAGCAAAACGTGCAATAGCATTAAGTCGAGCGAAGCGCCCGAGCCTGCGAAACCTGCCGCCCCGTTTGCAACAGATAGACGCCGGCGAGAATGCACGTCATCGCGATCAGATCCGCGCTTCGTACCGGCTCGCCCGCCAACACCACGCCGAGCAGCAACGCGACAACGGGTGGAATGTAGGTCACGCTCGCGGCGGCAATCGCACCGAGTCGGCGGACGATAAAGTAGTAGAGCATGTAAGCGACGCCGGTACCCACCAGTCCCAGCCCCACCGTCAAACCGATGAACGCGCGAGTATCGGTCGCGATACGCGTAATGCCGTGCAAGTCCGTGAAGAGACTGATGATGACGACCGCAAAGCCAATTTGCCACGTCGACAGCGCAAGCGGCGAGATATCGAGTTGCGTCAGAAAGCGCCGCGCGTAAGCGAACGAACATCCCACGCTCAGCGATCCGCCGATCATGTACAGCACGCCGGGAAGACTCACGCCCGCAGCGGCGCCGGCCCATGGCCGCGCGATCAGCAGCACGCCGACGAATCCGACCGCGATGCCCATCACCATGCGTGGCGTCGGCCGCTCATCGCGTAACAGGACTAGCGCACAGAGAAACGAGAACAACGGTATCGACCCGCTCAACATGCCCGCGACGCTGGAGAGCAGTAGCGACGCGCCCTTTGCGAACGCGAAGTAGTAGAGCACGGTGGCCAGCAGCGACATGACCAGGAAGTGATGCGCGTAGCGCAGATGACGCCAACGCAATGCACGCGTTCCCAGCGCAACCAGCAGGATCGGCACGAATCCGAACAGGACGCGTAGCAACACGATCTGGGCCGGCGACAGCGTCACGCTGGCCCATCGCATGAAGAGAAAGTTGGTTCCCCAGATGGCGCCGAGCAGGGCGAAGGCGAGATAGGACGGGTTCATGGCGGTCCACAACGGATTTTATCGAGGGCCCATTGTGATCAGCGCGTGCTTCCGGTACAACCGATATTATCTGATTGATGATGTAGGAAAACTATTTCATGAGCGTATACCCACCGTTGAAGTCGCTGATTGTGATGGAGTCGGCGATCCGACTCGGTAGTTTTACTCTTGCAGCGGAGGAGTTGAACGTGACCCCGGGCGCGGTCGGGCAACAGATCCAGAAGCTGGAGGCGTGGCTGGGCGTCTCGCTGTTCGTCCGGCAGATCCGCCAGGTCACACCGACGGCCGAAGCACTCGCGTACTACGCGCAGATTCACCCCGCGCTTGGACAGATTGCGCAGGCAAGCCGGCGCATGCGGCAGCGTCAGAGCCGGGGTGTGAAATTGTCCGTGCCGCCGAGTTTCGCTGCCAAGTGGTTCGCGCCGCGCATGGCGAGCTTTCTGAAGCGCTATCCGGATGTGGCGCTGGATCTGACCACGTCGACCGCGTTTGTGGATTTCGAGCTCGACGGCGTGGACCTGGCGATCCGCTATTTCAATGGCGAGGATCCGTCGCTCACGGTAGAAAAGTTGTGCACGGACGAAGCGCACGTGTATTGCGCGCCCGATTACGTGAAGCGTCTGAAGCTACGGCATCCTGACGATGTGAAGAAAGCGACGCTGTTGCATAACACGCTGCATCCGCACTGGTCGCCGTGGCTTGGTAAGTTCTCGCGTTTGTCCGCTGAACAGATCGCGTCCATTCCCGGGATTCAGTTCGATCAATCGCTGATCGCAATCGACGCTGCCGTTCGCGGGCAAGGGCTCGTTCTCACCAGTGCGATGCTGACCGACAGCGAGCGCGCAAGCGGCGCGTTGATCGAACCTTTCAAACAGGTGTTACCGCTTTCAACGAGCTATTACCTGGTCCATCCCGTTTCGAACGCGTTGCAACCGTCGGCGCTGAAGCTCAAGGAATGGCTTATCGATGAAGCGCCTACCGTGCTGCGCTGAGCACCTTCGACTTCCCGCAAACCCTTGTGCAGCAAGGCTGCCAAACGTTTGCGATGTTTCCGCCGACCAACCCAAATATTAAAGAATGCGTTATGCATGTCGTTATCCCGTGAAATAAGTCAGGACCATCGGGCACCCGCGCATCCGGCAGCGCGTGGCTTGCACGAGGAATCAGCTCTACGGGGGAATGAATCTTGAATCACCAACGATCGCCATGGTCGCGCACAGCGGCTCCGGGCGAGGTCATCTATTCGGAAGGCTTCGCGGGCGACGCTGTCATCTACGTTATTGCAGATGGCAAAGTCGAAATCTCCACCCAGTGCGATGAAAAGAAGGTGATTCTCGCCACGCTAGGTAAGGGCGAATTTTTCGGCGAAGCGGCTTTGTTGCCGGCGGAACCGCGAGCGCATACCGCGAAAGCACTCAGCTTCCTTCAACTCACCGTGATCGCGGCGAACGTCGTGGAAGAAGAACTCGAACGCGTGTCGCCGCTGCTGCGTCATATCGTGCGCACCATGATTCGTCGCGTGAAGAAGAAGGACGACGTGCTCGCCACCAATACGCACGCCGATTTTCTGCCGGGCGTGGTCTCGTATGCGCATGTTCTCGCGTTGATGGCCGGTGTCGAAAGCGCCGATCGGGATGTCCGCCTGCGCCGCGCGCAAGGGGAGGAGTTCTCGGTGCCGCTTCCCGAAGTGATCAAGAAGTGCCACGCGATTGCCGGCCATTCCCGTCCCCACGTCATGGCCATGCTCAAGCGCATGGAGAAACTCAATCTGGTCACGCTCGAACCGGGCCGCTCCGAACGCCTGAGCAACACGTCCGCGCGTTATTCGGCGGAAGGCGCGGTGGGCCGCCAGCTCGTCACGTTCGATCCGGTGCGAATCACGGAACGCGCGCAGCAGGTCGCGGACCACGATCTCGATCTGTCGATCAGCAGCGAACTGGAGTTGATTGAACTCGACGATCTGGAAGCGTTGATCGGCGTCGAGAAGAAGGTCATTCTCAACAAGCTGTCTCACGCGGAAATCGCGGAAGACCTGTTCGCGTTTCGCAAGACCCGCGTGTTGAATTATGTCGAAGAAAAGGGCATTACGTATTTTTCGCGTCGCACGGTGCGGGGCGCCAGCGATGTGAATTCGCTCGACGATCTGGAGTTCGTCGACCAGCGCACGCTATTCGAAGCCGTCAGCGCGTTCGATACCTACGATCTGGCGAAACTGCTTTCCGCGGCGACGGGGCAACCGGCGGCCGAGCGGTTGATGTCGGTAATGACCGAGGCGAGAAAGAAAGAAGTGTCATGGGTCATGCGGCGTGAAATCAAGATCGATCCGCTCGAAATTGCCGAGATCGAGCAGCGCTTCATCGACACGATACGCACGCTTAAAGCACCGGCTGGCAATGCGATGCCGCTTTCCAATCTGAGTGCGTGACGCGATTGGCGTGCTGGATTGCGTGCTGATGTGCGTCACCAGGCAGGCTGTTTTCATTGCAGGTTCGAAGGCTCGGGCGGCCGTTCGAGAGGACGTATGGATCTTTTGACGCTATTGGGCGCCGTGTTCGGCGTAACGGCGATCGTCGCCGGTTTCTCGCTGGAGGGTGGGCACTTTACGGCGCTGTTTCAGCCGGAGGCGTTCGTCATCGTGCTGGGCGGCACGCTCGGCGCGGTGATGATCCAGAACACGTGGGCGCGATTCTTCGATGGCGTCAAGCAACTGCGGCTGGCCTTCGTGAGAGCGCGACAGGTCGACCGCAAGAGCCTGTCGGTTCTGCTCGAATGGGGCGATCAGGCGAAGCTGAACGGCATGCTGGCGTTCGAGTCGATCGAGGCCGGCGGCATCAATCCGTTTGCGCAGCGCGGGCTCGAACTGCTGGCGAACGGTGTGGGCACGGCCGTGCTCGAAGATGCGTTGCAACGGGAGCTGGATGCGTACGAGCGCAATCACGTGGCGGCCGCGCGAATCTGGCAACAGGCGGGCGGTTATGCGCCGACGTTCGGCATTCTCGGCGCGGTGCTCGGCCTGATTCAGGTCACAGGTCATATGCTCGAACCTGCGCAACTGGGGCAAGGTATTGCCACCGCGTTCGTGGCGACGCTCTATGGCCTCGCGTTCGCGAATCTGCTGTTTCTGCCGCTGTACGGCAAGATCCGGGCGCAGGTGGATAGCGAGTTGCGCTTCCGTCGTTTGTATCTCGACGGCTTGCTCGCGATCTCGCGCAAGGAGTCGCCGCATACGATCGAAACGCGTCTGGCGGGAGACGTGCGGGCAAGATCGGCGGAGCTGCTGGGGTAGCGAGCCGCACGCATCGATATTCGGCGGCGGCACTTACAGCTCAGTGGTGTGCGGCTGTTCAATCAAATGTGAATTCGAAGCAGGCGTTACGGGTATGACTATCTCCTCGGGAAACAGACGCCTCAAGGCGGATAAAACCGGCTATCAGGACGCGGACGAAGGCGACGAGCAATCCGGACGCTGGCTGATTTCCTACGCGGACCTCGTTACCTCGTTGATGGTGTTGTTCCTCGCGCTGTACGCGTTGGAGCTGGCAAAGAACCGGGAACTGGAAATCAAGGCGCTGGAGCATCGCGCGGAGAAAACGCTGGTGGTATCGAACGCAGGCGGCACGCCCGATACCGCTAAGAAACAACTGCTCTCTTTGCTGGAACCGCTCAAGAGCAACAGCCAGATTACGATTTCGAACGCGACGCAAGGCGTCGAAATCGCGATCAACGCGAAGATCCTTTTTAACGCCGGCGACGCGCGGTTATTACCCGAATCGTTCGACGTGCTGAGCCAGATTGCCGGCGTACTGCGCGACCGTTCGAAGAACAATATTCTCGTCGAAGGACACACGGACAGCGTGCCGATCGCCACGGCGAAATTCGAATCGAACTGGGAGTTGTCGTCGGCGAGAGCGGGGGCCGTGGTTCGTTTTTTCGCCGACAAAGGAATCGAGGCGCACAGAATGGCGGCGATTGGCCGAGCCGACAACTTCCCGTTGATCATCGGCGACGACGCCGCGGCTCGCGCCGCGAACCGGCGAGTGACGATTCTCGTCGAGTATTGAAAGCGTAGTGAGCGCGTATTGAACGACTGTTGAACGTTCCACCCGTTCCACCCAGCCTCCCATTCCGCGCTAAAGTATCGGCAGCGATGCGCGCTGCGCGTCGTTCCGGGAGCCCTCTACGTCATGCCAGTCAATACCTTGCCGGATCCGGTCGCGTCCGCGTGCAGCACCTCGCTAGGCAGCTTTCTGCGCGATCGCCGCTCGCGCCTGCAACCCGGGCCGGAAGCGCAAATCCGCCGCCGCACACCCGGCCTTAGACGAGAAGAAGTGGCCACCCGCGCCAACGTCAGCGTCGCGTGGTACACGTGGCTCGAACAGGGGCGCGGCGGTCCGCCGTCGAACGAAGTGCTGGAGCGGCTCGCCCGTGCGCTCGAACTCGACGCCGCCGGCCGCGAGATGTTGTTTCTGCTCGCGCAGCAACGCCCGCCGCCGCTCAGCCCGGTAGAGACCTCAAGTGTGACGCCGGCTTTGCAACGCGTGCTGGACGGCATGCCCACCAGCGCCGCGATCGTTAAAACGACGACGTGGGACGTCGTGGCCTGGAACGCGGCCGCCGTCGCGGTGCTGGGCGACTACGCCGCGCTGCCGGTTCGCGAGCGCAACGTGCTGCGTCGTCTGTTCAGCGATCCGACCATGCGCACCTGCCAGCCGCATTGGGAAGAGAGCGCACGCGTGGCGGTCGCCGTGTTCCGCTTCGATATCGCGCGGGTGGGCGGTTCTGCCGAAGCGTCGGCGCTGGCCGCCGAACTCCAGGACAGCAGCGAAGACTTCCGGCGGCTCTGGGCCGAGAACGACGTGCTCAACCACTGGGGCGGCACGAAGCACATGCGGCATTCGGTGGCCGGGTTGCTCACGCTCGAATACTCCGCGTTTCCCGTGGCCGGCGCGGATGGCCTGAGCATGGTCGTCTTCACGCCGGTGTCGCCGGCCGACGTCGACGCGGTCAAAGCGCTCGTGTCGCGACACACCCAACTCGCGTGAGCGCGCAACCTCTTCATTCGAACCCGATGCGTCTGCCTCGTCCACTCCCGCCGTTACTGTCCCTACGCGCATTCGAAGCCGCCGCCAGGCTGCTGAGTTTCAGCCACGCCGCGCAGGAACTGTTCGTCACGCAGAGTGCCGTCAGTCATCAGATCCAGAAGCTCGAAGCCGATCTCGGCGTAGCGCTGTTCGAACGTCGCACGCGCGCCGTCGCACTGACGTCGGCGGGCGTCGCTTATTACGCGCGCGTTCATGACGCATTCGAGTTGTTGCGGCTCGGCACGCAGGAGGTTCGCGCGCCGTCCGTCGAGCGGACGAGCCTGAGCGTCGGCATTCTGGCTTCGTTCGCGACGCGCTGGCTGGCGCCGCGCTTGCAGGCTTTCGCGGCCGCCTGTCCGCGGATCGATCTGCAACTGCGGCCCGAGATCGCACTCGCCGACGTGCCGGGCGGCGAAGTGGATGTCGCGATCCGTTATGGCCTCGGCGGTTGGCGCGGTGTGCACGCACAACGGTTGATGACGGAGCGTTTGTCGCTGGTGTGTGCGCCGTCGCTGGTCGCCGGCAGGAAGCGTCCGCGCGAACCGCAAGACCTGTTGCGCTTTCCGCTGCTCACGTCGTATTCGCGGCAGTCGTTCGAATGGGACGCCTGGAGCCGTCGCTTCGGCCTCGATCTGACGCAATCGCAGCAGGTGCATCTGCACGACTACAACATCGTCGTGGAAGCGGCGCTCGCCGGACAAGGCATCGCGATGGGCCGTCACCGCCTGATCGCGCGGCAACTGGCGAGCGGCGCGCTGGTCGAGGCATTACCCGATGCGCGACTCGACGACACCCGCATCGGCTGGTGGTTCGTCACGCCCAAGGGCAACCTTGGCGCGGCGGCAACCGCATTCCGCGACTGGCTCGCCGAGGCGGCGAACGAAGACGCTTTACAGCCGACGCATTAGTTTCGCTCATCCGTTGCGGGGAAAAATTGATTGGTCACGGGGTGGGCCGGGCTAATAGGATTGGACTTCCCCATCTTGCCTGGACAATTCGACATGACCTCTTCGATCTCAGCACGTGTTGCAAGCCTCGGTCTCACGCTCGAACCCGCCGCGCCCGCCGCCGCCAATTACGCGCCGTACGTGCAGGAAGGTCATCTTCTGCATGTGTCCGGTCAGATCTCGCGCAAGGCAGGGCAACCGGCCTATCTCGGCCGTCTCGGCGATACCGTGTCGGACGACGACGGTATCGAAGCCGCGCGTGCGTCCGCGTTGAGCGTGCTGTCGCAGATCGCCGCCGCCACCGATGACCGCCTGGACCGCGTGGCCCGCGTCGTGCGGCTGCGCGTATTCGTTGCCAGCACACCCGATTTCGCGCGCCACAGCGTGATTGCCAATGGCGCATCGGACCTGATGGTTCAGGTCTTCGGCGATGCCGGCCGGCACGCGCGCAGCGCCGTCGGCGTCGCCTCGCTGCCCGCGGGTGTGGCGGTCGAAGTCGAAGCGTTGATCGCACTGACCTCATTGGAATAACCATGTCCGCTCTTCTTTCGACCGCCGCCGTGGAGGCACTTCGCGCCCGCACGCCGGGCACGCAGCACACCACGCATTTCAATCACGCGGGCGCTTCGCTGCCGTCTTCGGCGACGTTGGAGGCGATTCACGCGCACCTCTGGCGCGAAGCCACGACCGGGCCGATGGAAGCCGGCATCGTGGGACGCGAGCAGACTGAACGCGCACGCGGACTGGCCGCGCGGCTGTTCAATGCGCAGCCCGCCGAGATCGCGTTGACCACGGGCAATTCGCCCGGCTGGGGCGCGGCATTTGCCGCGCTGGGGCCGTGGAGAGCGGGCGAGCGTATCCTCGTCGGCCGTCATGAATGGGGCGGCAATCTGGGCATGATGCGTGGGCTGGCGCAGCGCGTTGGCGTGTCGATCGACGTGATTCCTTGCGACGCCGACGGCGCGGCGGACCCGCTAGCGCTGGAGGCCATGCTCGACGAGCGTGTGCGTCTGATCGCGCTGACGTGGTTGCCGGCTAACGGCGGCTTGATCAATCCGGCCGCGGCGATCGGGCAGGTGGCGCGCCGTCACGGCATTCCGTATTTCATCGACGCCGCGCAGGCTGCGGGGCAATTGCCGATCGATGTCGCCGAGCTGGGTTGCGATGTGCTGAGCACCGCTGGACGCAAGGGACTGCGCGGGCCGCGAGGCACGGGTCTGTTGTACGTGCGGCAGGCGTTTCTGCCGCGTTTGACGCCGCCGTACACGGACACGCATTCCGCGCCGCTGGACGCGAGAGGCGAACCCGTCTTGCGCGATGACGCGGGGCGCTTCGAATCGTCGGAGGCTGCGCTCGCGCTGCACTGCGGACTGGCGAATGCGCTCGAAGAGGCGCTGGAAATCGGCATCGAAGCGATCCGCTCGCGGATCGACAGCGTGGCGCAACGGTTGCGCGTGCAACTAGCCGAACTGCCTGGTGTAACGGTGCTTGATCTCGGGATCGAACGTTCAGGCCTGGTCGCGTTCAACCTCGCCGGTCTCGACGCCGTCACGGTGCAGCGCAGTCTGGCCGCGCAGGGCATCGTGATCGGCAGCAACGGCGTCAGCTATACGCCGTTCGACATGACGTCGCGAGGATTGCAACAGATCGCGCGCGCGTCGATCAGCTACCTGACCACGGACGCGGAAATCGAACGATTGCTGAGCCAGATACACACACTGGCGGTGCAGTCGAACTGATTGCCGGCAGCCCAAAAAAACAGGGCGGCTCTCGCGAGAGAGCCGCCCTGTTGCCTGCGGATGAACGCGTTATTCCGCGCCGCGAACAATGCGCAGATCGCGTTCCACGCCGTCGCCCAGCGCCTCGAGCGCCTTCTTGTAGGCTTCGCTTTCGTACGCGGCGACAGCCTGTTCGTAGCTCGGATACTCGATCACGACCGTGCGTTCCTTCAGGCCTTGCTCGCGGGCATCCTCAGCCACGCCACGCACGATGAACTTGCCGCCCGCGGCCGCCACGGCCGGCGCCGCGAGTTGCGCATACGCGGCCAGTTTCGATGCGTCTTTGGTGGCGCGATATGCGGTTACCCAATAGCCCTTGCTCATTTGAATCTCCTGGTTCGGTGAGAATGCGGTCGCTGCATGACACAGCAGACAACCGGCATTATGTCGCTTTCCGGCACGGCCGGCGGCGCGGCATGACGATGATGACCCTCAGCCGCGTGTAATGCCGCGCTCAGGCCGCTCGGGCATTTGCCACCGGCAGATTGCCCGCGATCGTTTCCGCGATGATGTCTTTCAGACGAGCCACCGCCGGTTCCAAAGTACGCGTACCGTCGTGCAGCGACACCTGCAGCGTGGGCGCGCGCACCGTGGGCAGCGCGAGCGCATCGCCTACCACCTGAAGCTTCGCGGGCAAACCGGCCGCCGTGCGCAGCGTGACGCCGAGGCCCGCTTCCACGGCGGCCCACAAACCGGGCAAGCTCGGGCTCGTAAACGCGATTCGCCACGGCAGCCCGGCTTTATCCAACGCCTCCAGCGCGCGTTGCCGGAAGAAACACGGCGCCTCGAACAGCACCAGCGGAATCGGCTCGTCTCGGGCCCACAACCTTTCTTCCGATGCCGGTCCGATCCACACCAGATCCACCGCGCCGACCGGTTCGGCGTCGGCGCGCGCCTCCTGACCCAGCGACAGCACGAGGTCGAGTTCGCCCTTGTCGAGCCGTTCGAGCAGACGCCGATTGCCTTCCACCACCGCTTCGATCCGCACCGCCGGATGCGCGCGTTTGAACCGGCCGAGCACGGTCGGCAGCCACGTTTCGGCGAAGTCGGCGGGCAAGCCGATGCGTACCAGACCGTCGATCGCGAAGCCGCGCACCGCGCTCACCGCCTCGTCGTTGAGTTCCAGAATACGCCGCGCGTAGGCCAGCATCACGTCGCCGGCGGGCGTTAGCGCGAGGCCGCGACCCTGCTTCTGAAACAGCGCCTCGCCGACGCTTTCTTCGATCTTGCGCAACTGCTGGCTCACCGCCGACTGCGAGCGCCCAAGGCGGTCGGCCGCGCGATTGAAGCTGCCGAGCTGCTGCGCGGTGACCAGCGTGCGCAGCACGTCCATGTCGAGATTGATCCGGTTCATTGTTCGGTTTTGTGAATGTGTCGGATAAGAAATATTCAATTTTCTAATCATTCTAGGACGTTTAAGGTTCCCGAATTGGAAAACTTCGGGACTCCCGCCACTGCGCCCATGACTCCCCACACCATTCGGCTTTATGGCGCGACGACCGCCAGTTCGAAGATCGGCACGGGCTTTTTCTTCCTGATCAACACCTGGCTGATCATCGACATCACCGGGCATCCGTCGAGCGCGGCGCTAAGTTTGATCATGACGGTGCTGCCGGGTTTGCTGTTGTCGCCGGTGATCGGGCTCATGATCGACCGGGGCGACCCCGCCAGACTCGCGTATCGCGCCGATCTGTTTCGATGGGCCATGCTGCTCGCCTACGCGGCGCTCTATGCCGGCGGACACGCGACGGCGGCCTCGGCGTATGCGATCAGCTTTCTCGTCGCCCTGGGCAACGAAGTCCAGGTGCTGTCCTGGCGAGCGGCGCTCGCGCGCAACGCCAGCGCCGACGACATGCTGCGGCTCAACGCATTGACCGTGGTCACGGGCCAAACCGGGCAGGTGCTGGGCGCGGCGGCGTCGGGCATCGTGCTGGCGTCGATCGGTGCGGCCGCAACGGTCTGCGTCGCCAGCGTGACCTATTTGCTGGCGGGCGTTTTCGGATGGCTCACGGCTCGCCGGTTGACGGCGGCCGGAGAAGTGGCGCATTTATCTGAAGGTGCAGGTGAAGGCAAGCCGAAGCACTATTGGCGAGATCTGCGCGCGGGTGTCGCGCATATTGTCGAGCGTCCCGAGATCGGCTTTTTCTACGGCCTTTTCGTCGCGAACATGAGCGTGGTGTTCGGCATGAATGCGATGCTCGCGCCCTTCGTGCGGGAGGAACTGCATCTGAGCGCCGCGGCATTCGGAAAGATCGATGCGGGCTACGCTTTAGGCGCTATTGCCGGCGGGTTCTTCGTGGTGCGGCTCGCGAATCGCTTCGGGCGGCGCACGGTCCTGCTGCTCGGTCTCGGCATCGCGGCCGCCTGCCTGCTCGCGTTCTCGGTATGTCGGGGACAGGTGGCCGCTTTCGCGATTTACGCCGGACTGGGCGCGAGCTTTCAGAGCAGCGTGATTGCTCTCAGCACGGCACAGCGCGCGACGGATTCTGCGTATCAAGGGCGCGTCAGCGCCAGTTTCAACGCGATCAATGGCCTGGCCGGGCTGGTGGTGTATGTCGTCGTCGCGGCGAGCGCCGGACATCATCTCTATCGCCAGCTTTATCTGGCTCAGGCGAGCGCGTTGGCGCTGCTGATTCCAATCGTTCTGCTCGCCAGCCGGCAGCGCCGCATTAACCCGCTTCTATCACCCGCGCCTTCAGTTTCCATGCCCGTATCGTCGTTGTCGGCGTCGTCCAATTGACGCGGACGTCGTGCATTTTTCCGCTTCGATTCCGTGATCCTTCCTACCTGAACATGAACCCAAACACGATGCTCAAACTCATCTTCCCAGCCTTGTTGTCCGTATCCGCTGCACTGGTTTCGCTGCCGTCGCACGCCGGTGACAACAACCCGCCGGATTCGCCGCTGGCCGGCACCTGGTCGCTCGTGGCCGCGGACGTCATCAAGGCCGACGGCGTACGCGCGCACGACTTCGGCGCCGCGCCGCAAGGCATGTTGCAGATCGATCGCGAAGGCCGTTACACGCTGCAGATTTTCAGAGCCGATCGGCCACGGTTCGCGTCGGGCGATAAACAGAGCGGCACACCGGCCGAATACGCGGCCTCCGTGCTGGGGTCCAGCACGCACTTCGGCACGATCAAAGTCGATGCCGCCGCGCATACGCTGACGTTTCAGATCGACAAGGCGTCGTTCCCGAATTGGGAAGGGCAGGCGCAAACCCGGCACTATGAACTGGTGGGCGACGAACTCAGCTATCGCGTCGTACCGCGGCCGAATGGCGACGTGCCGATTTCGGTCTGGCGTCGGCTGCGCTAAGCCAAACGCGACGCGCGATGCGCGATGCGCAATACGCGCAGACGTGAAAGACGCATGAATCGTTCGAGCGCCGATGACCTGGTTTAACCCACCGCATCATCGGCGCCCGCTCAAGCGCTCAGCTCATCACGAGCCGGCCCGAGTGCTTACTTCCTGAACGAATGGCTGCTGATATACGAAGCGAGCTTCGCGATATCCACGCTGCCCCATCCCGTGGGATAGTCCCAGCCCGTGCCTGCCTTATAGCCGTAACCGCTGTAGCCGTTATTGCCCGACTTCACGTCATGCACGATCGACGGCGTCGCTTTGATCGCGCTGTACAAACTGGCCGCCGGGAAACCGAGGCTGTTCGAATTGGCGCTCTGCACGCGCGCCCACAGTCCGACGAAAATCGGCGAGGCGAGACTCGTGCCGCCGATCTGCTGAAGCTGACCGTAGTTGTAAATCATCGCGCCCGTGCTTTGCGCCGCGTCGAACGAAATGTCCGGCAGCAGACGCTGGCCCGGCGTGCCGGTCACCACGGACTGCCACGACGGCTTGCTCTCGAATGAACTGAAGCCGCCACCGGTGGCCCACAGCTTGCCGTTGCCGTCGAGCCCTTCGTTCCACACGGTCTCGTTCGACCATGCGCCGCCCGAGGTCGTGTAAAGCGTCGTGCCGCCGACCGCGATCACGTTCGGCGACGACGCCGGCCACGACACCGAATACGTGCTGCCGTCCGGATAGCCGCGGTTGTTGCATTCGTACACGCCTTCGTCGCCGGACGACACCGAGAACGTCTGGCCTTGCGCGGCGCCGGCCGCGAAGATGCGGTCTTCGGCTTGCAGCGTGCCGTCCGCGTTCGCGTCCGCTTCGCACCAGCCGAGCGACACGTTGATCACCTTGGCGGTGTCGTCGGAGACGGCCTGGTTGAACGCTTGCGTGAGGCCGGTGTTGCCCGACGCGCTGTCGTCGGCCATATAGAACAGCAGTTGTTGCACGGCGCCGCCCGCCGAGCCGACGATCGACTGACTGTCGAGATCCCACTCGCCCTGGCCGTCCTGGTCGTCGCTGTAGTCGCCATCGGGCGAGCCGGTCTGGATCGCCTGCGTGTTGACCGAGGCGAGGTTGTTCGCGCTGGTGAACTGCTGCAAGTCTTGCAGCGTTTGCGACACACCGCCTTGCGTGATGATGCCGACCGTGGTGTTCGCGGCGGTGGGCAGGCTGGTGGCGTCATAGATCGCCGGGAATTCCGTCGGGTAGTGCGCTTTCGCGGTGCCGGAGGCCAGCGTCTTCGCCGCCGAGCGGTTGCCGATCTTCAGCAGCGGATGCGCACGCGCGACGTTCTGCAGGCCCAGCACCGAGCCGACGATCTCGCCGAGGTTCTGCGGCACTTGCGCCGCCGCGATATTCGCGTAGCCGCTCTTGCCGTTCAACTGATAGCGCACCAACGGCGTATTGAAGGCCGCTTTGACCGCGCCGGCGCTGCCGTCGGCGGAGATCAGCAGGCGGTTCGCCGCGACCCTGATGTTGACGAAGCCGTTCTTGCGCAGATGCGCGACGACCTGTTGCACCTGCACTTCGGTCGGCGCGTACTGATCGATGAACTGCTGACGCTTGAGGAACTTGCCGAACTGCGCGTTGCCCGGTTGATTGACCGACTGCGCGAACGCCTTCAGCTTCGCCTCGTCGCGAAGCTTGAGGCTGACCACGATATGCGTGCTCTCGCCGGCGGCGAGTTCGAGCAGGGGCGTGGCGCTGAGCGAGCGCGTCTGCACCTGGCTGGGCGTGACGAACGCCTTCGTGTCGGTCGTCGTCCACAAGGTGGACGACGGCGCCGACGCCGCGAACACGGCGCACGAAGCCATGGCGAGAGGCAAGGCAACGGCCGCGTGACGCTTCAGGCCGAAAGCCGTTCGATTGACGATTGACGATTTCATGTGACCTCCTGAGACAACAGCGCGAGGAGACGCCGGAATCTACCTTGTGGGTAATTCCGGTCGAATTTGAATAAAAAGGGAATACCGTCTCGCGGCGCAGTTATGGGTAGTAATTAAGGGGTGCTCGGTTAAATATCGTGAGCGACGCAAAATTACCGTTCATTACACGGAGTCGGTACCTATCAGAATGGATAGTTGATGAGCAGGCGAGTTATCCGTATTTGAACCATCATTTCGATTGAAGCGGTTGTTTTATTTCGAATTTATGATGCAAATTGGATGATGGTAGCCGCTGCTGGCTTGTTCTGACGCGAAATGGAGGCGAAAGTCTAATTAACTATTTTGATCTCAACTTTCGATTTAAATTACAATTTCATTTCGGTTTTATAATTCGAATCTCGCTTATTGATGAAAGTAAAAAGCTTATTATGCGATTCACGATCTCATTCTTACCGTAATTGGATTCGGGTAATGTGATTATTTCCGAATTTGGCGAGTGGCCTTGCGTTCGTCGCGCTGAAGCGCGCTATTCGCGCAGATCGCAGCGCGCATTGGCAGCGCGGTCACGTCATGACGTGAGGACCGCGCTTGCGGTGTTCGCCATGTCGCGTTGACCACGCCGCGCTAGCGCCAGATTTCTCCTTGTATGTCGACCGCGTAGACGCGCCATGTGTGCGGTATTTTTTTCCTCAGACGATTGAATATTTTTTCATATCTGACGTTGTACATTGGCCAGCAGATAGTGTTCGGAGCGCGTTACGCATGGTCAGGCATCGGTTTTACCCCGTACTTTTTTGCGTGATGTTCGCCACGCTCACGTTGTTCTCATCGGCCAGCCGCGCGCAATACACCACCGACTGGCTGGCAAACACCTTCGGCACGCTCGCCACGCACGTAGGCAACGGCGCGCGCTCGCTGTGGGTCGCGCCTGAAGGCGTGATCTACACCGCGTCGCTGTGGGATGAAAACGAAGGCGGCGTCGCGATCTATCAGAACGGGCAAAGCGCCGGCTCGATCGGCACGCATGCCGATTTTCAGGGCAGTGCGATCACGGGCAACGCCACGTCGATCTTCGCGGCCTTGCAGTACAACCGCTCGTTCGGCAGCGGGTCGGTCGGGCGCTACAACCGCGCGACGCAGGCGCGCGATCTGGTGATTCCTGTCAGCGTCTGGACGGCCGTGCCGCATGCCGATGTCATTACCGGCCTCGCGACCGCCGGCTCGCTGCTGTATGCGAGCGACTTCTTCGGCAATCGCGTGCGCGTGTTCACGACCGACGGCGTCTGGCAGCGTGACATGACGATAACGAGCCCCGGCGCGCTTGCGTTGGATAGCGCGGGTAATCTTTGGGTCGCGCAGCAAAGCACGGGCACGATCGTCGAATTCAGCCCGGCCGGCGTGACGCTGAACACGATCCAGATGGCCGCCACGTCGCGACCGTCCGCGTTGTATTTCGACGCCACGTCCGGGCAACTGCTGGTCGGCGACCAGGGCCCCGATATGAACATCAAGCTGTACAACATCGCGGCTGCACCGACGCTTGTCGGCACATTCGGCATTCAGGGCGGCTATCTCGACACCACCAGCGGCATTAAAGGCCAGGTGGGCGACAAGCGCTTCACGCGCGTCGCGGGCATCGGCAAAGACGCGGCCGGCAATCTGTACGTGCTCAACAATCCGTGGGGCGGTAGCTGGGACATGGGCCGCAACGGCGTGACCGATCTGCACGCGTACGACAGCAACGGCAATCTGCAATGGAAGCTGCAGGCGTTGAATTTCGAGGCGGTCGCCGCACCGGATCCGTCGACGGATGGCGCCTATTTCTACAGCGGCGCGCACATCTACACCGGCACAGCGGGCGGCACCTTTGTCGCGAATACGGTCGATCCGTTTACCTATCCGTCCGACCCGCGTCTGAACATGAACGACACGCAACGCGACGAGCATTTCGGGCAACTCGTCACGGTGGGCGGCAACCGGATTCTGGTGGCGTCCGGGCAGAATCCCGGCATCTTCTACTTCTATCATTTCAACGCGGCGAGCGGCTATATCGCGATTCCGGACGCGTCGATTCCGGGCACGACGTTCAATACGGATCGCCAGGTCACGGGTGGCTTTTGTATCGACAGCCGGGGCGATGTGTGGGCAGGTCTGGACCGCACGAACCACATTTATCACTACCCGTTGAGCGGTTTCGACGGCACGGGCAAGCCGCTATGGGGACCGGCCGTGACGATCTCCATTCCGCAGACCATCCGGCCGTTGACGCGCATTCTCTACCTGCCTGAAAGCGACACGATGATTCTCGCCCAAGGCATTGCCGGCAGTTGGGACTGGACGGCGATGCAATCGCGCATCGAGGTTTATCACGGATGGAGCGCGGGCAACACGACGCGGCCTAATCCGGTGATCACCCTCAGCAGCGCGAATCCGAAGTCGATCGCCGCAGCAGGCAATTATCTGTTCGTCGGCTACGTGCACACGGTGCCCAATATCGACGCGTTCAATCTGACCACGGGCCAGCTCGACACCACGTTGATCAATGCGAGTCCGGCGACCGTGGACGTGGGTAACGACGTCGATTCGATGTATGGGCTGCGGGCGTTTCTGCGCGCCTCGGGCGAGTACGTGATCACGAAAGACAACTACAACGGTTCGAGTATCGTGGTGCATCGCTGGACGCCGTGACGGCAATTGCGGCGTGGCCTATCGGATAAGATACGGCCCGCGATGCAATTTTCCGAACACAAGGAGTAGTTTCAGTGATTCAACCGAGCAACGTATTCAAGGACAACCTCGCGCAAATGCCCGCTATCGACGGCGTCGCGCGTATCGATCTGATCGACGGCAATGGCGCCGTGGTGGCGAGCATCGAGAACAAGCCGGGCAAGCAGGGCTCGCTCGCGGTGTATCACTACCTGCAGCAGACGTTCGGTACGCTGGACGCCAACGCGGCCGGGCAGGGTCTCGCGCTGTTCGCGGAGCACACCGCCGACGCGCGTAATCGTCCGGGCGCGCATCCGAACGTCGACCTGCTGCTCGCGATCGTGGCGGGCGGCCCGGCGTTGCGGATCAACGTGGTAGCAGCGGCCTGACCGCAGCCTAAACCGCCGCCTGAACGGACGCGCTCATGCCCCTACTTGCTGCTGTCGCGATGGCGGCCGCCATTCAGTCGGCCGCGTTAGTGCCGTTCGTTCAGCGTGACGTCGACGCACTGGGGCCGCACGGCCCATTGCGCGGCACGCTGCTGTCGTCCGCAGCGCAATCTGCGTCGGCGCCGGTCGTGCTGATCCTGCCGGGTTCCGGTCCGACGGACCGTAACGGCGACGGCCCGCTGATTCGCACGTCGGCGTATCGAATGTTGGCTGAGGGGTTGGCTAGTCGCGGCATCGCGAGCGTGCGTATCGACAAGCGCGGCATGTTCGGCAGCGCGTCGGCGATTGCCGACGCCGACAACGTGAGCATCGACGACTACGCGAGCGACGTGCACACATGGGTGACGAGCATCCGCCAACGGACTGGCGCGTCGTGCGTGTGGGTGCTGGGCCATAGCGAGGGCGGCCTGGTCGCGCTCACGGCGGCGCGCGACACGCAAGCCATCTGCGGCCTGATTCTGGTCGCCACGGCGGGGCGCCCTCTCGCGACTGTGCTGAGGGAGCAACTAAAAGCGAATCCGGCCAACGCACCGGTTCTCGATAACGCAATGTCGGTGATTGCGTCGCTCGAAGCGGGCAGAACCGTGCCGGCAACGCAGATCGATCCCGCGTTGTTGCCTCTGTTCAGGCCGCAAGCGCAACGGTTTCTGATGAGTGAACTGTCGCTCGATCCGGCCGCGCTGCTGAGCGGTTACGCGAAGCCGGTGCTGATCGTGCAAGGGCTGCGGGATCTTCAGGTCACGCGCGCGGACGCCGAACGGCTCAAGCAAGCCGACCCCCATGCCGAGCTGGCGCTGGTGGCGAACGCCAACCATGTGCTGAAAACCGTGCGCACGGACGACCGGAGCGAAAACTTCGCGACCTATACGAATCCTGATCTGCCTTTGGCCGATTCCATCGTCGATGTGATTTCGGCATTCGTGCGGCGCTAGCGACGGCGACGTACCCACGCTCGCTCGTATCGCCGTTGAGTGCATTGAATAAATTCAATGCACTCAATGCGTCTTGTTCTGCGCCCAGCGCAACTGCCTCTCCCTGATCCGCAAATTGATCCGATCCGACGCGAGCGAGCCGAGCGTCGTGAGTTTGGCCTTCTGCGTGGTGTCGAATTGTCTCGGCACGCGGTCGAGCACGCACAGCGAACCGAGCGGATAGCCTTGCACATCCCGCACCGGCGTACCCGCGTAGAAGCGAATATGCGGCTCGCCGGTCACGAAAGGATTCCGCGCGAAACGGGCGTCGGTTGCCGCATCTTCGGCGACCAGCACGTCGTTCTCGAGAATCGTGAAATTGCAGAACGCCCACGACCGCGGCGTCTCCGCGCGTTCGAGCCCAAAGTGCGACTTGAACACCTGGCGCTCCGGCGTGAGCAGCGTGAGCAATGCGATCGGCGCGTCGAACAGTTGCGCGGCGAACTGCGTGATCTCGTCGAAGGCGTCTTCTTCCGGCGTGTCGAGCAGGCCCGCGGCGGCAACGGCCTGCAGCCGTCGCGCTTCGTTGGCCGGCACGGGCATGTCCGGCGCACCGTCCACCGTCACCGGCTGCCGCGCGGCCTCGTCCCCCTGACTGAGCAGATCCCGCACGCGCGTTTGCAACTCCGCTTCGGTCCACTCCGCGCCCAGCACATGCAGCCGCTCACCGAGCTCCGTTTCCGCCGCGAGATGCGCTGCGCCGAGCGGGCTGATCACCAGCAACTGAGTGTGGCCGAGCGCCGGATGCTGACCGATGCGCCGGATCATCGTCAGGCGGTCGCGGTCCATCCGGTTGAGTTCGACAATGACGATCGACGGCATCAGCACGCCGATCGACAGCAACGCGGCGTAAGCGTCGCTGTCGGCCACCACCGCGCATTCCGGCGTGGCTGCGAGCACGTCGCAATAGTGGCCGAGCCGATGCTCGGACGCATGAATCACGGCAAACGTGGAAGGTTGCGCGGTTTGCGGCTTGAGCCGTCCCATCAATTCAGTCACGGCGCTGCGGCGTACGCGCCGGTGGCCGCCCGGCGTTTTCCACGACTCGATCGCGTTCTGTTCGATCCACACCTGCGCGGTGCGGATCGACACGCCAAGCAACTTGGCGGCCGCGCGGGTGGTGATGATGGGGTCGTCCATATTGGTATGAATTTTAGGTGCTTGCCACAATAGGCGATTCTTAGGCTATCGACAAGAACCCGGCAAACCTGAGCAATATGGAAAATATGAAACTTGGTGATACACTCTAATTTGAATCAACCGATTCAACGCCTTCGCGGTACCCCGACTACGAAGGACTTGCATGCCGGCCCCTGCCGGCATTTTTTTGCTCTATCGCCCGGTAGACAGACCTTTCTGGCGCAGTGACCGATTCGTAGCCGGTTCCCTTCGATCTGCCAACAATCCCTTTTTATTAGCTTGCAAAGTGGAAAATATGGAAGTCCTCCACTCAAGATGCATGGCGCCATGCCGTTAAGGAGTTCAATGCGCCGCCCAAAGGGGACTTCACATGAATGGTTTTTTCCAAACGATCCGCTTCAAAATTCTGCTGGCGATGGGGGTCTGCTTCGTCCTGATGGCGGCGATCAGCGTTTTCAGCCTGTCGGCGATTTCGCAGTTGAAGTCGAACGTGACCGATTCGTATTCGGGCGTGACCGTGCCGATTCTGGATCTGGCGAACTTCCGCGCGGCCCAGTTGCGGGTTCGCCTGAAGCTGCGACGCATCCAGGTGTTTCACGATCCTGCCATGACGAAGCAGACGATCGACGGCATTCATGCCGACATCGACGCCATGAACGGCGCGTGGTCCGACTACTATCCGGCCCGCGTCAGCGCGGCCGATGAGCGAGCCGTGGCCGACAAGGTCCGGGACGCGTTGCCGCAACTCAAGCAACTCACCGACCAGGCGACCGATCTGCTGCTGGCCGGCAATTACGACGGCGCCACCAAGGTGGTGAACGATCAGGCGGCGTTGTCCGACACGCTGCTCTCACTGGTCGGCGACGATCTGAAGATCAACGTCGATCAGGCCAAACAGTTCAACACCGACAGTGAATCGACCGCGAATACCGCGTTGATGATCGCGATCGGGCTGGTGGTCGCCGGCATCGCGGTGATGGTCGCGACGTCGATATTTCTGCTGCGCGCGATCGGCGGTCCGCTCAATCGGGCGATCGGCGTGGCCAACGAGATCGCCGCCGGCAATCTGGACAACCGCATCGTGCTGGATGTGAAGGGCGAGTTCGGTCAGTTGCTGCAAGCGCTCGATACAATGGACCGGCAGATTACCCAGACGGTGCGCGGCATTCAGACGTCGACGGAATCGGTCACGGTCGCTTCGCGTGAAATCGCGGCCGGCAATATGGATCTGTCGGCGCGTACGGAAGAACAGGCCGCCTCGCTCGAGGAAACCGCGGCGAGCATGACGCAACTCACCGAGACGGTGAAGCAGAACGCCGACAACGCGCGTCAGGCGAGCAGCCTCGCCACCGGCGCAACCGGTCTCGCCGACACGGGCGACGACGCGGTGCGCGCGATGGTCGGCACGATCGAACAGATCAGCGGCAGTTCGAGCAAGATTTCGGAGATCACCGGCGTGATCGAAGGCATTGCATTCCAGACCAATATCCTCGCGCTGAACGCGGCGGTGGAAGCGGCGCGCGCCGGCGAACAGGGACGCGGATTCGCGGTGGTCGCGAGCGAAGTGCGCAGCCTCGCCCAGCGTTCGGCTTCGGCGGCGAAGGAGATCAAGGAACTGATCACGTCGTCGGTCGCGATTATCGACGGCGGCACGCGCCAGGCCGCGGGTGTCGGCGAAACGATGGGGCAGGTCAAGCAGGCGATCAAGCGCGTCTCCGACATCGTCAACGAGATCGCGGCGGCTTCGGAAGAGCAGAGCCGTGGGATCGAGCAGGTCAATCAGGCCGTTTCGCAGATGGATGAGGTCACGCAGCAGAACGCCGCGCTGGTCGAGGAAGCCGCGGCCGCCGCGCAGTCGCTGGAAGAGCAGGCGGGCAACCTCAAGCAGGCGACCTCGGTGTTCCGGCTGGGTCAGGGTGGAGCGCGAACGTTGTCGACGGGTTGGGCCGCGGATCAGCATCGGCATGCGCCGGTGCTGGCCGAAGCGGCTGGTTGAAGCAGGTCGCTGAGGCGAGGTAAAGGCGGCTCATGGGGCCGCCGCCGGCGCCGACGACGACGCTCAAAGCGCCGCGGTCGGCCCGTCCCTGCCGTCTAGGCGCGCTTGCTCGTCGCTGATACGCATGCAGCTTTGAACTAAGCCGGACACAAAGCGCCTCGGGCGGATTTCAAACGCTGCGCCACCCGCTGCGCGCGATCTTTTTTATGACCCGCGCGTTCTATTGCGGTGCGCGCAAACGCCCTTGCTTTCGTCAAGACGCGCAGCCTGCAACGCGATGCGCAAGATCGGGCGTCGTCCGCACGCCTTGCCTGGCCTGCTCGCCTCGCGCAAAATTTTTTTTCATGACATCTCGATCCTGCGTGGCCCATCGGCACGCGCAGCGGTTTATTGAGCCCCGGTCAATCGCGCAATGCGAGGCACCGCACATAGCGAGGCACGCCATTGCCGCGTGCGGGGCCGCCACAGCGCCTCGAGTCAGCATTCCCGCGTCTCATCTTTGCGACATTCCGGTCCACATCGGGTAAAAGCTACTTCGTCGCATCCAGGGCAAGCAGTTTTGACCGGAACATTCGTCAAACCATTGCCAGTCAACGCGCCGACGGTTTTTCGGCGGCCCGATCGATGCACTACGCATCGCCATAAAGCACTTTTCCGGCCGCCAAACCACGTCTCACTTTCGACGCATCGCTCGTCGTGGCCCCCCTCTTATCCCGCGTGCCGGATCGCACATCGTTGCCCAGCAAGGCTTTGAGGCCTCATGGCACAGCCGTTGCAATAAGTCGATCACAAAGCGAAACACGCTGCAGCCGGGAAGCAGGAAAAACAGAACCAAGCATCACACGCTACAGGCAGAAAAAAACCGGCAGCAGCAACAGTCTTCGTAAGTCGCGTTCGGGGAATTCAACGCGTTTTACGAGGTGCGGCGGGGCCAACGAAAAACGGATGTCAACGAACAACGACACGGGCGATCGATACGCGATATCGGCCACTCGTGATCGTGATGACGTGAAGCGCTGACCCCGCCACTTTTTTCCGTCCGATGGACGGACCTGAACGCCGCTTCGGCGAGCCTGTTTTCAGGCAGTCGCAGGGCACAAACCGCAGTCAACTTTCACTCTTACGGGGGTTAGCATGAACAAGACGATCCAGCAATTTCTGCGCGAAGAAGACGGTGTGGCAGCGATCGAATACGGCCTGCTGGCCGGGTTGATCGCAGTGGCGATCATTGCCACGGTAACAGCGCTCGGCGGCCGCCTGAACAATGTGTTCACGTTCGTGTCGACGGCGTTGAACGGTGTGGCTAACCCGGCTGCCTGAGCCGGGTCGCGGAAGGCGGCGTGACCGATCGCTGCCCCTGTCTCGACGGTCCTTCGAGACAGGGTGGCGACGGCCCCGCGCCGATCCGGCCGAATTTCAGAGCAGGTGCAACTCGATCCTCGACACGGAGCAGGCGATGAACGGCGTTCCTTTTCCGGTGGGTCCGTGCGTGATGACGCTGGTGATGCTGGCAGCAGTGTGGGACATCCAGACACGCCGGATTCCTAACTGGCTGGTGGCGACAGGTTTGCTCGTGGCGATCCCGGTGCAGTGGTTCACGCACGGCGGAGTCGACGCGATGGTGATGTGGTTCGGCGGCATGCTGGCGGGCGGTGCGATCTTCCTGCCCGGCTACGCGATGCGGCTGATGGGCGCCGGCGACGTGAAGCTGATGGCCGCGATTGGCGCCTTCTGCGGCGCTTACGGCGCACTCGAAATTGGTTTGGTGACCTGTGCGGTGGGTGGCGTCGGGTCGTTGGTGATCATGATCCGGCGGCGCCAGATGCGCGCCGGGCTGAGCGGGGTAGCCGCGTTGCTGGGCAGTTGCACGACGCCGGGAAACGGCGCGGCGCGACGCACCGGCAGCGTCGCCGGTAGTAGTGCGATGGGGACCATGCCGTACGGAGTGGCCATAGCAATAGGCAGCGCGCTCGTGTTGTTCGCCAGCGTGTGACGCGTGCCGGGTGGGACAACAATTCGGGGGTTGAAAATGAAAAACGCGCGCGCTGTAACGATGTTGCTGATCGCGACGCTGGCCGGGCTCACCGCGGTGGTGTTCGCCTCGCGCTGGATGGTCTCGCAGTCGTCGACCGCCACCACCAAAGTCGTGGTGGCCGCAACGGATATCAATCTCGGCCAGCGCATCGGACCGGACTTCCTGAAGCTCACCGACTGGCCTTCCAATAGCGTGCCGCCCGGCGCGTACACCGACATTCAGAAACTCGACGGCCGCGTGCTGAAAGACAGCCTGCTGCACGGCGAGCCGGTGGTCGACGCGAAGCTCACACCGGTCGGCACGCTCGGCGGCCTCTCGGCGGTGATCGGCGAAGGCCAGCGCGCCATCACGGTGCGGGTGAACGATGTGATCGGCGTGGCGGGCTTCGCGCTGCCGGGCAATTACGTCGACATCATTGTCAATACGCAGAAAGACGGCAGCGCCGCCGGCGGTCAGCACGACCAGAACATCTCGAAGATCGTGCTCGAAAAGATTCTCGTCCTCGCGGTCGCCCAGCAAGTGGGCCGCGACGAAACCAAACCGAAAGTGGTCGACGCGGTGACGCTCGAAGTGTCGCCGGAACAGGCCGAGAAAATCGATCTGGCGCGCAGCATCGGCACGCTTTCGCTGGTGTTGCGCAACCAGATCGATCCGCAGGCGATCGACACCGTCGGCGCGACCAAGTCCTCGCTGCTGAAGACGCCGGTCGTGGCGGTCGCCGCGTCCGAACCGAAGCCGGTGCGGATCGTGCGCAAGGTGGCGTTGCGCGCACCGGGCAACTGCGTGCGAGTACTCGACGGCGCCGACGCAAGACAAGAATGTTTTTGACAGGCTCGAGCCTGCAAGCCGTGACCGATTCGCGACTGAGTTCGACCGGCAGCGCGTAAAAAGCGGCACATAACGGGGGTAGGACATGAACGCCAGAACGACACAGCGCGCTTGCGCGCCGCAGCACCCGCTCGGCCCGCGCGAAGCGAATTTGCTTGCACCACGCAGCCGTACCCGGATCGCCGACGCCTGCACCTGCGTGCTGCTCGGGCTGTCTCTGGCGATGCTGCCGGTGGCCCAGGCCAGCGCTCAGGACGTGCCGGGTCTGCCGGGCACGCCGATCACGATGGCCCCCAACGGCACCGTGCATCTGACCATTGCCGCCAGCGGCATGAGTGGCGGCGCAGCCTCACGCGGCATGCAGCAAACCAGCCGCGGACCGAATTGCAGCGGCCCGATCGCCGACCATACCGAAGTGACGATTCCGGTCGGCAAGTCGGCGATGGTCGACGTGCGCGAACCGGTGCGTTCGCGCACCGTCGGTAATCCGTCGATCGTGCAGGCCATGCTCGTCTCGCCGCAAACGCTTTATCTGCTCGGCTCGGACGTCGGCACCACCAACATGATCGTGCAAGGCCGCAGCGGCTCCTGCACGATCATCGACGTGAGCGTCGGCGCCGACCCGGGCGGTCTGCAACACACGCTCGCCGCGCTGATGCCCGAGGAAACCGGCATTCAGGTGAAGGCCGCCGCCGACACGCTGGTGCTGACCGGCACCGTCACCGACGCGGTCAAGGCCGAACGCGTGATGGAACTGGCGCGCGCCTTCGTGGCCCGTCCCACTGCCGCGCTGCAAAGCGGCGCGCCGATGGGCAGCGGTCCGCTGCCGGTGGGCGCTGCGCCGCGCGCGATGGGCGCGCCGGCACCGTCGCTCGGCGGCGGGAGTGGCGAACGCATCATCAACATGATGCAAGTGGCCGCGCCGCAGCAGGTCATGCTCGAAGTGAAGGTCGCGGAAGTCTCGAAGACGCTGATCGATCAACTCGGCGTGCAAGCGAATCTGAACGGCGGCATTGGCAGTTGGAGCTTCGGGCTGCTGGCGAACTTCCTGTCGGGCGGGCTCGGCGCGCTGACCGCGTCGAAAGCGAATAACTCGCCGCTTGGGTTGACCATCGACGCGCAGAAAACCGATCAGCTCGTGAAGATTCTCGCCGAGCCGAACCTGATGGCGATCAGCGGTCAGGAAGCGAGTTTCCTGGCCGGCGGCAAGGTGTATATCCCGGTGCCGCAAAGCAACGGTTCGGGCGGCACGACCATCGTGTTGCAGGAAGAGCAATACGGCGTGGGCCTGACCTTCACGCCGACCGTGCTCGAAGGCGGCCGCATCAACCTGAAGGTGTCGCCGGAGGTGTCGGAGCTGTCGTCCACGGGCGTGGTGGTGAGCGCCGGCAACTCGAATTCGACGACGATCCTGCCGCTGATCACCACGCGGCGCGCGTCGACCACGCTGCAGGTGTACGACGGTCAGAGCTTCGCGATCGGCGGCCTGATGAAGAGCAACGTGACCGGTACGCTGAAGGGCTTGCCCGGCGTCGGCGAACTGCCGGTGCTCGGTGCGCTGTTCCGCAGCACCAGCTACGAACAGGACAAGACCGAACTGGTGTTCGTCGTCACGCCGCGCCTCGCGAAACCGCTGCCGCAGCACTATCCGCTGCCCACGGACCATTTCGGCGATGCCGGTGAAACGAACGTGTACCTGACCGGCCACATGGAAGGCACGAAGCGCGCGGCACCCGGCGCGGACGGCTCGGCACCGGCGCCCATGCCGGCCCCGGCTCCGGGAACAACACCGGCGATGGCGCCGGCGCAGATTCCGATGCCGAAACCCGTACCCGCACCGGCGCAGTCTTCGGCGGCCGACGTGGCGGTGATTCCGCCCACGCCCGACAGCCACGACGCACCCGCCGTCCATTGATGCGCGACCCACTGGAGACTGACATGACATCCATCCACACCTTGATCCGGGTCGCGCTGTGCGCGGGATTCTGTGCCGCGCTGGCCGGCTGCATGACCTCGACGCCGCAGTGGGACGCCACCTTTGGCGACTCGGTCCGGCAGATCCGCGAAATGCAGACGCTCAATCCGGACGGCCCGGCCAACACGAATCCGGTGGCGGGCATCGACGGCGCGGCGGCCGTGTCGGCGCAGAAGAGCTATGTCAAATCGTTCACGGCGCCGGCCGCGCCGACCAACAGTTTCACGATCGGCATCGGCTCGTCGAGCAACTACTGAGCACTTGCGTGCGACGGTCCGGATTCAAGCCTGGAGACACACCATGATCGACACCCTTCTGATTTCGTCCAGCGCCGAGCGCGCGCCACGCATCGCGGCGCGTCTCGAAGCGAGCGGCATGGCGTTCCGTCTGCGCACGCTGCACGGCACCGCGAAACAGTTGCGGGTACACGCCGCGGCGATCCGCAGCGCCGATCTGCTGATCGTCGACGACGCCGATCTGACGCCGCGCGACCTGAGCGGCGTCGAAGAGGCG
Source organism: Burkholderia sp. 9120 (assembly GCF_000745015.1). Classification (NCBI taxonomy): domain Bacteria; kingdom Pseudomonadati; phylum Pseudomonadota; class Betaproteobacteria; order Burkholderiales; family Burkholderiaceae; genus Burkholderia; species Burkholderia sp. 9120. Next base: position 5,140,480 of record NZ_JQNA01000002.1, on the reverse strand, counting down.
CTGTCCCACACGCCGCATCTGCACTGCATGCTGGTGACGCCGTCGCCGTCCACCACGCTGCTAATGGCGGCGATGCGCGTCGGCGTGCGCCATGTGCTGTCCTGGCCGCTCGACGAAGCCGAATTCGCCGACGCGCTCGCGCATGTGTCGGCCAAAAAACACGCCGGCATGCGCCGCGAAGGGCGGGTCGTGTCGTTCACGTCCTGCAAGGGCGGCAGCGGCACCACGCTGATCGCCGTGAACCTCGCCTATGCGCTGGCCGCGCAGCGCGACAAACGCGTGCTGCTGATCGATCTGAACCAGCAGTTCGCCGACGCCAGCCTGCTGGTGGCCGACAAGACGCCGCCCGCCACGCTCGCGGACCTGTGCTCGCAGATCGACCGGCTCGACGCCGCGTTCTTCGAAGCCTGCGTGATGCATGTGCATCCGAATCTCGACGTGCTGGCCGGCGCGGGCGATCCGGTGAAATCGGGCGAACTGCGCGCGGCGCATCTGGAGCGGATTCTGACGTTGGTGCGCGAGCAATACGACGCGGTGCTGATCGACGTCGGCCAGAACATCAATCCGCTAGCGATCCACTCGCTCGATCACAGCGACTCGATCTGCATGGTCGTGCGGCAGAACGTGCTGTATCTGCACGCGGGGCGCCGCATGCTGGATATTTTCCGCGAGCTGGGCTATGCGGCGAGCAAGGTGAAACTGATCGTCAACCAGTACGAGAAGAACGCGCGCATCAACCTCACGACGCTCGAAGAAACCTTCGGCGCGAAGATCGCGCATCACCTGCCGCGCGACGAAAAGCAGGCTACCGAAGCGCTCAATCACGGCGTGCCGCTCGTCACCGCCGCGAAGGGCGGGGCGCTGGCACAAGGCATCGTGCAACTGGCCGACCTGTTGTGGCCGCCGTTGCCGGCGGGGCCGCGCAAGAGCGTGTTCGGCCGTCTGTTGCAGGGCCGGCCGAGTGCGGCGCCGCGCCTGAAGACCGGACACTGAGCGGCACGAACAGGTTCAAGCCGGTTCAAGCCGGCGACCCGATAAAACCAGGCGGAGAGCACTATGTCATTGCGCGAACAGTTGATGATGCAGAACGGCAACATGCCGTTCGACGCCGCCGGCAGCGCGGCGGCGGCCGGTGTCGCGGCTGAAAGCCTGGCGGCGCGGCGCGCGTATCAGGAACTCAAGATGAACATCCACCAGGCGATCATCGACCGGGTGGAACTCGACAAGCTGCAACGCCTGTCGCCGGAACAGATCAAGCGCGAACTCGCGCAACTGGTGGAACGGATCGTCGACGAAGACAAGATTCCGATGAACGAACTCGAGCGCCGCCGTCTCGCGCAGGACGTGCACGACGAAATGGTCGGCCTCGGTCCGCTCGAACCCTTACTCAACGATCCGACCATCTCCGACATTCTGGTCAACACGTCGCAGCACGTGTACGTGGAACGGCGCGGCCGCCTCGAACACACCGACGTGACGTTCTACGACGACGCGCATCTGATGAAGATCATCGAGCGGATCGTGTCGCGGGTCGGCCGCCGGATCGACGAATCCACGCCGATGGTCGACGCGCGTTTGCCCGACGGTTCGCGCGTCAACGCGATCATTCCGCCGTCCGCGATCGATGGCCCGCTGGTGTCGATTCGCCGCTTCGCGGTGAACCCGCTCACGGTTGCCGACATGGTGAATAACCAGAGCTTCACGCCCGCCATGGCGCAACTGCTCGAAGCGCTGATCAAGGCCAAGCTGAACGTGCTGATTTCCGGCGGCACGGGCAGCGGCAAGACCACTTTGCTCAATCTGCTGTCCGGCTTCATTCCGGAAGATGAACGGGTCGTCACGATCGAAGACGCGGCCGAATTGCAGATGCGCCAGCAACACGTGCTGCGCCTCGAAACGCGTCCGCCGAACATTGAAGGCAAGGGCGAAATCTCGCAGCGCTCGCTAGTGCGCAACGCGCTACGGATGCGGCCCGATCGTATCGTGCTCGGCGAAGTGCGTGGCGCCGAAGCGCTCGACATGCTGCACGCCATGAACACCGGCCACGAAGGTTCGATGGCGACGTTGCACGCGAACACGCCGCGCGACGCGCTGACGCGCCTGGAGAACATGGTCGGCATGGCCGGCCTGACGATGCCGATCAAGGCGATCCGTCAGCAGATCGCCTCGGCGATCACGGTGGTGGTGCAAGCCTCACGGTTGACCGACGGCCGCCGCAAGCTGATGAGCATCCAGGAAATCACCGGCATGGAAGGCGACGTCATCAACATGCAGGAAATCTTCACGTTCAAGCGGACCGGCGTCGACGAAAACGGCATGATCAAAGGCTATTTCGGCGCGACCGGCGTGCGGCCGATTTTCTACGAGCGGCTGGCGAGCTTCGGCATTTCGCTGCCCGATCAGCTATTCGATCCGGCGCGGCGTCTGGAAGTATGAGCGGCGCAACGTTCAAACCGGTTGGGGGAGCGTGACATGAACACATCGTTTATCGCCTTCGCGGTACTCGCGTTTCTCGCGGTCGTGCTGCTGATCGAGGGCGTCTATCTGTTCTGGAGCAGCCATCACGGGCCGGCCGTCAAACGCATGGACGAGCGCCTGCGCGCGCTCTCGGCGGCGGGCAACGTCAGCAACGAATCGCTGTCGATTCTCAAGCAGCGTTTGCTGAGCGAGTCGCCGTTCGTCACGCGGTTGTTGCTGCGTATTCCACGCGTTCATGCGCTCGACCGGCAATTGCAGCAGTCGGGCCTGAAGTGGTCGGTGGCGCGCTTTGTCGCCTATACCCTGCTGTGCGCGCTCGCCGGCGCTTTCATCGCATGGCTGACCGGCTTGCCCTCGCTCGTGATCGTTGCGGCGGCGCTGACGCTGAGCCTGCTGCCCGCGCTGATTCTGCGCAGCAAGCGCGCCAAACGGGTGCTGCAACTCGAACGCCAGTTGCCCGATGCCGCCGATCTGATTTCGCGCGCGCTGCGTGCCGGGCATTCGTTTCCGGCCGCGCTCGGGATGGTCGGCGACGAACTGCCGGACCCGCTCGGCGGCGAGTTCGCGCTGGTGTTCGACGAGATCAACTACGGCGTGTCGCTGAACGACGCGCTGCTGAATATGGTAGGCCGCGTGCCGGTCGACGATCTGCGCTACTTCGTGATCGCTGTGTTGATCCAGCGCGAAGCGGGCGGCAACCTGGCGGAGATTCTCGGCTGCATCAGCGGGATCATTCGCGAACGGATGAAGCTGCTTGGCAAAGTCAGGGTGCTGTCGGCGGAAGGGCGCCTGTCGGCCTGGATACTCGGCGCGCTGCCGTTCGTCATCGTCGGGCTTCTGACGGTGCTCAATCCGGACTACGTCACCGTGTTCTGGAAAGACCCGGCCGGCATGCAAATCGCCGGCGTGTCGCTGACCATGATGCTGTTCGGCATTCTGTGGATGCGCAAGATCGTGCGGATTCACATCTAGACCACGGATTTCATCACGAGGAGCGCGGGCTGGGCCCGCAGACCATGAAAACAGAACAGATCGTTTTGCTCGGGGTGATGTTCCTGATCGTGTTCGGCGCGGCGCTGAAGGCAATGGCGCTGCTGCGGCCCGATCCAGTGCAACGGCGCATCGAGGGACTCGGGCAGACGGGCTCGACGGGCGGCATCGCGCTCGACGGCGAGGCCGGTTCCGGTGCACAAAAGAACTGGGTCGAAACCGTCACGAAAGTCTCGGAACGGGTCGCCCGGCTGTCGCTGCCGAAAGACGATTGGGACAAGTCGGCATTGCGTCTGCGCTTCGCGAATGCGGGCATCCGCAACCCCTCCGCGCCGGCGATCTACTTCGCGGCCAAGACGGTGCTGGCGCTGGCGCTGCCGGCGATCGCGCTGATCTCTCTCGGTAATGTCTTCGACGCCGACCAGCGCATGCTGTTGCTGCTGACGGTGCTGGTGGCGTCGGCGCTCGGCTTCTATCTGCCGAACCTGATATTGACCCGGATGATCGAGCGCCGTCAGCGCACGCTGTTCGAAGACTTGCCCGATGCGCTCGACCTGATGACCGTCTGTGTGGAAGCGGGCCTCGGCCTCGACGCGGCGATGATGCGGGTCACCCAGGAAATCGGCGTGAAAAGCCTCGCGCTGAAGGACGAGTTCGAGATGGTGCTGCTCGAATTGCGGGCCGGTTCGGGCCGCGACAAGGCGCTGCGCAACCTGTCGTTGCGCACGGGCGTCGAGGATATCGACACGCTCGCCGCGATGCTGATCCAGGCGGAGCGCTTCGGCACCAGCGTGGGCGATTCGCTCCGTGTTTATACCGACAACCTGCGCACCAAACGGCGCTTGCGCGCCGAAGAGCAGGCTGCCAAGATCGCACTAAAGCTGCTGTTTCCTCTGATGTTTTTTATTTTTCCGACGCTGATGGCCGTGCTGGTCGGTCCGTCGGCGATCCGGCTGGTCCGCCAGCTGTTCCCGATCATGAACGGCATGGCGGGCGGCTGAGCGCCGGGTGCGCCGTTGATGCACCAGTACTTACCGGGGAATTCCATGTTTGCGTCGAGCGCGTTTGCTGATCTGCTGCACCACGCCGGCCTGTGGCTGCGCGGTTACCTGCTCGTGCTGGCGATCATGGCCGTGGGCGCGGTGCTGGAGCGGCGCTGGCCGGCCGACCTGCTGCAATCGCGCGCGGGGCAGCGTTTCAACATGGTGTACGCGGGACTGTACCTGGTGCTGGCCGAGGCGGTGAAGCCGCTCACGGCGGCCGCCAGCGTCGCGATCGTCAACGCGCTCGGCGGCGGCATGGTCGTGCTGGTGTCGCACGGGTGGGGCGCGCTGGCGTCGTTCGTGATCGTGCTGCTGACTATCGACTTCCTCGAATATGCGTTTCATCGCCTGCAGCATGCGTGGCCGCTGCTGTGGAAGCTGCATTCGCTGCACCACAGCGCGGTGGAGTTCAACGTAACGGTGACGCTGCGGCACCACTGGTTCGAAATGCTGATCAAAGGTTGCCTGCTCTATCCGCTGGTCGGCGTGATGTTCAAGGTGTCCCCGGCGATTGTCGGCGCAACGGCGCTGGTATTCATGGTCGGCAATTATTTCGCGCATCTGAATCTGCGCGTCGATCTCGGCCGCTACGGCACGTGGATCAACAACCCGCAATATCACCGCCTGCATCACTCGAACCGCGTCGAGCATTTCGACCATAACTTCACGCAGTTGCTGCCGCTGTGGGATCACCTGTTCGGCACGCGCTGGGTGCCGGCGAAGCATGAGTGGCCGGCCACCGGTCTCGACGACGGCGCGCAACCGCGCTCGCTGCTGGGTGCGTTGAGCTGGCCGCTGCGGCTGCCGGCCGGGCGCGGCGCGCGAATCGCCGGCAAGCCGATGGCGATCGATCAGGAGCCGAAATGAAAGCCGTTCGCCGCAAGGCCGCTCATGAAGCCGGCAGGGCCGCCGGCACACCCGTTACCGGCCGCACGGGAAATCGACGCAAGCAGGGCGGCATCGCCACGCTCGAATTCGCGCTGGTCGCGCCGGTGCTGTTCCTGCTGCTGTGCATCGCCATGGATCTGGGCGTGGCGCTGTGGGTCAACCTGACCATGCAATACGCGGTGCGGGAAGGCGCGCGCTACGCCGTGACGGGGCAAAGCAACCTCGATCCGAACACGACCAGCCAGCAGCGCTACGAGGCGGTCCTGCAGGAGATCAAGACCAGTTCGATGGGCTTGTACAACTACGTGTCGCCGAGCTACGTGATCACCATCAACGGCGGCACGAGCCAAACCTACGGCACTCAGGCGAGTTACAGCACCGGCATGTTTGGCAATCCCGGCGACATCGTGGTGCTGCAGATCAACTGCATCTGGCCGATGTTGACGCCGCTGGTCAAGCCGTTTTTCGCTAACGGCAAGTTCAGCTTCAGCGTCGCGGCGACGATGCGCAACGAGGGCTTCTGATATGCCCAGCACCACACGTACCCGTGCACGAACGCAACGCCGGGGCCGCCACGCGACGCGCGGCATCGTCAGCGTGGAAATGGCGTTGCTGTTGCCGATCCTCGTGGCGCTCGCGCTGCCGGTCTACGACATTGCGCGCAACATCCAGGCGCAGATGATTCTGATCAACGTGAGCCGCGAAGGCGCGAATCTGTCGTCGCGTGCGTCGCTCACGTATCCGATGCAGTCCATCATGACGTCTCTCACCGCGACCACGCCGCCGCTCAACATGACCGCGCACGGCATGATCTACATCACCGAGATCATGGGCAATAACAACTGCGACAGCAGCGGCAACAACTGCACCGGGATCGTGGTCGCGCAGTATCGGTGGAACGGCGGCAACTACTATCCGGCGAGCCATACCTGGAGTTGCGGCAGCGCGGGCACCAGTTGGGCGACGGACGGCACCGGCAGTTGCAGCAACATTCCGGCGACCGGTTCCAGCTCACCGGTGGTGAATCTGCTGCAAGGCCAGCTTTCTACCGGTCAGATCGCTTACGTGGTCGAGGCGTTCTATCAGCAAACGCCGCTGCTCGGTTCGCTCAACCTGGGAGGCGGGATCAGGACACCCGCGCTGTCACCGAATCTGTATGCGATGACGGTGTTCTGATTCAGACAAAACACATAAAACACAGTCGAATAAAAAACGCGGGTCGGGGGTGTCATGAAGAAAATAGCGGGATACACAGCACGGCAGAGAGGATCGATCAGCATCATCGTGGCGGTGTCGCTGATCGCGCTGATCGGCATCGTCGGGCTCGCGGTGGATTCCGGACTCGGCTACATGATCAAGGCACGCCTCGACGCGGCGACCGACGGCGCCGTGATCGCCGCCGGCGAAGCCGTCACGCGCGGCAACAACCAGACCCAGCAGACCGCCAACGCGCAGCAGGCGGCCTCGGCCTTTTTCGCGGCGAACTATCCGGTGGGCTTTCTCGGCTCGACGGTGACGGCGGGTACGCCGTCGATCGTGTTCAACGCGGGCACCGTGACGATCGGCATGACCGCGCAGGCGAGCGTGCCGGTCACCTTCATGCAGACCCTCGGCTTCAGAATCCTGAACGTGAGTTCCTCGTCGCAGGCAATCCGCAAGACGCTGGACATGGCGTTCGTGATCGATACGACCGGTTCGCTGAACGTGTCCGGCGTGCCGGCCGCGGTGCGCGCGAACGCGATTGCGTTCCTGAATAATTTCGACGTCACGAACGACCGCGTGGCGCTGATGCACTTCGCCTATGGCACGGTGGTGGACGTGCCGTTCAACGGCAACACGCGCGGCTTCAACCGCACGTTGATGACGACCGACATCAACGCCTACACCTTCGGCGGCAGCACCAATTCAGCCGAAGCGGTCTGGAACGCGCGCAACCAGTTGAATACGGTGATCACGCAACCTTCCAGCTTGCGGGTGATCGTGTTTTTCTCGGACGGCGCGCCGAACAGTTTCGCGTCGTATTTCACGACCAATCAGAGCAGTTGCAACAACACCCCGGCCACGCTCGCGAGTCCCGACACGGCAGGCACGATGACCGGGCTCTACAACATGAACGCACTGAGCCAGAGCCTGAGCTCGCCGTGTTATCAGAGCAACGCCACCCGGCTCGTGACCGCCATGCCGAAGTGGTACAACGCGCACAACGTCAACGAACAGCTCTTCCCGATCTGGCCCGTCACCACGCCGCGCGCGGTGCCGAATGGCAATATCACGTATGTGAACGTCAACCGGGCGTCGCGTAATCTGCTCGAAGCGATGGCGGCGCAGGCGCGTATCGAGGGCACGTATGTGTTCACGCTGGGTTATGGGCCGGAACTGGTTCAGCCGGAAGGCCCGGACAACGAACTGGGCTCGGACGTGCTCAAGTGCATGGCCAACACGCCGGATTCGCTGGCCCGCTGCTATAACCCGGCCCAGCCGGTCGGCGTGTATTGTTACGCCGCGACCCCGAACGATCTGAAGCCGTGCTTTACGCAACTGGCTTCGCAAATCCTTCGTATTTCCAAGTGAGCGCGCTATGACATCGCCGACACCGTTGCGAGATCTGCCTTCCGAGGCTCGTTCCAGGCATGAGTTAAGAGTGGAAGAGAAGGCGCCTGCGGCGAATGCCCCGGCCGCTTCCGCCTCTGCTGAAGATCAAAGCTCGCCCAGCCCGCGGCGCGCCCTGGTCGAAATCGCCGCACGGGTCGGCGCCGCGTCGATGCTGAGCCTGTTTGCCTTTGGGGCGATCCGGCAATGGCTCGCGGCGCCGCAGCGGATCACGTTGCTGCTGCTGGTCGTGTCGGCTTTCGTGACGATCGGCCTGTCGCTGTTCTCGCGGATTCCGGCGAAGCGCGACTGGCGGCCGCTCGCGTTTATCTGCTCGATGGGCGGCACCTACTACTTTCTGGCTGTGCGTCTGAGCCCCGGTTCGCATCTCGTGCCGGAAGACGTCGGCGCGGTGCTGCAATTGCTCGGAATCTTCTGGCAACTGTTTGCCAAAGCGTCGCTGCGCCGCTCGTTCGGCATCTTGCCGGCCAATCGCGGCGTCGTCTCGCGCGGCGCGTATCGCTTCGTGCGCCATCCGATGTATCTCGGCTACTTCATCACCGACATGGGTTTTCTGCTGGTGAACTTCGGCCTGCAGAACCTGCTGGTCTATAGTTGCCAGTTCGCGTTGCAGGTGGTGCGCATTGTTCGCGAAGAACAACTGCTGTCCGCCGACGACGGTTATCGCAGCTATAAAACCCGGGTGCGTTTCCGCGTGATCCCGGGCGTTTTCTAGGCGGCAAATTCGAGGCGACTTCCAGACGGCGCCTTAAGCAAGCCGTGTACTGCGCACGGCCTTGCCGCCCAGCAGGCAGACGGTCAACGCGGCCATCACCAGCACGCACAGCGCGACGCGCAAACCGAGCAGGCCCGCGCCCAGGCCGATCAGCGGCGGCCCGACCAGGAAGCCCGCGTAGCCCGCCGTGGCCGCCATCGACACGCCGATCGCCGGCGTGACCGTCGAGCGGCCCGCCGCGCTGAAAATCACCGGCACGATGTTCGCGAGACCGATCCCGACCATCGCGAAACCGACGCAAGCCGTGAGCACGGTCGGCCAGCTCAGCACCAGCGCGAGTCCGGCCACGGCGATCAAACCGCCCAACGCGACCACCTTGCTCGAACCGAAACGACGCACCGAGACGTCGCCGACAATCCGGCAGGCCGCCATCGAAAACGCGAACGCGGAATAGCCGATTGCGGCGACGCTGGCCTGCTGATTCAACGCCGAGCGCAAATACACCGCGCTCCAGTCGGCCACCGCGCCTTCCACCAGCATGCAGAGAAACGCGAGCAACGCCAGCTTCATCACGGCGGCGTTCGGCCACATGAAGCCACTGGCCGGCGCGGCTGCTCTAGGTCCGACATCGCGCAACGCAACGAACGCGGCACAGGCGAATAGCGCGGCGATCACGACGCCCGGAATCAGCAGTCCGCCGCTCACGCCCACGTCGTTCTTCTGCAGCATGGCGCCGGTCGCCGCGCCGAGCAGGCCGCCCGCGCTCCAGGCCGCGTGAAACGACGACATGATCGGCGCGTGCCATTGGCTTTCGATGGTGCTGGCGTGCCCGTTCATCGACACGTCGAGCGCGCCGTTTGCCGCGCCGAGCGCCAGCAGCACGATGCAAAGCACGGCCATGTTGGGCGCGAAGGCGGGCAGCGGCAGCGCCACGACGAAGGCCGCGCCGAGCAGCGCGGTCGCGCGGCCGCTGCCGAAGCGCGGCGCCAGTTGCCCCGCGAGCGGCATGGCGATGATCGCGCCCAGCGCGAACGCGAACAGCGAGATGCCGAGCGCGGTGTCGCTGAGCGCCAGGCTTTCCTTGATGCGCGGGACTTCGACGGCCCACGCGCCGATCCCGAAACCGTTGGCGAGAAACACCCCGAGGGTGGCCGCGCGTTCCTTGATGAGGGGCTGGGAGGCGCTCATGAGCGGGCCACCTCGACGTTGTCGCAGACCGCCTGGAGCTTCGCGAGGCGCGCGGCCGGCACGTCGTCCTCGACGAACAGATGATCCACAGCGGTTGCGGGCGCAACGGAAAACGGCGCGGCGGTCATCAGCTTTTCCGACGTCAGCGCGATCGCGATCTGACCGCTCGCTTTGACCATGGCGCGTTTGAGTTCGGCGTCTTCGGCGTCGAATGCGGCGACGCCTTCGTCGGGATCGAGCGCGCACGCGCCGACAAAGCACAGGTCGGCGCGGATCTGCTGGACCTGCAACAGCGCGGTCGCGCCGACCGAGCCGGCCGCGCCTGTCGCGATACGGCCGCCGATCAGGATCGCGGTGATGCCCGGCCGGTTCAGGAGGCGCGCGCAAGCCTCGGGCGAGTTGGTAATGACGGTGAGGTCGGCATGATCGGGCAGCGCCGCCGCAATCGCGACGTTGGTCGAGCCGGCGTCCAGCAGAACGATCTGCTTCGGCCGCACGATCGAGACCGCCGCTGCGGCGAGGCGAGCCTTGCGGTCCACGGCTTCGCCCATGCGTACGGCGGCGGGCTTGTCGGCGGGCGAGGCGAGCAGGGCGCCGCCGTAGACGCGCTTGCACAGGCCCTGATCGGCCAGATCGCGCAAATGACGGCGCACCGTGTGCTCCGAGGTCTGGAGTTCGGCCGCGAGCGCCGACGCCAGCACGCGCCCTTCGGCGCGCAGCCGCGTGAGGATGAGCTGTTCGCGCTGTTCGGGCAGCAGTCCATCGAGGGCTTCCTGGCGGGTTCGCTGCATGGTGTCGGTCTCAGGTTGTCGGGTGAATCGAGCATAACCGAGCAAAATGTAGCGTAAACGCTCTTAAAACACAAACGCCCCATGACGGGGCGTTTGGTTTGTCGTGAGGTGAACGGCGCGTTATCCGTTACCGGCTGATCTCCATGTCGTCGAATTTCTTCGCGCGGTAGATCAGCACGGACACCAGCCAGCTCAACACGAAAATGCCGATGATCACGTAACCAAGCGTGCCGAAGTGATCGTTCAGCATGCCGATCGCATCCCACAGCGGACCTTGCAGTTTCAACTGGTCCGAGATCAAACCGAGTGCCTCGATACTGCCGATCACAATCGCCACGACCACCGACACCAGCGTGATGGTCATGTTGTAGTAGATCTTGCGGATCGGTTTCAGATACGCCCAGCCATAGGCGCCGAGCATCAGGTGGCCGTCGAGCGTATCGATCAGCGACATGCCGGCGCTGAACAGCACCGGAAACACCATGATTGCCCACGGCGACAATCCCTGCGACGCCTGCGCGGCGGCAATGCCGAGCAGCGCGATTTCGGTGGCGGTGTCGAAGCCCAGGCCGAACAGAAAGCCGAGCGGGTACATATGCCAGCTACGGCTGATCATGCGGAACAGCGGCTTGAACAGGCGCGAGAAGAAGCCGCGGTTGGCGAGCAGCAGGTCGAAGTCGTCGTCGACGTAGCGGCCGCCTTGCTTCACGTTGCGCCACGCCCGATAGATCGACTTCAGGATGATCAGATTCATCAGCGCGATGGCGAACAGGAACAGCGAGGAGACGAGCGTGCCGACCACGCCGCCGATCTCCTTGTAGTGGTCGAAGCGGCCTTGCATCGCGGAGGTGGTCGCCGCCACGGCGAGCGAGGCCAGCACCACGACCGTCGAATGACCGAGCGAGAAGAAGAAGCCGACCGTGACCGGACGCTTCTTTTCCTGCATCAGTTTGCGTGTGACGTTGTCGATGGCGGCGATGTGGTCCGCGTCGACCGCGTGACGCAAGCCGAAGCCATACGCGAGCAATGCGGTGCCGAGCAATACAGGGTGATGGCGGAACGCGACGAGCGCCCAGAGCCATGCGAGCACGTTGGTGGCGATCAGCACGCCGTAGATACCGAACAGGCGGGTGCGAACGTGACTGTTCGAGTCGCTGAAGATCTGTTTTATTTGCGAAATCATCGGGTGTTTACCTTGAGATGCCATGCTCTACAGGCTTATACACGGCGCCGTTGGCGTTGTCGAACTGATCAAAAGTATTACGCGTGGTAAGGCTGGCAAGCGCTTTACGGTCCGGGTGTCGGCGTGAATTCGGCCTGCGGCGGCGTGCCGTGCACGAGGCCGGTGATCGCGGACGCGGCGATCCATTCGCGCCATTGCGACGTGAAATTGAATTCGTCGTCGATCTCAAAGGCTGCGTCGAGTGCTTCATTGAGTGTCGCTCCGCGTTGCAGCGCGCCGAACGCTGCGTGTGCGGCTGCGGATTGAACGAGTACTTCAGGGCGCCAATGCGGACGCACAACTAAAGCGTAAGTCGGCGAATCGATCTGCGTCGGCAACGAGCCGTCCGGTTGATGGGCGGTCCAGATATCGGCGATGGCGTAACGCGAAGCAACCAACGCACAAGCGGGGTGGATCGCGAGTTGTGCATCGAGCAGATCGTCAGGACGGATTGCGGCCCATTCCTGCTGCGTGAGCGTCGCCGTGTCAGCCGCGTAGTACGCCACGTGCAGCGACCATTCGAGTCGCGTGAGGTCGGCGAAATAGCGGTACGGTGCGTCAGTTTCGTAACGGCCGATGAAATCCGGCAGCGCGGCACCGAAGCGATTCAGATCGCCGCTTTGCGACGGATGTTCGTGTGCGTAAGCGTTCGACAGTGCGCCGAAGTAGCGCTCGCCGACCAGCGCCCGCAACACGGGATAGGCGCTTGCGAGCGCATCGCGGCGATGAGCGCGAACGTTGTTTCGATAGAGATCGATGCGCTTTTGAAGCGCGGCATCGGTGCGCAGTTGCGCAAGCACAGGCCGCTGTTCCGTCTCCAGCGACTCGGCAAACAGGTGCTGCAGTGACTCAAGCGAGGCGCGCATGGTTCTTTGGGTCTCCGCTAAGCGCCAGCCGTGCAGCGTGAACCGCGCTTTGAACCTCACGGGCGCGGTTGGCTTCTTCCAGCAGAATAGCCAGCGCAGGCAGATCGGTGTCCCATTCGATCAACGCCGGTATCGCGCCGAACCGTCGTACCGCGTACTCATACAGCGCCCACACCGGGTCCGCGACGCGAGAACCGTGATCGTCGATCACGGCCACGTCCGTCACGCTGTGACCCGCAAGATGAATTTCGCCGACCACGCCGCGCGGCAGCGCGTTCATCGCCACCATGGCGTCCTCGCCGTGATTGCATTGATTCACGTACAGGTTGTTCACATCGAGCAGTACGCCGCAACCCGACCGCGCCGCGAGTTCAGCGAGAAAGGCTGTCTCGCCGTACTGATCGTCGCGGAATCGGACGTACGTGGAGACGTTTTCCAGCAGAACCGGCCGGCCCAACGCATCCTGCAACTCGCCGACGCGCGCGCACAGCAGCGTGAGCGCCGCGTCGGTTAGCGGCATGGGCAGCAGATCGTTCAGATGAGCGGCCGCCGTCGCGCCCCAGCACAGATGCTCGGAAACGAGCGCGGGCTCGATCCGATCGACGAGGCGTTTCAACTTCGCGACGTGCTGCGTGTCGAGCGGTGTCGCCGAGCCGAGACCGAGGCCGACGCCATGCAGACTGACGGGTAGATCGCGACGCACCGTGTGTAGCACATGCAGATCGAAACCGCCGTCGCCGAAATAGTTTTCGCTGTGGACCTCGACCCAATCAACTGGCGGCGTTGCGTCGAGGAAATCGCGGTAGTGCGCGTGACGCAAGCCGATGCCGACGCCGCGCGGCGGCGCGTGCGCCGATGCGTTGGCGTTCGTTGGAGGCAGCGGAGTAGATGACACGGCCGGCCGATCGGGTGACTAGGTCTGTCCGTCGATCTTGCCGCCCATCTTTTTGCAGGTGCCCTTCGGGACGGTTTTGAAGTCGCCCTGATCGTTGTCGATCTTCGCTTCGCCGGCGCAGCTATGTACGCCGGTCTTGCTCGCGCAGTCGTTCTGGCCGGCTTTGGCGATGCCGTAGCACTGCACTTTTTCTTCGGCGTGTGCCGCGGTGATGGGCGCTGCCGCGAGGCCGGCGAGCGCGGCTGCGATCAAGGCCGGTCGACCAAGTTTCGAGTTCATCGTGCTTCTCCTGAGTGAGTGTTTGGGCTGGCCGCGTGACACAGGTTATGTTGCGGCGCCGGGCTTATCCATAGAGAGATTTTAAGCGCGCGGCGCGGCCTGTCCAGCGTGTCACTGACCCATCGTACCCGCACTCTTCACGGCGCAGGAAGCGGTGACTTTCTGGCCGTTGCTGAACGAGAAGGTCAGCGGAATCGACGAGCCGACCTTGAGCGCCTGCTTGGGCTCTTCCAGCATCGCATGATAATTGCCCGGCGCAAACTCGAGCGTGCCGTGCGCGGGCACCGCGACCTGTTCGATCATCGCCATCGACGACGTGCTGCCCTGGCTTTGCGTCTGATGCAGCATCGCCATGCCGAACGCGTTCGAGCTGATGCCGACGAGATTCACCGGCTGGTCGCCGGCGTTATGAGCCTTGAAATAGCCGCCCTTGGGCAGATCGCCCGGCAACGCGCGGATCCAGCAATCGGACACGCTCGCGGGCGCGGGAGCGGCCGCGAATGCTTGCAACGAGGCACCGCACAGCAAGGCGGCGAGGAGAAGTTGACGCGATGTATTCATGATGTGCTCCATGGTTCGACGGAATCGACAGAGTCGACGGAAGGAAAGGGTGTTAGGCCGGTTGCCGCGCGCTGCGGCCGAAAATCGTGCGGTCGGCGAGCCACACGGCCAGCAGCGTGGTGCCCATCAGCGGGAAGATCACGCCGAGCAGCACGAGGCCGGTTTTCCAGCCGCGCATCGGCGGGGCGGCGCGTTCACGCGACGGCGCGCCGAGCGAACGTTGCGGACGGCGCTTCCACCACATCACGCAACCGCTCACCGCCATCGCCGCGAGGCCGAGCGAAATCGCCGCGCAGAGAAGCTGATTGGCGAGGCCGAAGTAGCGGCCCATATGCAACGACGTGCCGTACGACACCGCTTTCGACACGGCGCCGTAGTCGCCATAGCGAATGTCTTTCAGCACCGCACCGCTGTATTGATCGATGTACAGCGTGCGTTCGTCTTTCGGATCGCCGGGAAAGTACGAGACGGTGTAGACACCGGTCGGCGAAGTGGGGAGCACGATGCTGTAGCCGTCGGTCACGCCGAGCGAGGCGAGTTGCGCGACGATGTGGCCGAGCGGCAGCGGCAGCGGCTTCGGTTGAGCTTGCGTTTGCGCTGCATGGGGTTCGGCAGACGTAGGCACCGGCGAATTGCCGACGGCCCACGGCGTGAGCGGCAAGGGCAAATCGTCCGTTACCATGCCGGGCATCGAATCCATGTCGGCGGCATTCGCGCCGTGGCCGGCGTGTTCATCGTGTGCCGGGCGGGTTTTATTGGCCGTAGCAGACGTTGCGGCCGCATCGATAGGCGTGCCGGCCGGCAGCACGGAACGCATTGGAAAGCCGCCCCACGAACCCGGCGGCGCGCCGAGATTCGCGGCGGTCGCGAGCGCCTTGAACTGCTTGCCCCATGATCCTGTCCACGGCAGGCCGCTCAGCACGAAAGCGAGGGCGCCGAGCGCAAGCCAGATACCCATCACGGCGTGCAGGTTCTTCCACAACGGGCGCCCTTTGAGCGCGAAGCGCGGCACCAGCGCAGCCCGTGCAGTGGTTTTCTCACGCGGCCACCAGAGTGCGACGCCGGTGCCGATCATCACGAGCGTCCAGCACGCGGCGAGTTCCATCAGCAACTCGCCGGGCTTGCCGAGCAACAGCTTGCGATGCAGCATGCGGTCCACCTGCATGAAGCGATTCCCGACGCTCAGCGTGCCCAACACCTCACCGTTGTACGGGTTCAGGTAGACGCTCTGTTTTTCCCCGTTGGCAAGACGGAACACGAATTCCGTGCTGCGATCCGGCGCACTCGCAATCGCGGTGGTGACGGCGACGGCGTCTTTCGGCATGGCTGCGCGAGCTTTGCCTAACAGCCTGTCTTCGGTCAGCCTCGGCACTGCTTGCGGTTCGACGACCAGCCGATGCGGATACAGCAGCGGCTCGATTTGCGGCTGAAAGCAATACAGCGTGCCCGTGATCGCCAGGACGACCAGAAACGGCATCACGAAGAGGCCCGCATAGAAGTGCCAGCGCCAAAGCGTGCGGTAGCCGGGGTTGGCCGTGCCGGTTGCCGAGACGATGCGTTGGGCGGTGGTGGTGGACATGAAATCCTCCTGAGATAGGTTTTAGGCCGAGCGGCTTTCGCCGCGCGACGAACGCGTTCATAGCGCGCGCTTACATGCGCAGCTTCGCTTCCACATAAAACGTGCGGCCCGGATACGGGTGGTAGACGAAGTAGCGCGCGTCGAACAGGTTGTCGACGCCGATACCGATCTCGCTCAGCTTCGTCGGCCGGAAGGTGAATTTCGTATCGACCACGGTGTACGAACTCGTGCCGCCGAACACGTCCGGATTGGTGTCCGTATTAGTGAGCGTGTTGTACTGGCGGCCCGAGTAGCGCGCGGCGAGCGTGAGCGCCGCGCGTTCGTCGAAGCGATAGGTCGCGGCGAGATTCGCGCGCCACAGCGGAATGCGATAGAAGTACTTGCCGACCGTGGCCGGATTCTGCGCATTGGCGATGATCTTCGACTGCGTGTACGCAACGCTGGCAATCAGATCGAGGCCGCGCATTAACACATCCTGTCCCGAGTAACTCGTTTCCACGCCACGCGAGCGCACCTTGCCGATGTTCTGGAAGTTCGTCACGTTCGGAATCACGGTCGTATCGGTCTGGCTGAAGATCGTGTTCTTCACGTCGTCCTGAAACAGCGAGAAGCGGAACACGCCATTCCAGTGCGCCCATTCGGCCGTCAGTTCTTTCGAGAGATCGTCTTCGGGCTTCAGGTTCGGATTGTTATTGACGATCGCCGAGCCGTTGATTTGCCCCTGGAACAGTTCGCTGACGGTCGGAAAGCGATACGCGCGGCCGATCGACGCGCGCAGGATCAGGTCGTCGGTAACGTCAAACGACAGCGAGGCTTTCGGCGAAAAGTGCTGCTGGCTCGCGTCGCTGAACGGCAACGCCTGGCCGGGCAGCGCCTGCGATCCGCCGTACGCTTGCCAGTCTTCATAGCGCACGCCATAAACGAGCTTCCAGCGCGGCAGAAAACGCCATGCGTCCTGTGCGTACAGCGCCTGGGTCTGCGTCTTGCCGCGGAATGCGTTGGCGAAGGTGGTCGCTCCGCCGTCGCGCCAGTTCAGCGTGTTGTAGCTCTCGTTATCGAGGAAGTAGTTGTCGTAGTGATAGCCGAAGCTCAGCGCGTGATTCGCGAGACCGGCCTGCTTCGAGGCGGGCGTGTAGGTGCTGCGCAGATCGAGCGTTTTCCAGCCGGTGCCGTCGCCGAAAATCACCGTGCCGGGACCGTTGCCCGGCGCGCCGGAAGCGGCGGTGCGCGCCACGCTGTTGCTGACGTCGTAGTAAGACGCGACCGCTTCGGCATTCCAGCCGGTGGCATAGCGCGTTCTCAGCGACACGCCGTACAGCCAGTTCTCGCTATAGCCGAGGCTCGGCGCCAGTGCGGCGGCGGGAATGTTGTACTCGTAGCCGCCAATCGCCACCTTGCCGCTATAAACGGGGTTGCCGTTCGCGTCGCGCAGGAAGGTGGAGGTCTGGCTGTTATAGGTCTGATGCCAGTAACCGAGCGTGAAACCGGCCTGCAATGTCGGCGTGAAGTCGTACTGCATCTTCAGCTTGAACTGGTCCTGAATCGTGTGCTCGATGCCTTCGCCGTTCACGCCGAGTACCGCCGTCGGCGCGTTGGTCTGGTTGTTGTACAGATACGCGCTGGTGACCGGAACGTCGCCGGTTTTCGCGGGCGTGCCGGATTTGGCGAGCGTGGCGAATTGCAGCGGCTGGCTGGTGTTGTCCAGATGGTTCACATCCAGCCGGTACGAGAACTTGCCGACCCGGTCGCCAATCGACGCGCTGGCTTCGCTGCCGTTGAAGTTCTGATTCACGCCGAACAGGCTGAAATGCTGCGTGAACGCCTTGACGTCGGCGCTGGCTTCGAACTGCTTCGGCATGCGCGTGCTGATGAGCACCGTCGCGCCGAGCGAATTGCCCGGATAGAGCGCGGAAAACGGCCCGTAAATCACGTCGACCTGCTGGATCTCGTCGGGCGACACCATCGACCAGCGCGGCGGAAACGAATAGTTGTTGCCGAGAAGATTGCTGAGCAGCAGGCCGTCCGCGTAGACGAGACCCCGTGCGCTCTGCGAATTGCTGGTGCCGCGCACCGCGATGATCGAATTCAGGTCGCCGATAAAGCGCTTGCGCACCGCGAGATTCGGCAGGTACTTCAGCACGTCTTCGGTGTTGACCACATTCCAGTTGTCGAACTGATCACGCGTAACAGTCTCGACCGAGGCGGGCAAATTCGGATCGACGGCGCGCGGCGCGGCCGCCGTATTCGCGCTGGCGGTGACGTTGACGGCCGGCAGTGTGGCTTCGGCGATCACGGTATCGGCGCGGGCCGTTGTCGAAACGAAAGCCGGCATCAGCGCCGGCACGAATGCCGGAATGAAAGCCGGCAGGCAGATAGGCAAAGACGGCAGCGGCAGGCGAGCGGAGATCAAGCCGCGTGCGCCGCGGCGGGCGCGAGCGGACAGGCTTCGCGGGGCGAAGTTGAACATGAACGTTTCCTTGATGCATTGAACAGACGACCGCGCGCGCCCTACACGGGCGCGACGAATGCGCGATCAGGACCGGCAGCGATCAGGAAACGGCAGGAGGGGCGCGAGGGCGTCCGGACGGAAACGCGCCGAGCGGCGTGAAGCGGGTGGAGAGCGTGGGCGCAGCGGTGCCGGCGAGCGTGAGCGACGCTTGCGGCTCGACGGCGGCGACCGTCGGCATGGCGACGTGATGTTCGAGCAGATGGCAATAGCCGCAGGCGCCGAACGCGTCGTTATGGCTCAGTTGAACCGGTGCCGGTGTGGCGATGACGGACTGGCTGAGCTCGCCCAGTCCACGCGGCTGAAGCGCCGAACAGAGCGCGGCGATGGGCTCGCCCGCGCGGTTCGACGCCAGCAGTTGACTCACGAGCGGCGCGAACACGACCAGGCACATGGCGACGAGGCCAAGCCAGGCGGTCATGCGGTTATGGGCGCGTAGAGTCATGAGATTGAAAGTAAAAGCGGGGCGATTCTAGCACTGAGGCGCGAACTTTTCTCGCGTGATCCTGGTTATAGCGAGGGATTAGAGGGCCGAACACCGTTCATTTCCCGCCGTTACCCGCGCGCCGATTCGCTTAAGCTGCGTGGTACATGTTGCGCATTCCGTCCGGCGCGGCGCTTTGTCGCGGCACGGAATAAACGATCGACCTGGCCGGCGCAGCGCCGGCCTCCATGCACCACGACTCATGACCACGACGCAGACGACCGACTTCTCGATCACCGACCTCAACCAGCAGGCCGTCGCGCTATGTTCGACCGGACAGTTCGCCGACGCCTTGCAGCGAGTTGCGCCGATACTTGCGCCGCTCCCTGACGGCGCAACGATACCCGACGACGCACGCGCCGACGCGTTGAATATCGCCGGCGCGTGCTCGTTCGCGCTGCGCAAGCTGGACGAAGCGGAAGACTACTGGCGCCAGTGTCTGCAGATCAAACCCGGCTACGTCGAGGTGTACGACAGCCTGGGCATGCTGCACAAATCGCTTGGCCGGCTGTCGGCGGCCAAGGCGATGTACCGGCAACTGATCGTTCTGCGGCCGGACCGGGCCGACGCTCACCACAATCTTGGCATCGTGCTGTACGGACTCGGTTACAAGGAAGAGTCGGAGGCGTCATACCGTCAGGCGATTGAAATCCGTCCGGATTACGCGGAGGCGCACTACAACCGCGCGATGGTGCTGCACGAATTGCGCCGTCTGCCCGAAGCCGAAGCGGCGTATCGCGCGGCGCTACGGGGTCTGCCCGAGCACGCTGAATCGCACAACAACCTCGGCAATGTATTGATGGAACTTGGCCGTCCGCTTGAAGCGGACGCTGCCTATCGACAAGCGCTGACGATCCGGCCGCAGTATCCGGAGGCGCTGAATAATCTCGCCGGCGTGCTGAAGGCGACGAACCGGCTGGAAGAGTCCGAACTGGCCTGCCGGCTCGCGCTCGCCATGCGCCCGGATTACGCGGAAGCGCATCTGAATCTCGGCGCGGTGCTGACCGATTTCACGCGCTTGCCCGAAGCCGAAGCGGCCTATCGCGGCGCGATCGCCTGCCGTCCGGATTACGCCGAGGCGCACTACAACCTCGGTATCGTGCTGGCCAAACTCGAGCGTTTCGGCGACGCCGAGCGCGCGTATCGCGAGGCGCTGCGCTGGCGGCCGGACATCGTGCAGGCACACAACAATCTGGGCTGCGTGCTGCGTTTGCTCGACCGCCTGCCGGAGGCGATCGAGGCCTTTACGCAGGCGTTGGCGTTGTGTCCCGATCTGGCCGAGGCGCATTACAACCTCGCTGCGGTAGCGGCGCAACTCGGCCGGCTGACGGAAGCCGAAAGCGCTTATCGCCGCGCGCTCGTGTTGGTCCCAACTTACGGCGACGCAAAGTTCGGCCTTGCCGTGTTGCTGCTCAGCATGGGGCGTTTCGAAGAGGGTTGGCAGCTTTACGAATTCCGCTATTTTCAGCCGGGGTTCGCCCATTACAAGACGCGCGACATGCTGGGTTGTCCGCAGTGGGGCGGCGAGACGCTGGCGGATAAAACGTTGCTGGTCTGGCAGGAAGACGGCCTCGGCGACATGATTCAGTTCAGCCGCTATTTCGCGTTGCTGAAGGCGCAAGGGGCCAGGCGGATCGAGTTCGCGTGCATGCCGGCGCTGCATCGGTTGATGGCCTCTGTCGACGGCATCGATGCGGTGGTCGACCATGACACGGCGTTGACGCGCACGTCCGGTTACGACCGCTGGACGAGCCTGATGAGCGCGCCGCTGCATCTGCGTACGCTGATCGATACGATTCCGCGTCCTACGCGTTTGAGCGCCGAACTGGCGTTGGTAGAGCGGTGGCAACCGGCGTTGGACGCGCTGCCTGCCGGCCGCAAGATCGGTCTCGTCTGGAAGGGCAACGTGGCGCACCATAACGACGCGCATCGTTCGGTCCCTTCGCTTTCGTTGCTGGCGCCGCTCTGGACCGTGCCCGGCCTGAGCTTCGTGAGTCTGCAAAAAGGGCAGGGCGAAGACGAAGCGCGCAACCCGCCCGCTTCGCAACCGTTGCTTCATCTTGGCTCACAGCTCAACGATTTCGCGGACACCGCGGCGATCATCGAACAACTCGATCTGGTGATTTGCGTGGACACGTCCACCGCGCATCTGGCCGCGTCGCTTGGAAAACCGTGCTGGGTGATGCTGCCGGAAAAAGACATCGACTGGCGCTGGATGCACGAGCGCAGCGACTCGCCGTGGTATCCGCACACCGTGCGGCTCTTCCGCCGCGCACCGAACGAAGATTGGTCGATGCCGATCGATCGGGTGCGTCAGGCGTGTATTGCGCGATTCAGCGCTGACGTGGCCGTTGAAGAACAGCACTGACAGCGTGAATCGGAAAGCGAACCTGTAGCGTTCACGATGTGTTCACAACGCGTTCACAACGAAGCAATCGCGCCGTCACGTGACCTTTACCGCGCGTTTGCGGCGCGTCGGCGTACTCGCATGAAAACGGCTTTCAGTCGTCTCGATCGACTGGCCGAGAAACTGCAGGAACATGCTCATCGCGACCGTGGTGCTCAAGTCCGCGCGTTGGTACAGACAACTGAACGACCTGGCGCCGGCGTCCGCTAGCGCCAACCACGCGAGTTTGCGTTGCGCCACGTCTTCCGCGACATTCTCCGCGATCAGAAAGCCGATCCCCACCCCTTCCGCCACGAGTCGACGCACCATCGACACCGAACTCGTTTCCACCAGCGGGCGCGCCTTGCGTTTCTCGCGATGGTCGATCTGATCCACCATCGCGCGCAACTCGGTATCGGGCGTCATCAGAATGAGCGGATAGTCGAGGCAGTCACGCAGTCGCGGCCGCTTGTTCAGTTTGGTCAGCGGATGCCCCGGCGGCGTAACGAGCCCGAGGTGCTGCGAGAACGAGCGCACTTCCACGACGCCGGGCGGCGGTTTGCGGCGCAGTCCGTAACCGATGTCGGCTTCGCCAGTCTCGACCCACTTCAGGATACTTTCGCCGTTGCCTGACCGCACGCTGTACGTCACGCCCGGATAGCTCTGCATGGCCGCCATGATTGCATCGGGCACCAACTGTTCGGCCGACGAAGGCGACACCGCCAGGTTGATATGCCCGCGCCGCAACGAGCGTAAATCTTCGACCTGGGTCATCGCATTGTCGAAATCGCGCTGCCCGCGCCGCACTGCCGCAATGATGATTTCGCCGGCCGTGGTGAGTTGCATGCCGCGTGGCAAGCGATCGAACAACGGCGAGCCGACCTGCTCCTCCAGATTGAGGATTTGCTGGTGCACTGCGGCAGCGGTCAGGTGCAGCGATTCGGCCGCCTTGCGGATCGAACCGCGCCTGACTACCTCGTCGAAACAGCGGAATGTCTGCGATATTGGACGCATATTTGCACCGTATAGTTTTTCCGTACAGGCCGTATGGAACAATCATGTTTTCCTGACGGATCGAATAGCCTAGATTTTGCTCCATCATCTTAACGGAGCGAATCGTGACCACCACAGTCGACCAGATTACCCAGCGGCGCCGCGGCGTCGGTCTCATTGCTCACGACCCGCAACGGTCGGCTGGCGGGTATACGCTGATCGCGCCGCAGACGGCGGGCGGTCGCGTTTATCTCGTGGACATTCGCGGCGAAGTCGCACACGAGTGGCAGATGCCGGTGCGTCCGGGCCGCCACGCGGTGATTCTGCCGAACGGCAATCTCGGCTACAACGGCAACCATGCGAATTCGGAAGACCGCTACGCGCCATGGTCCATGTGGCACGGCGGCGACTTCTATGAAGTCACGCCGCAAGGCGAGGTGGTCTGGCGCTACGAAGATCCCGCGCATCATCACGACGCGCAGTGGCTGCCGAACGGCAACCTGCTGTACGCCGCGTGCGAACGGGTGCCGGTCGGTTTCGCGGAGCGCGTGCCGGGCGGCACCGCGCACGGGCCCGACGAACCGATGTACGCGGACGTGATCCGCGAGGTGAATCGTGCTGGCGAACTGGTGTGGGAATGGAAGGCTGCGGAGCATCTGAATCCCAGGGACTTTCCGATCGCGGCAGGCTTTGGACGCTATCACTGGCCGCTCGTCAACGGACTCGGCGTGAACGCGAAAGGCGAGGTGCTCATGAGTTTGCGCACCACGTCGGGGATCATTGCGGTGGACCGTGAAAGCGGCCGCGTCACGACGCACATTCCGCCGAGCGTCGTGTCGCATCAGCATGCCCCGGTAGCGCTCGCCAACGGCAACATTCTCACGTTCGACAACGGCAACTTCCGCGCTGGCGCACATGTAGCGTTCTCGCGCGTGCTGGAGATCGATCCGTTGACTCGCGAGGTGGTCTGGTCGTACGCGGACGACATGGTCAACGCGTTTTACAGCGCGTTCATGGGTAACGCGCAGCGCCTCGCCAATGGCAACACGCACATTACCGAATCCGCCACGGGGCGTTTGTTCGAAGTGACGCCGGCGGGCGAGGTGGTGTGGGAATACGTGATTCCCTGGTTCGGCGAATACCCGGACGAGGCCGCGCGCAAGACGGGCCCCGGCCAGTTGAACAGCGTATTCCAGACGTTCCGCTATAGCCGCGAGCAACTGCCGTGGTTGCCCGCGTGAACGTCGCGCGCGCTGTTGCGCCCAGTTGCGATTCGCCTCCCGGGGGTTACGTGAATTCAGATCCAGCCACACCTAGCGTCGACACGCGGTTGCCCGCCTGGCAACTGGCGTTGTTCGGCCTGCAGCATGTTCTGTCGATGGCGGCCTCGCCCGTTACGGCGGTTTTTCTGGTGTCGCGGATGTTGTCGCTGCCCGGCGACATGACCGTGCATCTGATCGGCGCGACGTTTTTCGTGTGCGGCGCGGGCACGTTGCTGCAATCGCTGGGCGCGGGGTCGATCGGCGCGCGCCTGCCGTTCGTCATGGTGCCGGGCGGTGCGCCGGCCATGCTGTTCGCGGTGATCGCCACGCAGACGGATTTGCGTACCGCGGCGGGCGCCGCGATCCTCACCAGTCTGTTCTACTGGCTCGTGTTGCCGGTGTTCGCGCGCTGTCTGAGATTTTTCCCGCGCGTGGTGGTGGGCACGATGCTGGTGCTCGTGTCGGTCAGCCTGATCAAGATCTACGCGGGGATCGTGGTCGGGCAGCCGGGTACGCCGGGCTTTGCACGGCCGCTGTCGTTCGGTCTCGCGGTGGTCACGATCGTGGCGACGATCGCGGTGGCGCGTTTGTTCAAGGGCACCGTCGGACGGCTGGCCGTGTTGTTGGGGCTCGTGGTCGGCACGTTGGCTGGTTGGGCGGTCGGGCTGATGCCCGCCGCCGGTCTGTGGGACGGGCCGCTGTTCACGCTGCCGGCGCTGTTGCCGTTCGGCATGCCGCGCTTCGACATACTCGCCGCCTTGCCGATGCTGATTTTCAGCGTGATATCGATGGCTGAAGCGACCGCGCAGACGGTGGCCGTCGGCGAGATCACCGGCAAGCCGATCGACATGCGCCGCGATGTGCCACGAACGATTCGCGGCGATGCGCTCGCGTCATTAGTTGGCACGCTGCTCGGCACGTCGCTCATTATCACCAGCGCGGAGAATATCGGCGTCGTGCAGACCACGGGCGTACGTTCGCGCTACGTTACGGCGACGGCCGGCGCGATGTTGATGGTGGTCGCGTTGTTTGCACCGCTGGGCCGATTGGCTTACGCGATTCCCGCGCCCGTGGTGGGCGGCACGGCGCTGATCGTGTTCGCGATGATCGGTGTGATGGGCATCAATCTGCTCGGCAAGGTCGATCTGCATGCGCGCGGCAATCAATACACGCTGGCGGCGGCGCTCGTCGTGGGGCTGATACCGATTCTGGTGCCGAACGTCTATGCGTCGTTTCCGGGACCCGTGCAGATCGTTCTCGGTAATGGCATGGCGGCGGGCACGCTCACGGCGATCCTGGTCAATCTCGTGTTCGGTGCATGGCGTCTTGTGCCGACGGAAAAAATCCAACCCACCTGACTCTGCGGAACGCGGGCATCGACGCCTTCGTAATTCGTAATTCGTAATTTGTAGTTCGCCTTTCTCCTTCCAACGCTTCACCCCACACCTCATGAAAACCAAATTCGCTTTTCACGCGACGGCGTTCGCGTGCTCGGCTGCGCTCGGCGTTTTTTCAACGGCGCAGGCGCAGAGCAGCGTCACGCTGTATGGCAGTCTCGACGCCGGTCTCGGCTATGTGAGCAATCTGCACGGCGCAAAGGCTTATATCGCCGAGCAGGGTACGTTACAGGCGGATCGCTTCGGCTTCCAGGGCGTCGAGGATATCGGCGCGGGGCGCACGGTGCTATTCAGGCTCGAAAGCGGTTTTGTCACGACAACCGGCGCTTCCGCCAGCAGCAGTACATTCTTCAATCGGCAGGCGTATGTCGGTCTGGCCGATCCGGTATTCGGCACGATGACGCTGGGCCGTCAGACGGACTGGAATTTCGAGTGGCTCGGTTCGGTTTCCACGGGGCAATTGCTCGGCGACTTCTCGGCGTTTCATCCCGGCAATCTCGATGGTCTGGGCAGCACGTTGCCGGTGCAACTATCGAATACCGTGAAATGGAAGAGCGCGAATTATCACGGACTGTCGCTCGGGGCGATGTATGGATTCGCCGGCGCCGCGGCAAGCAATACCAACGGACGCACCATCAGTTTCGGCGCGAACTATACGAATGGGCCGGTCAAACTGGTGGCGGTTTATTCCGAGTATCGCGACCGCCTGCTGCCGCTTTCCACCGGACTCGGGTTGACGTCGTTCGAAGGCCAGACGATTGCGCCGGGCGCGACCTTCAACGCGAAACAGGTGCGCGATATGGGCATTGGCGGGTCGTACCGGTTCGAGCGCGTGACCGTGCATGCGCTCGCCACCGACGTGAGGATCGAGTCGGCCGGCGGCGTCGAACATTTTTGCAGCGTCGACGGTGGCGCGAATCTGCGGTTGACGCCCGCCGAAGAGGTGTCGGCGGGGGCGTGGACCGCGACACTCGCCGGACATCGCTGGACGCAATTTACCGTGGCTAACGTCTATTCGCTGTCGAAGACAACCCAGCTCTACGCCGACCTGATGTTCGAGACCGCGGGCGGCGGCGCGGTGGCGAACACGATCGGTATTGGCGCGGCGTCAGGCGGACGACAGACGGTGTTCCTCAGCGGGATTCATCACCTGTTTTGAGCATTACGCTTCGATCACCTGCAAGTGGTACAGCCCCCACGGCGACAACTCGAAGCGATCCTTGAGCGGCTTGCTCGACAGTTCGGCGATGTTGTCCGCGTCGTAGGTGGCCCAGAGTGGGCCGACGCCACCTAAGGGCAGCGGCTTGCCGTCCATTTGGGTCGCGACGATGAAGCGGTAGGCGCGCACTTTGTCGAGCGTCGTCATCACGGCATAGCCGTCTACCGCGTGCATCAGAATTTGCGTGCTGCCCGCTCCCGGCGCGCCGACGTGTTCGAGTACATCGGTCAATAGCGGGCCGCTCAATACATGCTGGCGGGAATCGTATTCGGTGGTGGGCTTGATCGTCACGGGCGGCATGCTGGAGAGCGAGGCAAAGTCCATGCCGTACGCTTCCGAGAACTTCACCTGATGCTTCGCGAGCAATTGATCGAATGCCGGATCGAGTGCGCCGCGATTGTGGCGCTTGATTGAACCGGAGAGGGTCAGCACCACCGGTGACGCATTGCAGGCTTCGTGACGCGCCGGTTTGGCGGCGAAGGCGGGCGCTGCCGCGGCGCTCAATACGGCAGCGCGGGTCAGGAACTGGCGTTTGTTCATTGGCGTGGACTCCCGGTTTTTTTGTTAGAGGGCGACGTGTGCGGCTCAGTCGTCGAGGGCTCTATTGTCGGGTAATAAGTGCTGTCTGTGCGATGACGGTCTTTTATATCGAGTAGATGGCTTGCGTTTCTTCGCAGGTTAAGCAGGGAAATGCCTTTCATGTTGTAACAGAAAAGCGGGGAGCGTGCCCTGACGCCGAGCGTATCGAACTTCTATTACATGGGAGGTAATTGGCGAGCGTCTCGCCCACGCCTAATCTTCGGTGGTCGCGCCGTTCACCCTGAACCGCGTTCACCATCGAGGACACATCATGTCGACGTTTCAAGTTCATACCCTTGACTCCGCGCCGGAACAATCGCGGCCCGTGTTGCAGCAGCTTCAGCAGACCTTTGGTTTTATCCCGAACATTGCGGGTGCGATGGCTGAATCGCCCGTGCTGATCGGCGCGTTTATCAATCTGTTTCAGAAGGTGCATTCCGGTACCTTCACGGAAGCGCAGATCCAGACGCTTTTGCTGACAAATGCAGTGACCAACGCATGTTCGTGGGCGGTCGCGTTTCATACGGCGCTGGCGCTGCACGGAGGGCTCACGCCCGCCGACGTCGAAGCGATTCGCGCCGGCCGTGCGCCTGCGGATCGCCAGCATGCAGCGCTTTCGACTCTGGCGAAGACCGCAATTGAAAAGCGCGGCCATCTCGACGACCAGGACGTGAGCGCGTTTCTCGAAGCGGGCTTTCGTCGCGATCAAGTGCTCGAACTGCTTGCGGTGACGGCGGCGTCGACCATCACGAACTACGTGGGCAGTATTACGCAGCCGCCGCTGGAAGCTCAGTTCCAGGTTCACGCATAGCATGCCTGAGTTTCCTCAGGAACGAGCCGGTCGGCGACGCGTAGTATGCTGACCGGCGAGGTCCGGTTGATCGCTCAACGTGGAAGATTGACCACACGACGCCGATCACCGAACCGCTTCTGTATCGACCTGCGGATAAGAGAACGATGAACCCTCCGAACCCCAGCAAAAAGGCACCGCCGAACGATCTCGGCGTGTTGTTGCGTCACTGGCGAGATATGCGCGGCATCAGCCAGTTGGATTTGTCCTTCAATGCAGGCGTTTCGCAGCGTCATATCAGCTTTATCGAAAGCGGGCGCAGCGTGCCGAGCCGGCAGATGCTGATGGATATCGCGCAGACGCTGGATATCCCCTTGCGCGAACGCAACACGCTGCTGCTGGCGGCCGGCTATGCGCCGATGTACGCCGAAAGCGCGTGGAATGCGCAAGAAATGCACGGCGTCACGAAAGCGCTCGACCGGATGCTTCGGCAGCATGAACCGTTTCCGGCCATCGTCATGGACCGTTACTGGAATGTGTTGATGACGAACGAGTCCGCACCGCGCTTTTTTAATTGCTTTATCGACATGGCGGCGCGCAAAGGGCCGCGCAACATGCTGCATCTGATTTTCGATCCCGAAGGCATGCGGCCGTTCGTGTCCGATTGGAAAGCGGTGGCGGATAGTTTGATTCAGCGTGTTTATCGCGAGTCGGTCGGGCGAGTGATCGACGACAAAACGCGTGAATTGCTGGACGCGTTGCGTGCGTATCCCGAAGTGGACGCGAAGCTGCAACCCGGTGACGCGTTAAAGGCCGACTCCGCATCGGCGTCCATGCCGGTGATACCAATGGGCTTCATCAAAGACGGCCGCGTGATGAACTATTTCTCGATGGTCACCAGCGTCGGTACGCCGCAAACCATCGCCGCGCAGGAGCTACGGATCGAGTGCATGTTCCCTGCGGACGACGAAACCGAAGCGCTTCATCTGCAGATGCTCGATGCGAACGCAAAAGCAAAAGCACCTACCTAACCGCACCGAACCACCACCGCTTCAATCCGCGACCGGCCGTCGCAATCGCTCCTGCACCGCAGCGACACATTCGAGCGCGGCAGGCAGCACCGGATTCACCGACTCGCTGCTATAGAACAACTGCACCGTCTCCAGAAAGCTCGCACCAGGCATCGCGAGAATAGCGAGCGCGGCGCGGCCCGCTCGCTTGCGTGCAACCGCTAAGGGCATCAACGCGAGAAACGGGTAGCTCGCGAGCATCGCCTCATTGGTCTGCAACGAGATGGATTGCACGCAGCCATCGGGAAATGCGAGTCCGGATTCGCCGAGCCAACTTTGTAACGCAAGGAAAGTAGGCGCTTCTTTCGGCGGCAGAATCCACGGCGACCCGGCGAGGTCGGCCGGCGTAACAGTCCTTCGATTCGCCAGCGGATGATCGCGGCCACATACCACGACGATCGGATCGTCCATGATGATGTGAGAAGCGAATTCGGTTTTGCCGAATCCCACTGGCTCGGTCCGGCTCAACACGAAATCCAGCGACCCGTTGGCGAGCAAGGGAAACAGCCGGTCGCTGGTCGCTTCTTGCAGCGCGACATTCACCTGCGGCGCGCGCCGTTTCAACTCGAGAATCAACTCCGGCGCGAACACCGGCAATACCGTCGCGACCGCGCCCACTGAAATCTTGCCGGATATCCCGCTGGTCAGCGCGTCCACTTCATAGCGCGCCTGTTCGAGCTGATGAAACACCTCCCGCGCGCGCTTGGTGAGCGTTTCACCGACGGTGGTCAACTGAAGCCGGTTACCGACCCGCGTCATGACCGACACACCGAGTCCGGCCTCCAGTTCGGCGAGTTGCTTCGAGATGGCCGGTTGCGTCACATTCAGTTTCTCCGCCACGAGCCGGATCTGCCCGAGACTATCGAATAGCGTGAGCAACCGCAGATGGTTCAGCTTCAATCCAGCCTGAAAAAACCGCTCGATCGGGTCCACAGCACTCCTCCTGGCGAATAACTTATGGTTATGCGCTTTCGACAAAATGTCAATTGCTTGTCATGCGCTCACGGACCATGATTAAGCTCAGGAGACAGCCGCATTCATAGCGCGCCCGGACACCCCCACCATGAAGCCCACGAACGTATTGTTCATTTTGTCGGACGAGCATCAGCACGACCTGATGGGATGCGCCGGCCACCCGTTCATTCACACCCCGAATCTGGACGCGCTCGCCGCGCGCGGTACGCGCTTCAGCAACGCCTATACGCCGTCGCCGATCTGCGTGCCGGCCCGCGCGAGCCTCGCAACGGGCCGCTACGTGCACGACATTCGCTGCTGGGACAACGCGATTGCGTACGACGGCAGCACGCCCGGCTGGGCGCAGTACCTGACGCACGACGGCATGGTCACGGACTCGATCGGCAAGCTGCACTACCAGAGCGAGGCGGCGCCGGTCGGTTTTCGGCATCAGCAGCACGCGGTGCATATTCTTGATGGCATCGGTCAGGTGTGGGGTTCCGTGCGCAATCCGTTGCCGCGCACCATGGGACGCTCGCCGCTGTACGACAAGATCGGCCCGGGGCTGTCGAACTACAACCGCTTCGATATGCGGGTGGCCGATACGGCGGTCGACTGGCTCGGCGAGCCGCGCGACGACACGAAGCCGTGGGTGTTGTTCGCGGGACTCGTCGCACCGCATTTCCCGCTGATCGTGCCGCAGGAATATCTCGATCTCTACGATCCCGCCAGCATCGAATTGCCGCCGTTGCAGCCGTCGAGCGGTTATGTCCGGCATCCATGGGTGGAGCGCCAGGCGATTCATATGGATCACGACGCCGCGATCGGCACCGATGAACGCCGCCGCCTCGCGATGGCCTGCTATTTCGCGCTGGTCACGTTCCTCGACGCGCAGGTCGGCAGGATTCTCGCGGCGCTCAAGGACAACGGCCTCGACGAGTCGACCACGATCATCTACAGCAGCGATCACGGCGACAACCTCGGCAAGCGCGGCATGTGGAACAAATGCCTGATGTACCGCGAGTCGACTGGTGTTCCGATGATCGTTGCGGGCGCAGGCATTCCGCGCGGCAAAGTGTGCGAAACGCCGGTGTCGTTGATCGACATTCAGAACACGATTCTGGAACGCACTGGGTGCACGGCGCCCGCGAACGCGAGCCCGGGCGAGTCGCTCGCGAAACTCGCCAACGCGCCGGCTCAACCCGAGCGGCTGGCGTTCAGCGAGTACCACGCGGTCGGCTCGGAAACCGCCGCCTACATGCTGGCGAATGCCGACTACAAGTACCACCATTACGTGGGCTTGCGGCCCGAGCTGTTCGACCTGCGACGGGACCCGCAAGAGTTGCAGGATCTCGCGGGACTGCCGGAATACGCACCGGTGCTGGCTTCGTTCGAGAAGCGTTTGCGTGAACTGCTCGACCCCGAAGGCGTGGACAGGCTCGCGAAAGCCGATCAGGATCGTCTGATTCAGGCATTCGGCGGCCGTGAAGCCGCTTTGCAAACCGGCACGCCCGCCGCGACGCCCGTGCCCGTGGCATGATTCGCGGCCGGACGGCCGCTTGAACAGAACACAATAATTCGATGGAGACAACCCGATGGCCTCAGCAGACCTGGCAGCGGCGGCGCATGCGCCCGCGCGCCAAACCCGTTGGAAGACGGTCATTCTCGCGAGTCTCGGCGGATCGCTGGAAATCTACGACTTCATCATTTACGGCGTGTTTGCCCGCGAAATCGCGCGGCAGTTCTTTCCGGCCGCCGATCCGATCGCATCGCTGATCAGCACGTTCGGCGTGTTCGCCATCGGTTATGTGTCGCGGCCGCTTGGCGGCATCGTGCTCAGCAGTCTTGGCGATCGCTTCGGCCGCCGGCTGGTTTTTCTGGTCTCCGTGCTGGCGATGTCGGCCTCGACAATCGGCATTGGCCTGATTCCCGGTTATGCGTCCATCGGCGTGATGGCGCCGGTTCTGCTGATTCTGCTGCGGCTTGCACAAGGTTTCTTCCTTGCCGGCGAATTGCCGTGTTCGATTACGTATGTGGTGGAAGAGATTCCGCAGCGGGCGAGTCTCGTTAGCGGGCTCGTGATCTTCTGTTTGAACTCCGGTGTGCTGACGGCCACGTTGATCAGCCTGGCGCTGCATGCGGGCTTGAGCGCCGAGTCCGTGCTGGCGTTCGGCTGGCGGATCGCGTTTATTTTCGGCGGTGTGATTGGGCTGGTCTCTTACTGGCTGCGCACGTCGCTGGAAGAATCGACGGAATTTCAGCGGCTGCGCAGTCATAAGGTCAAGCGGCCGTTCCGGATCGTGCTCACCGAGTATCCGAAGCAGGTGGCCGTGGGCGTCGGCGTGGCGGGTATTGTCAATGCGTCGAACAGTCTGCTGTTCGTGGTGTTGCCTTCGTATATGACGACCGTGCTGCACGTCTCGCCGAGTCTCGCGAGCGCCGGGCAGAACATCGGTATCGCGACCATGTCCGCTTCGTTGCTGTTCTTCGCGTGGCTCGGCGATCGGCTGCCTTCGCGTTATTGGCACCGGATTGGCTCGCTCCTCATGCTGGCCGGCAGCTATCCGTTCTACCGGCTCATCGCCGCGCATCAGATCGATCCGGTGGCCGCTTTCGTGGTGATCGGTTTTGTCGGCGGTCTGGTCAACGGGTCGTATGCGTACCTGCTGGCGGATCTGTTTCCCACGCCCGTGCGCTTCAGCGGCATTGCGTTATCACTCAATCTTGCTACAGTGATTTTTACGGGCATTACGCCGCTGGTCGTGACGCAGCTATTGCACAAGACCGGCTCGGCGGCAGCGCCCGGATTATTTCTGACCGGCGTCGCGGTGATCGCGCTCGTCGCCGGCCTCGGATTGAAGCGTTTCGGCGGCCAGCTCGGGCACGTCGCGGAACAAGGCTGATTGTTGGATGACACGGCACCTACACGATATGACGGACTTACAGCAGGCACTCGTTGAACAACTGGGCGACCAATGCGTGTCGCTCGACCCTGGCGTGCTCGACGCGCATGCGGGCGACTGGAGCGACACGGAGAAGCGACGCCCGTCGCTCGTGCTGATGCCGCGCACGCCCGACGAAGTGGCGCGCGCGCTCGGCGTGCTGTCGGCGCTTCGGCAGAAGGTCGTCGTGCAGGGCGGCTTGACCGGTCTCGCAGGTGGCGCGACGCCGCAGGCCGGCGAGGTCGCGATGTCGCTCGCGAAAATGAATGTGATCGAAGAGTTCGACCATGTCGGCGGCACGATCACCGTGCAGGCCGGCCTCGCGCTGGAGCAGTTGCAGACCCACGTCGAAGCGCAAGGGTGGTTCTTTCCGCTCGATCTCGGCGCGCGCGGTTCGTGTCAGATTGGCGGCAACGCGGCCACCAATGCGGGCGGCAATCGCGTGGTGCGGTTCGGCGTGATGCGCGATCTGATTCTCGGCATGGAAGTGGCGCTCGCGGACGGCACCGTGCTGACGATGATGAACAAGGTCACCAAGAACACCACGGGCATCGATCTGAAGCAGTTGTTCATTGGCTCGGAAGGGATTCTCGGCGTGATTACGCGCCTCGTGCTGAAACTCGAACCGAAGCCGACGGTTGCGAATACTGCACTCTGTGCGCTCGGTTCGTTCGATGCCGCGACGCGTTTGCTGAAAGAACTGCGCCGTCGTTTGCCGGCGTTGTCGTCGTTCGAATTGATGTGGGACGACTTCATGTCCGCAGCGATGGAAACAGGCGGACTCAAGGCGCCGTTCGCGACGCGTTCCCCCGTGTATGTGCTGGTCGAAACGCTGGGCGGCTCTGAAGAGAGCGAGCGCAAGGCGCTCGAAGAAGTGCTGGAATACGCGCTGGAAAACGAAATCGTGGATGACGTGATCGTCGCGCAATCGCTCGATCACGCGCGGCAACTGTGGGCGTATCGCGAGACCGTCGGCGAATTGCTAAGTCGTCTAAAACCCCACGCCGCGTTCGACGTGGGTTTGCCGATGATCGCAATGGACGGCTTCGTCACGGCGATGAAGCAGGCGTTGACGTCGCGCTTCCCTGAGCAAACGCATCTGTTCTTCGGCCATCTCGGCGATGGCAATCTGCATCTGCTGTCGGGTCCGTATGCGAACATGGCCGATATGCACCAGGTCGAAACGCTCGTTTATGAGCAGGTGCAAAAGGCCGGCGGATGCATCTCCGCCGAACACGGTATCGGTGTAGTCAAGCAGGAATTCCTGCATCTGAGCCGCTCGTCAGCGGAGACGGACCTGATGCGCAAACTTAAAAACCTGCTCGACCCGTGCGGCATTCTGAACGACGCACGCGTGATCGCGCCGGACCTCTCGCACGGCGGCGCGCAACCCGCAACGTCAGCGCCGCACTGAGCGATCAGAACTTGTGGCGCACGCCGATGCTCACGATCGCCTGCGACTGCGCCGCCGACGAGTGGCTATTGCCCTTGTCGCTAACTGATGCGGTGGCGGCGACCGGATTGCCCAGCGCGTCCAGCGTGCCGCCAGACGCGTGCTGATAGCCGCCCATCAGATAGACCGTGGAGCGCTTCGACAGGTTGTATTGCGCGCCGAGCGTGACGTTGTGATACTGCGCACGTTCGTCCACGCCATCCACCTCGCCGCCGCGCGTGTAGCTGTAGCCCGCGAACAGTTGCACGGCCGGCCGGATCGTCCATTGACCGAACACGCCCGCAATGTTGAACGTTGCGTGACCCTTGAACAGCGAGTCGGCGCCTGAGCGGTATTGCACGTTGCTGTAGTTCACGCCG
Organism: Burkholderia sp. 9120; assembly: GCF_000745015.1. Lineage (NCBI taxonomy): Bacteria > Pseudomonadati > Pseudomonadota > Betaproteobacteria > Burkholderiales > Burkholderiaceae > Burkholderia > Burkholderia sp. 9120. The sequence continues at coordinate 5,105,981 of NZ_JQNA01000002.1, read as the reverse complement.
ACGAGCGCCGGGCCGAAGTCATACGTCGCGCCGGTTGCGATGATCTGTTGCGATTGCGCGCTGGCGTAGCCTTCGTTGATCGATGAATTGAACAGACCGTCGTCGGTGCCGTTCCATTTGCCGTAGGTGCTGTCTGTCGGGCCGCTCTTGCTGTTATCCGAACGTTCATAACCAACGCCCACGTGCAGCGGTCCGTTCGCATAGCCGGCACCCACGCTCCACGTATTCTGCTGCTTCAGGCTGCCCGGTTGACCACCGAATCCATACAGCGCGCCGAACGTGAAGCCCGCGTAATTCGCGCTGGTGTACTTGATCGAGTTGTTGACGCGCGCGGTCTGGTCGAGATCGTCGATGTCGCCCGGATGCGCGCCGTAGCCGCCGACCAGCGCGACCGGTGAAACGGGCGCCACGAAGTCGTTCAACGACGTGTACTGACGGCCCAACGTGATCGTGCCGTATTGCTGGCTGCCGATCCCCACGTACGCCTGGCGGCCGAACAATCCGCCGTTCTGGCCGGTCTTGCCGTTCGTGATGTCGAAGCCGTCCTCCAACTGGAACAGCGCTTTCCAGCCGCCGCCCAGATCGTCTTGACCTTTAATGCCCCAGCGGCTGCCGGAGAGGTTGCCGCTCGTCGCCGCAACGTTCGAATGGCCGCTGTAATTGCCGGCCGTGCCGGTGCGTTCACTGCTGCGATACGAGAGGCCCGCATCGACGATGCCGTACAGCGTCACGGAACTTTGCGCGGACGCAATGCCGGCGAAAGACAACATCAGAGGGGCGGCAATCCATTGCTTTTTCATCGTGGTAATAGCTCGGTTGGAACGTCTATTTCAGGTCGCCTGATGGCGATCTCTCTTTTTGCCGCGCACACGCGAGTCCGCGCCTTCTGTCGATGGAGCGGGTTTTAGGTGAGGCGGGGAACAGGGACTCACACGCACGGCGCGCCGTGCGTGTGTTGCGTGTTTTGCGTGCGTTGCGTGGTGAGTTAGTGACTCAGCGAAGCACCCGGCGGCATGTCGGGCGCGTGGACGGTGACGGTCTTGCGGACCTTCGCCACATCGGACGCGTTGACCGTCGAACCGGTATTGCCCCAACTCGTACGCACGAAGTTCGTGACGTCCGCGACTTCCTGATCGTTCAGACGCCAGCCGAACGGCGGCATCGTGAACGAGGACGGTGCGGTCTTCGTGCCTTCGAGCGTGCTGCCGGTGAGCAGCACATGAATCAGCGACGTCGCGTCTTTACCCTGGACGACCGGGTTGCCGCCGAGTGCCGGGAACACGCGGTTGTAGCCGCGGCCGTCGCTGCGATGGCAGGCCGTGCAGTTGTCGCGATAGACGGCCGCGCCGGGTGCGGTGGCGTCGCCGGTGCGCAGTGCGTGCGCGGCGGTGTCGTTGTACGCGTACGGCGTTTCCTTCGGATCGGTGGACGGCAGCGTCTTCAGATATCGCGCGATGGCGGTGAGGTCCGCGTCGCTCATGTGCTGCATGCTGTGCTGCACGACGTCCGTCATGCCGCCGAATGCCGCGCTGTGCTGCGTGCGGCCCGTTTTCAGGAATTGCACGAGGTCGGCTTCGCTCCATGCGCCGATGCCGGTGCGCGGATTGGCACGCAGGCTCGATAGAACCCAACCGTCGATAGCAGCGCCGCCCGCGAGGAACTCGGCGCCGTCGAGGTCCGTGAGCGAGCGTTCCTGCATCGTTACCGCACGCGGCGTGTGGCACGCGCCGCAGTGGCCGAGGCCTTGCACGAGGTACGCGCCGCGTGCGATGACCGGGTCGGTGTAGTGCGTTGCGTCGAACGTGGCGGGTTCAGGGGCGAACAGGTGACGCCAGATGCCGAGCGGCCAGCGCATGGACAGCGGCCAGACGATATCGACGGCGCGGTTCGCCTGGTTGACCGGCGCAACGCCCCGCGTGAAGTACGCGTACAGCGCGTGCATGTCGTCTTCGTTCAGTCGCGCGTACGACGGGAACGGCATGGCCGGATACAACGTGTCGCCGTTCGGCTTTACGCCCGCTCGCACCGCACGATCGAACTGCGCGAAGGTCCACGAACCGATGCCGGTGTTGCGGTCCGGCGTGATGTTGGTCGAGTAGATCGCGCCGATCGGCGTGTCGAATTTCAGGCCGCCTGCGAAGGGTTTTCCTGCGGGTGTTGAGTGACAGGCAATGCAATCGCCAGCGCGCGCGAGGTATTCGCCGTGGGCGATGAGTGCCGCGTCGGATTGCTGTTGCTGTTGCGGTTGCGGTTGAGTCGGCGCTGGCGTCGTTGCACTTGCCGTTGCCACTGTCGCCGCTTGCACCGCGAACGGTGCGCTTATCGCAGCCGCTACGAACAGCGACGCCGCGCCCGCATGTTTGATCGCCCGCGCGATGCGTTGGATTTCGTTGATCTTCTTCATACGCTCACCAGCGGCCCGGGGTTCTTCAGGTACTGCGTGCGGATCGCTTTCGCCGACCAGTAGGCCAGCGCGGCGACGAGGCCCGTCGGGTTGTAGCCGATGCCTTGCGGAAACGCCGACGACCCCATCACGAACACGTTATGCACGTCCCAGCTTTGCAGATAGCGGTTCAGCACGCTGGTCTTCGGATCCGTGCCCATTACCGCGCCACCCACCAGGTGCGTGGTCTGATAACGGCGCGAGTCGAAGTGCGCGCCGAATTCGCGCGTGTAGACGTTGATCGACTTCGGTCCCATCTGCTGCGCGATCTTGTGCATTTGACCGGTCACGTAGCGGGCCATCTTGATGTCGTTGTCTTTCCAGTCGAAAGTCATGCGCAGCAGCGGCTGACCGTACGAATCGCGATAGGTCGGATCGAGGTCGAGGAACACGTCGCGGTACGACATGTTCGAGCCGTGCGCATCCATGGAAATGGTGTGCGCGTAGTGGTCTTTCACCGACTTCTTCCAGTCCGAACCCCAGTTCGGCGTACCGGCCGGCGTTGCGATACCGCTGATCGGCTTCGTACCCGCCTGATTCACCCACAACGGCGAACCGCCGACGAAACCCAGCGGGCCGTGATCGAAGTTGTCGGCGTTGAAGTCGTCCACCGCGACGCCGTTGCCGCCCGCGCCGATGAACGGATTGGTGAAGGTGTCCTTGTCGAAGAAGGCCGTAATCGTCGACAGGTTCTGGTACGCGAAATTGCGGCCCACCACGCCTTCGCCCGAGATCGGGTCATAAGGCTTGCCGATGCCCGACAGCAGAAGCAGATGCACGTTGTGATACTGGAACGCTGCGACGATCACGAGATCGGCGGGCTGGAACACTTCGTTGCCTGCGGGATCGACGTACGTCACGCCCTTTGCGCGTTTTTTCGTATCGTCGAGATCGACGCGCAGCACGTGACAACGCGAGCGCAGTTCGAAGTTCGGCAGCGGTTTGAGCGCGGGCAGAATGTTCAGATTCGGCGAGGCCTTCGAGTACATGTAGCACGCGTAACCGCTGCAGAAGCCGCAGAAGTTGCACGGTCCCATTTGCGCGCCGTAGGGGTTCGTGTATGGACCCGAGGTATTCGCCGAGGGCAGACGGTACGGATTCAGACCGAGTTCGCGCGCGGCTTTGCCGAAACGCTCGGCGGAATAGGTGTTCAACTGCGCGGCGAGCGGGAAGTTATCGCTGCGCGGCGCTTCGAATACGTTGCCGTCGCCGACTACCTTGCCGTTGACTTTATAGGCCTGGCCCGAGGTGCCGAATACTTTTTCGGCGAAGTCGAAATGCGGTTCGAGTTCGTCGTAAGTAACGCCGTAATCCTGGATGGTCATGCCTTCCGGAATGAAGCGCTTGCCGTAACGCTCTTCGTAGTGGCTGCGCAGATTCAGTTCTTCCGGCGTGATGCGAAAGTGCACGCCCGACCAGTGCAGACCCGCACCGCCGACGCCTTCGCCCGGCAGAAACGCCGCGAGTTGCCGATACGGCAGCGCGGTTTCGGCGATGTTGTGACGGATCGATACGGTGGTCTTCGACAGATCGAGGAACAGTTTTTTGCGGACGTTGTAGGTCAGTTCGTCGATCGTGTTCGGATACGCGCCGTCCGGATAGGTGTCGCGATACTCGCCGCGTTCTAGCGCGACCACGTTCAGGCCCGCCTCGGTGAGTTCTTTCGCGAGGATCGCACCGGTCCAGCCGAAGCCGACGATGACCGCGTCGACGTGCGGTTTGGTTTGAGTAGACATCAGGTGCGCTTTCCTTCGATCGACACGGGGCCATACGGATAGGCCGCGCCGTTCTGATTGACGAAGTCCATGAAATCGGCGCGCGCGCCGGGGAAGCCGATCATTTTCCAGGCGGCCATGTCGCGATTGCCGCCGTGGATCGGATCGCAGAAGTAGCCTTCGCGCGTGTTCTGCAGGAGCTGGCCGAAGAAGGTGGTTGCGGGCACATCGGTTAGTTCGAGCTTGCCTTTTTCCAGCGCGCTGAGGACGGTGTCGCGGATGGGGGCGTCGAGGGCGTCGAAAGTGCGGGCGTAGGTTTTCGTGCAGTACGCGTTGATGGCCGCGATGCCGAGGCGGTAGAGGTCGCGGGGGACCAGCTTGAGCTGGTAGCCGAGCTCCGGGGCGCCTTGGGCGAAGGGGCCTTGCATGTACCACAGCGCGCCGTGCGCGTAGGGCGTGTCCATCTGACGATCGATGAATTCAGGAACGCCGGCTTCGAGCGCGCCGGGGCCTTCCGCGTCGGAGGGGATCAGGCGGTCGACGGCGGCTTCGATGAAGGCCCATTCTTTGGCGTCGAAGAATTTGGGCTTGTAGGGGGTGGCTTCGGCTGCGGGGCTTTGGCTTTGGTTTGAGCTTTGGTTCGAGCTCTGCGTTGCGGTTGCGGTGGGTTGCTTGTTGTCGCAAGCAGCCAGTGTGCTGGCCGGAACCAGCACGATCGCCGTGCGCAAAAAGCCGCGGCGCGAGCTTAGAGGGGATTGAGACATGTTGTTCTGGTCACCAGGTTGGAGCGCGTCATTGCGCTGCCACGCAGTCTTTGGCAGGTTCGATCGCATTTCGTCGCATGGTAAATGGAACCGGTTCCAAAGTCTTTCCGGGATTTTACAATAAGCTGTTTCGGGATGTGAGGGAATGGGGGTTTTGCGGTTGTAAGGGGTTTGGAATCAAGGGGTTGGGGGTTTTGGCGGCGGGTGGATTGCTGAGGTTGGGGGCTAGGAGGGGTGATGCGGAAATGCGACGGTGGGGGTGCGAGCGGTGGTTTCGGGGCGGAGCTTGCTTTGCTGTGTGACTGCTTTTTCGCGAGATGTTTCGAGCGGCCCATAGGCCGCTCTGCGGAGTTGATTTAGTGCTGGACGGCGACCGGGCGACGCGCGTGGTCCTTCTTCACGATCGCTGCGCATTTTGCCGATGAACGTTTGCGCGGCGTGGTTTTGGTTGTTGCCGATGGTCGAGTTGCGATCTCGGTTGCGTTTGTTAGGAGGTGGGTTGCTTGCTTCGCCGTGAGCTCTTTGTTCGCGACGCCCTTTGCGTCGAGGGCGATTACGCCGAACAGCTCGAGGTCGGCTGCTAACTGTTGCTGATATTCCTCGCCGGTGTGGGTGAGTAGTTCGAGCAGGGTGCGGTGACGATGACGCTCGTCGATTGTGATGGGAGGATTCCTACACAATGTGGACGCGAGTGTTGTTAGCGTCTCCAGTTGACGCATTTGCCGGTGGCAGAGGTCGAAGGCGGAGAGGGCGAGTTTTTCGTATTGGAGCGCGTCGACGGGTGGGCGGGAGGTGGGTTTTTTTGTTGTTGATTTGGTGGTGGTCATGGTTGCGATCTCCCGGATGCTTTGAGGATCGCCCGACACTTGCTGGGTAGATGGTGAGCGGGCGTGTGACGAGGTTGGAAGACCGTCGCTACCAAACCGGCGAGCCTCGCGGCTCCCTCGTCACCGCCCGCCCATAGATATAGACGTGCAGCGATAGACGCATGAACCACGTTACGTGGGTGTGCGCGGTCAGTAGCGGACAGGCTTCCAAACCTGACCATTGGGCGTGTCCCGATGGCTTGGAAATTGTAAGGGAGGGCGGGGTGCGAGTGATCAACTCAATGGGCTAAATTGGTGCGCGTGGTGGTCGGCGAAGGCTCGTTCAGATTTTGGGCTTTAGTGCGCAGCAGGGTGTGAGTCTGAGCGCGCGTCCAGTGAAGCAGTGTGGAGCATTGCGACCAACGTTCCCGCGCGGAACATGGCAAGAAAACTCATGGTCGACGTATGGCCTAGTTGCGCCTAAGGTAATCGGCGAGGTGTATTGGCAAGCAGGGCCGGTCCGCTTTGTTGGCAACTAATCGGCCCTTACGGACTTTCAGGTATCAGAGTCAATGAGACGGCTACAGGCCGGGTTCCGGACATTGAGGGCTCCACTGTCGCGATGTCAATTTTGCCAGCAGGGAACGTATATCGTTCACTTGCAAGCTGCGGTTGCCGTAACGACAGTATTTAGCCGATCTGAGCCTTCAGCGAGTGTTAGTGCATGCTGCCAAGTGTCGGCCGAAAAAACCGACAGACATAATGATTGCTAGCGTTGATCAAATAATGTCGTAGTCGAAAGCGCAATCAGCTAGAACTTGCGTAGGCGTGTACTCCCCGAATCCACCCCCTCTTCTTCTGCCCGTTTCCGAGAACAGGTGAAGGTTCTTTCTTGCGCGGGAGCTGGCCACATATACCAGCTTCCGCGCACTCAATGCGCCATTTGGGTCATTGAAATGTGGAATCATTCCCTCTAACAGCGCATATGCGATCACTACATCGAATTCCGCGCCTTTGACGCCGTGGATCGTTGAAACAGTTATTCCTGAGCGATTCTGAAAAACCTTGCGGAAGAACGCCACATCCCGGATGCCATCGACCCCCTCCCTCTCCAAGCGTTCTATCCGCATAAGCGAACTAGTAAAGAAGGCAGCATGGTGCTCCTCCAGCTGCGCATATATATGGTAGTTAATGCCAAGACGAAAAAATAGAGAATCAAAGAACACTTGCAGATATGACAAGCCGTCGACCTCTTCAATTGCTATGGCATTGCAATGCTTCAGAAAACCCTTTCGATCCAAGTCTCGCTTCACCACGCCTGCCTCAGATAGTGCCGCCAATACCTCGCCCGCCCAACGTAGGCGGCGAATGTACATCTGTGGCGAAGGTTCAGTTAGTGCCAAGCGTGCAAGTTTGTACCAGAAATTCTCGATATCGCGTGCAAAGGGGACCATGCCTGGGCCATCAAATTGGTATTCCGGCACCTCAGTGACTAAGCGGCGTGTCATTGCAGCTAAATGATTCCACTGCGGAGCTAAGACACATATCTCACGCGGTGAAAAACCCAACGTTTGGATGTTGTGCCGAATCAGCCGCGCAATCTCCGTCACGAGATCAGATTTTGTCAAATTTCGATTGTAGGTAACGAGGCTTTGGTACAGTCGCTCTTCGCCGGAGGCCTCAATTTGGGTTCCATATACATTAAAATTCCCGAAGTAATCAATAATGCGTTGCGATGATCGATAGTTTCTTGATAGCTCCAGGTTATCGATAGGTATCCCAGTCAAGAGGCGAAGTTCATCCAGGGGAATCGGATACCCTCCGAGTGACCCGTAGATCGCCTGATTCGGATCACCTACCATGAACAATCGGGTATGACCTGCGCCGGTACGAAGGATTGAGCCAATGATCTTATACTGAATTTCTTTGGTGTCTTGATACTCATCGACCAATACGATCGAAAATAATTTCGATAACAGGCCACTGATACTCGGGTATGCAACAATGAGGCGGTTCGCAAACCAAAGAATCAATTCAAAGTCGATTTGCCTGTTCTTCCGAATCGCCTTAAAATATTCCTTGAGAATTAGCTTGATAGCATTGTGTTTTCCGACGTTCGGGCAACCCAGTTTAACCCCTTCGCTAGTCACGTAGTACTCGCAGTCAAAGTGTGACACTCGCTGCGCTACATAAGGTGCACAGAGCTGTTCCAGCAGAGTTTCTTTCTCGTGCAGATCAATTACTCGGAATCCATTAGCTAATCTAGCCTCGTAAATTCCGTAGGGTTTGAGTATCCATTCCAGACAAAAGGCGTGAATTGTCCCAATCCAAAGTCTGGCTGTATCGACACCCAGTTCCTCGATGCGCGTAACAATTTCATCTGCTGCGCGATTGGTATACGTTATCGCAATCACAAACTTGCGGTCCGATTCCAGCCGAGATAGTTCGTACGCGATCTTGTATGTCAGTGTCCTCGTCTTTCCGCTTCCGGGACAGGCAACCAAAAAGACGCTGCCGGGCAGACATACTGCGGCAGCTTGTTCGGCGTTTAGCTCGCGCTCTGTCCATGCGAACATCAACCAACGCCCTCCAAGATTTGGTGGATCTGATCCCCCGGAAGAATATGGACCATTCCTGCCTTAAGGGTGTTCAAATCAGCATCGCCGATGCGATAGCGCCGCAGCACCGTCTCGCCGGCATGCACCGCAGCGGCCGTTATTGCGTTGCGTTCTCGTGCAAGGGTCAGCCGATAGTTATAAATATTGAAATAGATTTCTCGCGACAATGCGGGTCGCGTGAAGAAAATAGCGTCTCGTATATAGAGAGGAATGGTCGTGGTGTGGTCAACCACCTCGCTCAATAGAATCGCAAACCAACCTTTTCCTTGATTACTTGCCATCGTCAAGATACGTTTTCCGTACCTTGACTTGTCTCCTGATCGCAGGTCGTTCTCCGCGTCAGTCCGCGTCGCAGGATCCACATAGACTTTGGGCACAGCAGCACACGCGTGCTCGACGTTGCCAGCCAGAATGAAATCGACCTCGAAAGTATGCGTTGCGTAGAAAACAGAAAGCCACTGATTGCCTGCAACGAATGCATCTAGTGCCACCTTCCGCTCGGCACCATCTTCGTGAGCACCCTGACACTTTCTCTTAAAGCGCGCCTCGGAATCAGAGTCGGCGGCAACTGGCGCCGTGTCGATAAACACGCTGTCAAGGTCCGTGACAATGCTGCATCGTTTGCGAATTCTCTGATCGTGAAAGAGCAGCGCGACATTCTTAAATCCCGTGCTACGAATATTGATGAGGCTGATGCCCAGCTCATCTAGGCTCAAGCCGAGAACCTGTTTAAATAAAACTGGGATAAGGATTTCTTCGGCGTCTCCTTCAACGAGTACTACGCTCTTGGCAAACAGGAGATTGCTACGCACCGCGTCTAGATATCTTTGGACATTGCCAATCTGGGTAGGCTCCAAGCCCGTCGCGGGCTGGTAAGCCTCACATGCCTCGCCACTCCTTCCTAGGATGTTGACGCTGCTTACCTTGCTTACCTCTGAGATGTGAGTTGAATGCGTCGAGTAGATGATTTGAGTATCAGTGTAGGCTATCCTGTCAAATAAAGTTTTTTGTATGTGCGTATGGATATGTGCTTCTGGCTCTTCGATTAGAAGAAAATTTGCGATGGACTCGCGTATCTTCTGGTACTTAAATTCCAGTAGCTTCAAGGTAAGATAAATAAGGTTTGCTCCACCAAGACTTAATTCCTGTATGGTGCCTTCATAATTCTCATCTGACTCTCCCACGAAAAGACGAAGCGACTGAAATAGCTTGTCTGCTTCGTCAGAAAGATCAGATTTGATAGAAAGCGAGGCTGGGGAATATGTCTCTCCAGCCGCATCCTTAATGGTTTTTCGGATGTCCGATCGGACTGTTTGAACATCCTCTAATGCTTCGATAGAAGCGTTGAGATCTTGCACCTTTTCAACAATCGGCGCCATCGTCGCGGAAGCGATTTCCCCACTTTTACTCTTAAGCAAATTTAAAAGAGGGTTAGTACGATTGTTGTGAAATTCAGAAACAACATCGCGAAGCGCTTGAATATATGTAAAGGATACTTCTTTCGTGAGGGAAAGTATCTGCGGCACCCGAGCGCCGATGCGCGGATCGTCCACCTCTTCACTGAAAATCGCTTGCTCAAAATCTCCAACGATTGCGTTATAAACTAGTGGGTCGGCGAAATTAGCTTCGCTTCTTCCTGTGAATAGCGTCTCATAGTCATCGATCGTGATACTGTTGCGTATCAGCGCAAGTGAAGCTGTGTCGCCGTCATCAAGTGCCGAAAACTTGAGGCGAATTTCCTTTTTTGGGCGAAAAATAAGATTGTAAGTTGCCCGGCCGATGACATTCTCTGGAACAACTCCTACTGCCGGTACCACGCCCGCAGCATGAAGGAAGAGCGCCTGAATTGCCTCCGCCGGGCCAATATCGGAAAATTCAAGACTGATGACGATCCAATGACCCCGCCATTGTCCAAGACCTCTATGGAAGTCTATGTCATCCAGTCTATATGACAACCGCACCATGTTGTCATCCAGAAGCAAGCGAATCGCGCGAAAAAGGTTTGTCTTTCCAGAGCCATTCTCACCGATGATCGTATTGACTCCCTTCTGAAATGTGAGCGTCGTCCGAGAGAAATTTCGGTAGTTTATAAGTGTTAGCTTTGCAATGTGCATTATTTTGGTCTCGCCGCTTGTGTGGAAAGCATACTGCAAACCACATCAATTTGTCTGTTTCGGAACCGAGTTTCCCATCATTGGTTCGCCTCCTGAGGCCACATCATACGGCGTCGAAAGGCCGCAAAGGTTTGACGCCATGGATTCACTGGCAGTGACTCTGGGCGTTCGCGGTTATGGAACTTCGAGCATCTAGGGGACAACTCACAGCCGGCGTTCCGTTAGCAGTCCCCGTATGTCCGCTTCGGCCCATGAGGGAACTAGTCTTTCACTGACGGATGACTGCTCACGGGGCGGTGCCGACGCATGGGTGTCCGAGTGAAGACAATAGTAGATTGCATTTGGTGGCCCATTCCACCTCGACGAGAAATTCAACTGTTCGGTGATGGTGCAGGATGGCGAAACGTATAAGCCGACACTGCGGAGTCTTTCGAACACTAAGGGCGAATAACCTGCGGAGGAAAATTCCAAAATTTATCTCATGCAATATGGATATTCTGCGGATGCCATCCCGCAAAAGGTCTATGTGCAGATGACCACTATGTGCGCCACGGCATCGAAGAGTCGACGGCGGCGCGTTAGCGCCACTTCACCTGCTTTGAGTGAATTCCTACTCCATCGTCAAATCGGACAGATTTATCTGATCCGTTTCTAAACTCCCTCAGCACCAAAACCACGATCCAGCATAACCCCCAAAAACCTTGACCAATCTTTACCAAAATTAGCTTAGGAACCCTCTAGAATCCGCCGCTCAATCATCAACCGCGTGGGCGTAATTTCACGCGAGTGGGAGCGGCGGAATGGGCAGCAATCAGGATCAAGCAAGAAAGCGCTTCGAACAAAGCAGCAGTGAGGCGTACTCCGTCAACCCGGAAATGTCCGTGCAACTAACGCAATCGGACCACAACCAATCCATCACGCTTTTCACCGATCGAACGTCGGTAGGGCACGCCGTTCGCTGCTTCCTTTCCCCATTCGATGCGATGCTCGACGGTCTCGGCCTGATTCCTCAGGAGCTGTCAGTGCATTTCGAAATCTGGCCTGTGAGGGACGTCGCGCCGGAAGCCTTTCTCTCCTGCCGGGGATTCCAGCGGCCGTTGTCATTTCACTTAGCGTGGTTAGCGCACGACTATCGGCTCGTCGTACGGGAAAACGGCTGTCTGACACGCCTGACCTTGACGCAAGGCAGGCGTCCGCGTGGTGATAGTGATCAGCAGTCGCTCCAGATCGACTCCGATGTGTGGACGATCATCGACGCCCTACATCAGCAGGCCGGCCTGTTTGCCTGGCGCGAAACGCAGAAAGCGGTGCGGCAGTGGCTTGATGCGCCGGCTTCCGCGCGAGATGCGTTGGAGCGAGCGTTCGGCTTGCGCGATAACCCGCCATTGATCCAATTCGCCCCCAACGAAGCGAAGCAATTGGCCTTATACGACCCGGAAGCGGCACGTTGGCATTTCGTGCAGCGTCAGATATTTGCCTGAGCGGCCCACGCAATCTCATACGTTTTCATCGATAGCGGGGGAAACCTGTGTCTACCAACCAAACCTTAAAAAGCTTCGCCACAGGCGCGGTCGACTGGAACAACCGTCCTGTCGGTTTGAACTTCGGGCGAGCCCAACGCACCGTAGGCCACCTGCTAGCCCTCCAGCACGCCACCCTCCACGAAAGCCTGATGAGCGGCATCAGCGGCCATCTCACGTGCGTATCGGCCCACGACAACCTCTCTCCGACGCTATTCATCGGTCTGCCCGTCTCCGTGCGAATCGTGACCGACCGTGGCCAACTTCACACGATCAACACGATCATCAAGCAGGTGCAGACGGGACAAAGCGACGGCGATCTCACCGTCTATCAGCTAAAGGTTTGCGACGCGTTGTCGTTAATGGAAAAGCGCACTAACTCGCGACTATTCCGCGGCAAAACCGTTATCGACGTTCTCTCGATCCTGCTGAGCGAATGGCGACAACGTAGTCCAACACTAGCCCGCGCGTTCGAGTTCGACCTATCGAAGCTCGACGCGAACCGATACCCCGTGCGCGAAATCACACGACAAGCAAACGAACCGGACGCAGCGTTCATCCGTCGACTGCTGCGTCGCGAAGGCATCACGGTATTCGCAAAGACAGGCCTCGCGAAGCAAAGCCGCATCACCGACGACGCACCCGTGCACTCACTGGTGTTCTGCGACAACCCATTGCGACTGAAGCAGGCCCCCGCAGGCGCGGTTCGCTTGCATCCGCGCGACGCCGGCACCGAGCAGCGCGACACGGTCACGCTCTTCGCGCTACACCAACGTCTGATTCCGGGAAGAACCAGCCGTCCGTCATGGGACTACAAGAAGGCCCGCATCGACGAATCGATCGCGATAGCCAACATCGACCAGGGCGAATCGGGCAACGACCTCGCCTCGCTACTGACCGACGTCGCAATCGAGATTCCTCACGTCGGCGATTCCTGGAAAGATCACGATCGCATCACGCGCGACCGGATGCTCGCGCATGAGTTCGAGGCCGAACAGTACGACGGAGTCAGCGGCATACGCGATCTCGCGGTCGGCCACTGGTTCACGCTGACGGGCGACCCAGTACTCGACATGCAGCCCGCAGAGAGGCGGCAGTTCGTAATTACATCGCTCACGCACGACGTTTGGAACAACCTGCCGAAGGGGCTGACGGAGCGGGCACTGGCGCTGTTCCAGGCGAGCCATCATCTTGTCCTTCCGACATCCACGCCGGTACTGACGATATCGTGCGAGCAGGACACGCGCTACAAAAACACCTTCACCTGCGTGCGACGCGGCGTGCCGCTCACGCCTGCGTACGACCCCACGTTCGACCTGCCGCCGACGCATCTGCTAACGGGCGTCGTGGTCGCACAAGAGGGCGACGAGGTGACCTGCGATGAGCTCGGCCGCGTCTTCGTGCAGATCCAGGGACTGGATCCCGTCGATCACGCTCATGCACAGGGCGTCGGCACAAAAGGCTATCCCGGCGACAGCGCGCCGTTGCGCGTCGCCTCGGGCCTGGCAGGCGAGAGCTTCGGACAAACATTCATCCCCCGCGCGGGAATGGAAGTGCTGTTGGGCAGCATCGGCGGAGACCCTGATCGTCTGGTGATCCTGGGCGTCGTGTCGAACGGCAAGAACACGCCGACCCGATTCAGCCATACCGGCGCGTTGCCGGGCAATCGTTACTTGTCCGGAGTCAAAACCCGTGAAATCAAGGGAAACCGCTACGGCGGGCAATTGAGGTTCGACGACACGCCGCAGCAGATCAGCGTGCAACTGGCGAGTCAGCATGGGGACTCGCAGTTGAACCTGGGGTATCTGACCCATCCGCGAGACAACGGCTATGGACAGCATCGCGGTGAAGGCGCGGAGCTGCGCACGGACGCGGCGGCCGCATTGCGGGCGGCGCAAGGCATTTTGCTAACGACCTATGCTCGCACACAGGCGAGCGGTGGTCAGCTCGATCGCGACGAATTACTTCAACTGCTTGGCGAATGCACGAACCTGTTCAAGTCGCTGGGCGACTACGCGGGTCAACACGGCGGCCAGTCGCCGGATGCCTCGGGACAGCATGCCGTCGCGTCGGCTTTCGAGGAGTGGACGCCCGGCGTCGGCGATGGGAAATCGGCGGGTACGTCTCGTTCACATGGCCTGATGGCGTTAGGCGCGCAAGCCGGGTCGGTGAACCTCACGCCGAAGACGCACGTGACCTACGCGGGCGAGAACATCGATCAGGTCGCTCAGCAAAACCTGCAACTGTTGAGCGGGCAGCGTTTGCTGGCGTCGGCCGGGCAGGGCGTCCATGTGTTCGGTCGCGGCGAGGGCGTGCATGCGATCGCCGGCGATGGACCGGTTGTCGTGCAGGCACAGCAGGACACGGTGACGGTGACAGGGCAGAAGTCCGTCCACGTCAGTTCGGTGGGCGATGACGTGATCGTCTCCGGAAAAACCATTCGACTGGTTGCGGAAGATGGCAGCTATTTGCAGGTCGGTGGCGGTGTTCGCGTGGGATCCAGTGGATCTTTTGTTGCCCATGCGGCCAGCCACGATTTCCTCGACCCCGATACCGATCACGTGAGCCCACCCGCGTTCAGCGACGCCGGTGCGGATCAGAAATTCCGCTTGCGTTACTCAGGCACGGACGGGGGATCGAGTGGATCGCGTGATGGCGAAAACGGACGCGCGGCAGCGCACCCGGTGCCGAATCGCCCGTACGAAATCACGTTGCGCGATGGTCAGAAAATCACCGGCACATCCGACAGTGAAGGGCTGACGGATCTGCTGGCTCGCGACGCCATGCACATCGCCCACATTCAGGTATTCGACGCGAAAGGGTAATTCAATGAGTACGTCAAAAATCGGATCCGATCGCGTAGTGGGTGAGCGCAAAGCGCTGCTGTACCCGAACCGGCCGGCCAATGCACACGCGAACGTCGACGTGGAAAACCGCTATCCGTGCACGACGATTCTTATTCATGGCGTGAACGACCTGGGTACCGACTTTGGCGCGGTAGAAAGTGGTTTGTGCGAAGGCCTGAACGATCGGCTCGGTCGCTCGGACTTGAAGGGCGGCGAGTACACGCATGGGCGGATGGCGAATGACCCGAGCAAAGTGAGCGTCGCCGATCTGATGAAGAACCTCGACGATGTGATCTATCGTCGGCAGGAACCGCCGGGGACGAGGAGTCCGGTGATTCCGTTTTATTGGGGATTCCGTGCCAGTAAAGATGATTTGCCGAAAAACGAGGCTCAACAGATGGTGAATGGCCAGTATGTCGACAGGTTCGGTAATCGCTTGGACAGACACCGCGCGAAGGGTGGCGGCATGTTCGCGAATGCAACCGGAAATATCCCGGATATGTTCGATACGCACTTCGAGGGTGGTCTTAAGACGCAAGGACTCAATCGGTTGAAAGACGACCCCACGCACCCGCTGTATGAAGCACCGAACAGGCACTACGATATCCTGGCAGCGCGGCGCCTGGCGTCCCTCGTGCGCCAGATCCGGCTGATTGACGTCAACGAGACTGTCAACATTATTGCCCACAGCCAGGGCACCTTGATCACTTTACTGGCACAGGCGTTTCTAATGCAGGGTTCGGGACCGGCCGATCGGCCCGCCGACACTCTCATCCTTATCGATTCGCCTTACTCGCTTTGCGAAGAGCTGATGGACAAGGTCACACAGCGTGGCGATGGCCAGCAGACCGCCTGGGCTCGTGCGAGAACGCTGGCGAGCATCGTGGGCCTGGTCGAGAAAGGGAGGCATAACCAACCGTCGCTCGAACAACTAAAAGTGACTAACGGTGGGCCTGATAACTACGGGGTTACGGGGCCAGCGTGGGGTCCCCGTCAATCAATGCGTCTGACGGGGCTGGGGGACACATGTGTCGTGTTCTCCGAGAGGGACAACCGCGGCAAGGTATATCTGTACTTCTGCCCGGAAGATGCGACCGTGGGACTTAAAGGGGTCAACGGAATTGGCTGTACCGGACTGCCCGACACTATACAGGTGCGCTCGACGCAGGCGGGCGCGAAGCCGGAAACCGTTGAATTCCTCTCGTCTGCCTTCCTGCAGCGGATATTCACGCGGCGTAAGCGGCAGGAAAAGATGGTCCAGGTCGGTACGAAACCTGGGTCGTTCAATCTGCGCGAGAGCAACGAAAGCTCTCATGGCGTGATTGGTGTTGTGGCATGGGCGACGTTGTCCGAATTAGACAAGAACACGATGCGTACCATCAACGGCGAAGAGTTAGGGCCGCCGTTCGATCCGGATCTTGAAGCCAACGTATTCCCAGGTAGTGGAGAGGCTCCGCTTCACAAGGATCTCCCGCACGAAAGAAGAGCAGGGGTGCAGTCGATCGATCAGTTGGAGGCGGAGACTGCGCTGAGTGTTTCAACATTACTGCCGTTGCCTGCACAAGTGATGGCATGGCCGGACTTCAAGATTGGGAAGGCGTTGCCTGCTCCGGCCCAGGTTGCGAACGCGCTGAACTTGGGAAAAGAGCCGTCAGACGATCAATGCAAGGTGCTGCAGGTGCACATGACGATACCGGCGAAAGACGGGCAAATCCTCGTGATCCGGCAAGAAACGCCGAACGAGGCGAAGGTGCGGTTGATGAACGACTGCAGAGTGAGTGATTCATATCACTCAGCGGTGATGAGCGGTCAGCGCAATCACCGTTGTGCAACGGCGTTTGACGTATCGATCGGGCAGGCGCGTGCGCTCGATGATCCTAACTGGGCAAAACTGCTAAGAGCGATGGCAGATTGGCGCATTCCCTTGGGTAAGTTGAAAAAACTAAGTCCGTACTATGACCGACTCGATCAGACGACACGCGATCTTGTGGAAGCGAACTGCTGGTATTACGACCGGGGCGATTTTCCGTCGGAAAAGCTTGTCCCAAAGACGCCGCCGCCGTCGGTGGTGAGTGAGACTATCCGAGATCGAAAGGATCAGATCAAAAAGGAAGTGCAGTTCAGGCCAACCGACACTATTCGCCTGTTTTGATGCGCCATGACGACATCCATAACTCGCTCTCATCAAGGCTGTCTTTCCCTATTTCCGTTCATATTGGCAACTCTCACGTTGATTTGGATCGGTATGTTGAAGTTGTTTTCGGTGGGTGATTATTTATCTTTAGGAGACGCATCGATGATCCAGCGCATGCTGGTGCTGATCTTGCCACCTTTATTGCTGGCAGGAGGCCTATATGCCGGATACGCGGTGTGGACTCGTAGTGGCGAAGCACTCCAACGGGTCGATTCTGCGACGATACAGGCTGCCGTTGCCAGTGAAAAACCTGCCGCCGTGGCGGCTCACGATCTGCGCTTTGCGCTTGAGATACGTCGATTTGGTGTGACGGTCGACAGATTCCGACAGCGGGCGATGCTGCTACGCCTCGATGAAGCAGGTCCCAAGGGTACATTCCTGTTGCAGGATCCCAATGAATATCCCTACACAGACGACGATCGCACGTCTGCTGGTCTACAACGCGAAAACAACGTGTTCGGTTACACACTTCGGCAATGGGTCGACTACTGGCCCATTCCTGTGATTGCGGCCGGACCTCCTCGCAATGCTTCTGATCCGCTTGCCGATCGCAT
Organism: Burkholderia sp. 9120; assembly: GCF_000745015.1. Classification (NCBI taxonomy): domain Bacteria; kingdom Pseudomonadati; phylum Pseudomonadota; class Betaproteobacteria; order Burkholderiales; family Burkholderiaceae; genus Burkholderia; species Burkholderia sp. 9120. The sequence goes on along the minus strand of NZ_JQNA01000002.1, from coordinate 5,088,407 downwards.
GGCAACACATATCGGACAGGCCGACAACGGCGCGGGAATTGGAAATACGCTTTACATCCGACTCGACGAGATTCACTCCGAGCAGGGCGACGATGTGATGAGTCGCCTCTTCGAATTCTTCGATGAGCATCCAGACTTGCCCGCCGTTGTCGTACTCGTCGAGGACGGCCTCGATACCCGGGCGTATATGCGCACGCCTGGAGAGAACTATGCGGAGCAGTCAAATGTGAGCGGGTACTTCATTCCTAAGAGGCCAGACAGTTTCGTCGCGCTCCTGGTCACGCGCAAGGACCGCGTTGATCGAATGATCCGGCCGTACGTGGTTGAGGCGCCCGAAGCAATCGACAACACCAAAACACAGTACGACGTGATCAAGCTGTGGAATTACTTCTGGAGTATTCAAAAAGCCTACTGGGAACACGACAAAGAAGAGATGCCATGGGACTACTGGCAAAGCAAGCTGCCCGAGTTCTGGACGACCACACCGTTGAAGATCCCGCAAGGCTTCAAACCGAACCCCTGGGTCCCAATACCATGGACCACATGGCAATTGACGGAATACGACAACTGGCCGGTACTCGCGTACCTGCATCGACCGGTACGTATCGATCTGAGCAACAACCACGGCGAACCGCTCAAGAAGGGCGAACGCATCGAAAAACTGCGTGAAGGTTGGCAGCAGGCGCTAGGCACCCTCGCTCCCAACGACCAGCCCAGCCGAATATTCCACGACACCGGCATGTCGACCAACAGTCTCGCGCTCCTCATCCAGGCACTGCACGACAACCCGCAGCACATCGATCTGGACGACCCGAAGGACGCGTTCGACATGCAGCGCCGCATCGGCGGCGACACAGGCACAAGCTCGACGTGGGTGCAAATGACGCTCGCGCTGATGATGGGATATAGCGATGGCAAAACAAGCGCGCTCATCAACCTGCGCGATCCGCTCCACGCGACCATCGTGATGGTGTCGCCACCGGACCAAACGTCGCGCGAGGCAAATCCGCAAACATTCAGCTGGGATTTCTAAACCCAGGCGCTTCCAAATAAGGCCCCCATGACTAAAAAACACTACATCGTCGAAGGCGACACCCATAGCCACGGCGGCCGCGTGATATCAGGTGCGCCCACCGCCCGCATCAACGGCCGAGCGATCGCACGCCTGAACGACCCCGCTATCTGCGAGATCCACGGCCAGACTCACATCGCTCAGGTGGCCGGCAATGCACGCTTCGCAGGTCAGCCGGCCGCGTGCGATGGCGACAAACTCGCGTGTGGCGCACGTCTGATCGCCAGTCAGAAAAGCGCGGGCGGTTGACGATCGAATGTGACCGCCGATCGGGGACGAAGATGGCAAGCTCGAAATGAGATGCCAAGCTTACGTTCGTCAAATGCGCCAGGTATCGGAAGCATGTCACGCCAGTTTTCTACTGTTAGACTTCATCAACACCATTAGCCGCGAAGCCGCCATGAAAGAGAGAAAGTCGGACGCAGTTGCAGGGGGTAAGCCGTTTCAACCACCTGGCGGCGGCAATCGCGGCAACGCGGCGTCGCATGGTCCGTCGTCCTCGCCGGGGGGCGCCTCCTCAAGCAGCGTAACACCGGCCACGCTGGCCACGCTGGCCACACCGCCGACACCGCCCGCGCCCCGCAGCACAAGCAAAAAACCGCCATCCGACAAGCCGCAAAATAAGTACAAGCGCGAACTGACCCAGGAAATCCATAGCCTGGCGCTTCCCAGCGGCGGCGTGCATACGCCGGACAATAGTCGTTTGCTTGGTCTCGGACGCACCACGCAGGAACTGAGCAAGTTCCATGAACAGGCCACCCGGGAACATTGGAAAGAGCGGGCACGAACCGAAGGTCCCGCAGTGGCTGCGCAGGCCGCCAAAGCAAGCCAGTCGCGCATCGGCAGTGCATTGAGCGTACCCGAATTGCATAAGGAACTGGCGCCGCCCAAGGCGACCCGTTCCAGTGCGAAGGGGACCGAACGCCAGAGCCTCAAAATTCAGGACACGCACGTCGCCATACCGACCGAGCACGACAAGACCTATCCGGAATTCACCGTCTCGCTGAAAGACAAAGGTGGCCGGTCGACGGCCTATCCTGTCATGGCGGCTGTTTCAGTACATCCGGCAATAGGACGGGCACACTCGCACAAGGTGCTGACCACCCTCGAAGCGCAGCGCAGCGATGGCCGGGATTCTGCCTCGACGTTATCCAAATCGCGTCTTTTGCAACGCGGCGAGTTGACGCCTCTCGACGCTATCGCCGTCGATAAACACGGAACATTTGAAGTACCCGGCGCGCAAGCCACGGGCGACCATGCACGAGCCGAAGATGTGATCGCGAGAAATACGGGAAGAACCATCGAGCAATACGGACGCTCCTCGTCACCCAAAGGCCAAAGGCTTTTTGGCGTCATTCAGACACTGAACGATCCGGCTACCAAAAAGCGCAAACGTCGGGATAGTTTGCGCGAAGGCAGCAGGATTCTGGCAGAAATCGAACCGGCCGTATTCGACGCCCCGCGCACGCCGCCGGGGTCGCCGGATTATCACGCTGCGTACAGCCACTTTGGCTTATGGAGTCCGACACAGGATTCGGCGCCTGTGTCATCGTCGTCACGTGCGCTGTCGCCGCTACGGCTACCCCCCACGTCGCCTCCGGGCAACCAGAGCACGACTTCGTCGAGCCTGCTATCGCCGCTGTTCGCGAGTTCGCCCTCCGAGTCAGGCGCACGCAAGGTCGCTCGGCAAGCCGATACCGCGCTCGGTGCGCCGTCGGCCCCGGCGCTCAATGCGCCCACCTTAACGTTTGCTTTCCCGCCCCCGAGCTTCAGTTTGCCGACCCCGTCGCTGCCCTCGCCGGGCGGTTCGTCGCACGCGTTTTCCTCGTCGCTGTTTTCCGCCTTCAGTCCGGCGCCGCGACCGCAGCCGTCAACGTCGCTGAGTCCGTTTCCGCCGACGAGCCGGCATAGTCCGAACACGACGACTACAACGACTACGACGACTACAACGAGCTTGTCCGCGCCGAGCCCGGCCGGGAGCCACAACGGACAATCACACAGCGGGCCCAGCGCATTTTCGCCGTTCACGCGTCCATAAGAAAGGCCCGACTAAACGTCTTCGTGGCGTGTCCGCAGCGCACGCGTCTTCGAACGCGGGGCAACGACGTGCGGACGGGGTTCGAACTCGAACTGAAGGCGCTGCCGCTGAACAGTCCGTATCTGTTCGCCAATCAAAACTCGACAGCCATAAACAATAAAACTACCGAATCTGATGCCAGATGAATCAGTCTCGCGTATTCATACTCCCAACATCCGACCCATCGTGCAAAATACTCCCCCAGCCCAATAACGTTTGCCAAAAAAATTTATCGCAGCCTTACCAAGGCGGAATAGGGCAAGATAAAACCCGGCCTGATACCGACTACGAGTCCAACTTTAAATTCCAGCTATGAATACCCTATCCCAGCCCAACGGACCGCAACTGACAATACGCGGTAGCCGCTTTGCGATGCCGGCCTTCGGCGTCACGATTCTGATCATCCTCGGGTGTTTCTTCTTCCTCGCAGCATCGAACCCGTTCATGAGCTTTGGCACGGTTCTAATGACCTTTTTTACGCCTTTGATCGCGTTGGTCAGCATGAGCCTCACCACTCGCGCAGTTTTTTATGACGACCGATGCAAGGTGGCGCGCATCGAGATTTTTTACGAGAACATCGTGTTGATCAAGCGGGGCCGCTTTCTTCTCACGATCCACTACAACCGCCCGAACGAAGCACGCACCAAACCGCGTCGAGCGTCGCTATCGTTCTGGGAGATGCGGCGACATGAACAGGATAAGTGTCTGGAAATCCTGCGGCAAAACCTGACCGAAAAAGCGGTTTTGAACTCCACCTTTTGACGTCGGAAAGGCAGGTCCGCTCTGGATGAACATCGCCAGGCGAGATCTGCTATGAATCGGAGCCCCATTGCGTCTACACCGCTACCTCAGCCTCTCTTTCGCGCTCGTCACGTCCCTGGTGTCGATGTCCGACGTGTACGCGCAGGAATGCAAGCCAACCGTACGCGGGAACTCAAGGCATGGGTCGCCTATCTGCCCTGATCGAGTCGGAAATGCAGTAAGTTCAGCCCCAACTAACAATGCGCTATAGATAACCCGATTGCATTCACCACCCCGATATTTCGGAGTGAATAAACAACCCATACAAACGCCCCAAATAAATTGACATGTAATAAGATCGCCGTCGCAAAGAAAAATTTATAACTCACGCGCCACGGATATAACCTGTATGAAATCTGTCATCTTCGTAATAATCGCAAGTTTCTCGGCCAGTGCAATGGCAGGTCAAGGAATGAGTGAATTCATGGTCACGGGAAAAAACACCGTCAACGTGACCGGCGCCAACGGCGGCCACGACGGCGGCCAGGACCCGAAACGTGAAGAGTTGTCGGTCTCGGTAATGGGCCCAACCGGGCCGATTACCGACGCGAAATGCGCGCTCTCCAACGACAAAGGCGACTGGTCCGTCACCGCGCCCGACACCGTCACGGTTCGCCGGTCCGCGTCCGCGCTCAAGATCCGCTGTGAGAAAGAGGGCTACGCGGCGACGGAAGGCGCGATCGAAGCCACCACGGCCAAGATCGAGCCCAAACATTTCCGCTTCGGCACCGATGCCGGCGGTGACGGCGACGGTGACGGCGATGACGAGAGTTCGCTGATTACCGTCCCGCAATACTTGCCGTCGCTCGTCATCACGCTGCACGAGAAAGGCGCCCCTCAGGCAACGAACTAACACCGCTGCCGCAGCAACGCGCGAAGCCCTGGTTCGCTTCGCGCGGTTCTCATCCGACCCATCGGCCGTCTCCGGCCCGTGCATAAAAAGATACCTTGCATTGAACGGTACTGGCTGCTAGAGTACCTACCAACAAACGGGGAAGACCACCTCCCGCCAGTGCATAACAAGGTACCGTGCTATGCACGCAACAGAATGGCTCTGAATGAAAACCCAGCTTAAGAAGGGCACCCTCGACATGTGTGTGCTTGCCGTCCTCGCAGGAGGCGACAGTTATGCATACGAGATCGTCTCGACCCTATCGGAAACCATGGAAATCAGCGAGGGCACGATTTATCCGCTGATGCGCCGGCTCCAGGCTGAAGCGTGGGTCACCACGTACTTCGTCGAATCCAGCTCGGGCCCGCCGCGCAAGTACTACACGTTGACGAACGCCGGCCGCGACAGTCTCGCGGAAATGCAGGACGAATGGCGCAGTTTTGTCGATGAGGTCAATGGCGTGCTGGCTCTATCCCGCATGCGCTCAGGAACAGGGGAACAGGAATGACGCAGGAAGAATTTATCCAGAAACTCCGTGTTGAACTGGGGAGTTTGCCAAAGCACGTAGTGGATGAAATCGTGGCCGACTACCACGAGTATTTCGGTGACGCACTCGCCGCTGGTCGCAATGAAGCGGACGTAGTCGCGGCGCTCGGCGATCCGATCAAACTGGCGCGTGAGTTGAAGGCCCAGGCGACCTTGCGTCAGTGGGAAGCACGGCGTTCGTTCGGCAATCTGGCGAAGGTGATCGTGTCGATCGCCGGGCTCGGGTTGTTGCAGTTGTTCCTGCTGATTCCGTTCATGTTTTATCTCCTGATGCTGACGGTCGGTTACGCGGTGTCCGGTGCGCTTGCGGTCGCCGGATTCGTGACGGTGATCGCGCTGGGTAGTCATCATCTGTTGGGATGGCCGTCGTCGTTCACGTCGCTGCCGTTCACCTTCGAAAGCGACGATGTGGGCCACGTCAGCGCGAATTCGAGCAGTAAGGCGAGCGGCAAGGCATCGCGCGACGACGACAACGATGACGATGACGATGATGACGCCGCCGCCTCCGGGACTGACGACGCGCGTCTTGCGCAAGTGGACATGAAGGCCTTCAGAGTCGTGGGCGACCGTTTCTTTCTTCGGCCCGATGACGCCACGCGAATTTCGGTGGTGACGCTCGCGGGCCCGATAGACATCGAGAATAAAGACGGCAAGTTGAAGATCGACTCAGTCGGCGGCGGACGCGATCTGTTCAAGGTCGAGAAAGACGGTTCGTGGTCGATCGCACGGGCCGATATCGTCGCACTCGATCTGAAAGATGCCGACGGCGACCATGTGTCCGTGGCGCGAATTGGGAGCGATCCGAAAGCCATGGCGTGGGACGTTTCGAATCACGGCGACCGTTTGTCCTTCGTACAAGGCGCGGGCGGCCAACCCAAAAGTCTGTCCGTACACAGCGGCTCGGATTCGGTGGTGATCGATAGCGACCACGTCGCGATCAAGAACGGTATCAATGACGTGATGATTTTCGGACCACGTCACTCAAGCATCGGCGTGATGATCTACGGATTCGCGATGCTGCTGGCAGGTGTCTTCGGTTTGTTTGTTTGTGTGTGGCTGACGCGCATGACCTGGCGCGCGCTGGCCCACTACGTTCAGCGGCAACTTGAGGTCATCACCACCCGGCTGGAAGCAGGGCACGCCTCCTGACACGGGCGGCGCGGGTGACTCACGTCTGTCTACTCACTCCGTAAAAAGGAAATGGTCATGAAAATGCACTATTTGCACGACTCGGCAGTCCCGAACGGCGCACACAATGCGCAAGGCTCACGTCTTCCGAACGCTCGCGTGATCGGTTTGGCGAGTTTCGCAGGCTGGTTCGAAGAGGGCGCGCGCATCGCTCGTGTCCGGCCGGTGTTGTGGCTCGCGGCGGTGCTGGTCTGCGCCGATATCGCGACGGTATTGGACCTTGTGCCGTCGTTGTTGATGCTGGGCATGCTCGTCGCGCCGATCGTCATGGCGGCCGTCGTGATGATGCAGGAGCGCTCGAGTCATAGTTCGCGGTGGTCGGTCAGTGAGATGGTCGACGTTGTCCATGCGCAGCGGAACGCATTGCTCTCTATCGGAGCGTGCTGCGTTGCCGCGACGTACATCGGTCAATTGATTTTGTTCGCGGCATTCCATGTGAGCGTGAAGGCATCCGTTGCGGCCAATGGTGTGCATGCTTTGACATTCGCTTACGCCACGCACAATGGCGCGGGCAATGCGCTGGAGCCGGTGTTCAATGCGTTGCTCCATGTGATTCCGGTTGCGCTGTTGTGGTTTGCCCCGGCGCTGGTGGTACTGAACAAAGCGTCACCGGCTAATGCGATGACAGTGAGTGTGCGTGCTGTGGTGCGCAACTGGCCCGTCGCGTGTTTGGGCCTCTTCGCGATCGTCGCCGGCGCATTACTGGTTCCTTTCGTACCGATGCTTGTGCGCGCACTCATCGTGACGCCGCTGGCCACAGCGCTGATCGTCATGTCGCTGTATGGTAGCTATCGTGGTGTGTTCGTCGAGCGATAAAACGGCGTCGCCTACTCAGCTATCAGCACGTGAGGGCCAACGCATGGATGCCGATCAATCGCTCAGTGCAGCGCAGCAGTCTGCTCATCGAGCGGTGTTGGTGTGGGACTTGCCCGTCCGTCTGTTCCATTGGTCCGTGGTGGTGCTGGTCGTCGCCGCCTACGTCACCATCCGATTGAACTGGATGGACTGGCACGTCCGGATCGGCGAAACCTTGCTCGCGCTGGTGCTATTCCGTTTGCTGTGGGGTTGCTTTGGCAGCGAGACGGCGCGATTCCGCAGTTTTTTGGCGTCGCCCGTTGCCGCGCTGCAGCATCTGCGACACGTGTTGCGCCGCGATCCGGACGTGCAGGTGGGCCACAATCCCGCCGGCGCGTGGATGGTGCTTCTGCTGCTCGCTTTACTACTGACGGAAACCCTCACCGGGCTCTACGTCTACAACGACGTCGCCGACGTGGGTCCCCTTTCCGAATGGATGCCCGCACCGATCGCCAATGCAATTTCCACGCTGCATGCCGTCGTGTGGGACGTCCTGCTGATCGCCGTCGTGCTGCACGTAACGGCCATTCTGCTCTACGCGGCCGCCAAGGGGCACAACCTGCTGCGGCCCATGCTGACAGGCCGCAAGTCCCTGCCGGCGGACGTCCAGGCGCCGCGGACGGCGTCGGCGGCGCTGGCGCTGTTATTGCTCGCCATCGCGGCCGCCGTGGTCGTCGCGCTCGCCACCTATCTCTGACACGCGCGTTCTGCGCCGCACCTGAATCTGCGATCAACCGGACACAGCGCAAATAAGGCATCAATGCCAATGGTTGCGCGTCGACGGTCATGCTAGGATTTCCGCAAACAACTCCGGAGACAGCTATGCCGTTCATCTGCGAAAACGTTGAGTGTCGCGCGGTGCTCGCTCGCGGGCAGGTCAAACCCAAGCGCGAGGATAGCGGGTGGTGTTTTTACTGCCCGGATTGCAGGGCAAGGAATGCGTTGAACGATGTGGGGGTGCCGGGCGGTTCTCTGGAGCTGGTTCAGCCAGAGCGCTCGGGTCTCCCTCACAAAGTCGTGGCAACGGCCCGGCCACTGGAAGAGGGGGGCTATGCGGCGCAATTGCGCGTCCAGCGCGCGCTAGGAACGCGGGGTACTTACGCGGTGGAAGAACACTGGGATCAGCTCGGTGTCTTCCTCAATGCGCAAGAGGCCGTCGCGCATGCGAAAACCGTCGCGGCGGACTTGCTTGAGAGGAAAGCCTAGTCCTGCTTGAACGCTGGATCCCGCCGTGCGTAGCGCGCGCGGATCCGGCGCGCTTCGTTCGCTAAGCGTCGACGGCAGCGAGCCTGACAAACAGCCGGGCCGCTTCGTTGCCGTGAGACAAAGCGCGCAATGCTAGCGTGAGCGCGAGTTGCCCGTCGTGAGCAACCGCGCCGCGATCCTGATCGAAAAGTTTAACGGCGTGGCGCATATGCTGCGCCGCCTGCAGATGGAGTTCCGCTGCGGTTGCGTGCTGTTTCGCCGCCGCGCTAACGATGCTGGCATTGCTGGCGCCCGGCGCGGTCGAAGCAGGCGTTGTCGGCGGCGCGCCGGTGCTGTGCGCGCCGGCCTCGTGAGCCTCGTCGATGGCTTGCAACGTGTGGCCGTGGGCCATCATCGCCTGATGCGCGGCGTGCGCATGATCCTGACCCTGAGCCGTTTCGAAATGCCGGGACGCCCCGTGGTGATACCGCGCTGCCTGTTCGTGATGTGACGCCGCCGCTTCAAGATGAGCTTTCTTGCTGTGCTTGTTCATACGGGCTCCTGCGCGACTGTAGGACTGACTCACTCCGATAACGACCGATTAGAAGACGCAGTGGCGGGTCGGAGACCACTCGTTGCAAATGTACACGCACTTGCATCGTCTATAACGATTTCATCCAGTCTTCCCACACTATCAGTCGAGGAACAAGGCCATGGACAGCACCCAGGCAGTGGCAGTGGCGGCAGTCGCTTTTGTGGGCAGCCACTTTCTCTTGTCGCATCCATTGCGTGGGGTATTAGTCCGCGCGATTGGCGCAACGGGTTTTCCCTGGCAATAGGCTGTGTCGATATCGATGCTGCGGATTCGTCGTACGGGTATGTCCAACTTTTTTAGTGAAAGGTAAACACACCATGACTACCGGAATCATCCGTCTGCACCGCGTCCTGCACGCAACGCCTGAGCGACTCTATCGCGCCTTTCTGGAGGCCGACGCGAAAGCGAAATGGCTTCCGCCGTATGGTTTCACCTGCAAGGTTCATCATCTGGATGCGCGCGTGGGTGGCACGTACAAAATGTCTTTTCACAACTTCGGCACGGGTGAGGGCCACTCGTTCGGTGGCGAGTACCTCGAACTCGTACCGTTCGAGAAGATTCGCTATACGGATCGGTTCGACGATCCGAATCTTCCCGGGCAGATGACTACGACGGTTTCCATTCGGCAGGTATCGTGCGGAAGTGAGCTCACGATCGTGCAGGAAGGCGTGCCCGAGGTTATTCCCGTGGAGATGTGCTATCTCGGTTGGCAGGAGTCGCTGGCGCAATTGGCGAAGTTGGTCGAGCCGGTGATTCCTTGATTGCGTGATCTCGCAGAAATGGAGGCAGGCAAACCGTGAGGCCGCAATAGTGCGGCCTCGACGGATTGCTCAGCGTGTCGTGACGCTACGCGTCACGAGCAACCACAAGCGTGCCACAGCCGCACGCATGCCGTTAGTAGATGCCCGCGCAGTGGTGCGCGAATCCTCTTCAGCAATGCGCACATTGAACGCGTGACTGTTCCGCTCTTCCTGAGTTGGAAGACTCCAGTACTCGTACGGGTACAACATCCGGCTGAGGCGAAAATGCGCGTCGCGCCTGTCGTCATGCCATTCGGTATTGGCGTCCGCACACCTTGTCAACTCTGGGCTTCTTTCGTCCATGATGATCTCCGCGAGTGATGCCGATCACGGAGACGCCATAAACAAAAAGGCCTCGTCCGTATTACGGCGAGGCCTTGTAAGCTGCGTATCTACTTGTCTAACGCGTACAGGCCCCCCGTGGCATATCCGAGCGGATTGCCATTTGGCGGAACATCGCGAAAGAGAAGAAGTTGAGCGTCAGCATGGAGTCAAGTTTCTTTGCAATTGCAGCGCGTGTCAACACTTAACTGCTGCGTGAGTTCTTACGGTGAAATACCGTCGAGTGAAGTACCTTCGGCGCTAACCATCGCTTCACCGACCCTGCGCGGCCAACCTTCAATAACACTCAATCATCTTCCTCGACTCTTCCGGCGAAACAGCCAACCGTTGCAATCCGCCAATCGCCGCTTCTCCCTCACCACGTTCCAGATGCCCGGCAATCAGCAGCAATTCACCAAGCACGCCGCCACCGTCGAGAATCGCCCCGCGAATCGATTCGGACACCGGCAACTCGTCGACGAAATTGCGCAACTCCATGTGATACGCGATATGCAGCAGCGACAGCATGCCGGTGAGATAAGCCGTAGCGAGCAGCGGACGCGATCCGTCCGGCAGCAGGTCGATTGCCTTCTCCATGAAATGCGCGCGCCGCTGCGCGAGCAGCACGAGCGGATCGTCGTCGATCGGCAGGCCGTCGCGATTGGCGTAAAGCAGAAGCCCGCACCAATGCAGCAACCGGCGGCTGCCGGCAATAGAAAGCGCCTGTTTCAGCGACGAGATGCGTTCGGCCTTGCCATTGGGTTGCTCGCTGCTATTGGCAAGCCGCAGCAGTTGCGCGACCAGCATGGGCGTTTCTTTCAAAGCTCGCGCGATACTGCTCAACGGCGCGTCGCTGCCGACCAGATCGAACACGCGAAGGATCGCCTTGACCGGCGGCATGGCGCGCTTGCCGGAAAAGATCTGCGGCTTCGAAAAATAGTAGCCCTGCAGCAGGTCGCAACCCAGTTCCCGGGCCAGTTCCGCGTCCTCGACGGTTTCAACCTTTTCGGCGAGTACGACCTTGCCGGCACGTTTGAACTCGGCGACCAGTTCCGGCAATGCGTCGCGATCCACGAACGGCCAGTCGATCTTGATGATATCCACGGACGGCAGAAACCAGCGGATTTCGTCGGTCATGCCGCGCACGTCGTCTAGCGCGATCTGGAAGCCCGTGCCGCGCAACTCGCTGCAACGTCGCGCGAGATTCGAAGTCAGTTCGACCGACTCCAGAATCTCCAGCACGAATCGGGACGCCGGCAAGACGTTCGGGTAGTCGGAGAACAGAAAGTCGTGCGGGCAGTTGAGAAACGCGGCCTTGTTCCCAACCAGACGTTCGAGACCGATCGACCCGACCGCACGCTGCACCACCGCCGTCGTGCAGCGCAAATCGTCGTCGATGCGGCCGGGTCCCGTGGGGCCGTCCCTGAAAAGCAGTTCGTAAGCGACGACGCGGCCGCCCCGATCCATGATGGGCTGACGCGCCACGAACACGGCTGTATCGCGCGGTATTGCAACTTCGGTAGGGACGCTGCTGACGGCGCTCATTCCTGTTTCCATTTCAGACAATGTCCGGGGTACATCGTCGGGGTACATCGTTATTGCCACTCCTGAAAGAGAGAATTCGGCACTGCGGAGTTAAATCTTTCCATCATATTCTGAATTCGGTTTTCGCCACCCGTAGGTTTACATCGCCGACATGTCGATGGCGCGAGTGGTCGGTCAGTTCGGTAAAAGCCTAGATTGTCACCGATTCGCGTAACGCCGTCGATTAGCGGTTTGTAGCTGACCCTTTTACATAATGCAAACGGCATATTACAAACCAGTACTGACGGGGCACATTACTTGTGAGCGACATTCGTGATATTCACGCCGCGTTGAATGTCGTTGAATGCCGCAACCCATGAAAAATATCATTCAATCTCTATCTCAGCCGCAGATCCCACAGTACGTCGAGTACATGTCGCGTCGATCGTTCGACATGTCCCGCTCGGTGCGCAATGCCGAGTTGGCGCCACAAAGCGGGCCGCAGCGGACGCATGACGATACGCGTGTCGAGCAAGGGCGTGGTGGCTTCATGAGGTAACAGCGCCGCGCCGTAGCCCGCCGCCACCAGACTTTTGATCGCGTCGTTGTAATTGACCTCGATACGCGGCGCCGGATGCTGCCCGCCGTTCGCGAACCATTCGGCGGTCAGGCGTGAGAGGCGAGTGGTGGTGTCGTTGAGAATGAGCGGCTGAGCGGCGAGCCAGGCGGGCGTGACGCGTGCCGGACACGGCCATTGAGCGGGCACGAAGGCCATGACCGGATCGCGGCGCCACGGTTTGATCACGAGCCCCGCCACGGGCGATTGCGGCAGCGCGACCAGCCCCACGTCCAGCGAGCCGTCCGCGAGTCGTGTGAGCGTTTCCTGCGAGGTGAGCACGGCAACCTGAACGTCGATAGCGGCATGCTGCTGCCCCAGTACTTCGAGCGCCTGCGGCAACAGGTGCGCGATGGCGCCCGTCGACGCGCCCAGCCGCACACGACCGGCGAGGCCCTGCACCTGGCGCTGCACCTCTTCGAGCGTGCGTTCCGCGTCGTCCAGCAGACGGCGCGCTTTCTCCACCAACGTTTCGCCAATGGCCGACGGCCGCACCTGCCCGCGTTTGCGCGACAGAAGCGGCGCGCCGATCCGGCTTTCCAGCTCCGCGATGTGGAGGCTGACGGTGGGCGGCGCGAGGTTCAACGCGCGCGCCGCTTCCGCAAAAGAGCCGCGCTCGGCTATCGCCACCAGCGTGCGCAAGCGGTCCAGACTGATCTCTCGCATGGCGATTTTCCTCGTTCAGAAAAGCTGAATATCAGCGTCATGAAATTCAACTTTCCCTATTCTAGCTTCACGGGGAAGATAGCAGTTCCCGATTTCACCGTTCCCCCGATCACGCGAGAGTTTCCGATATGAGCGCTCCCCTTGTTTTCATCGATGGCGACCAAGGCACCACCGGATTGCAGATTCACGAGCGTCTGCGCGGCCGGACCGATCTGCAACGTGTCACGCTAGCCGCCGCCGAACGCAAGAATTCGCAGCGTCGCGCGCAGGCGCTCAACGCGTGCGACATCGCGATTCTCTGTCTGCCCGACGCCGCCGCGCGCGAGGCGGTCTCGATGATCGCCAATCCCGCCGTCAGGGTGATCGACGCGAGCTCCGCGCATCGCACGCAGGACGGCTGGACCTATGGCTTTCCGGAGATGACGCAAGGGCAGGCGGAGCGTATTGTGGGCGCGCATCGTGTCACGAATCCCGGTTGTTATCCGACGGGGGCAATCGGGCTTTTGCGTCCGCTGCTGGAGGCAGGGTTAGTACCGCGCGATTACCCGCTCGGTATCCACGCGGTGTCGGGGTACTCGGGAGGCGGGCGTGCCGCCGTGGAGGCGCATGAAAACCCCGGTGCTTCCCGGCCATTGCCGTTCCAGACCTATGGCCTGGCGTTGTCGCACAAGCACCCGCCGGAAATTCAGCAGCACGCGGGGCTCGCGCATCGCCCGCTTTTTGTTCCCGCTTATGGTGCGTTCCGGAAGGGCATTGTGCTGACGGTGCCGCTCGAATTGCGTCTGCTCGCCGCGGGTGTGGACGGCGCGACGCTGCGCGATTGTCTCGCGCGGCACTATGCCGGGGCGGCGCACGTGCAGGTTACGTCGCTGGAAGAATCGCGCGCTTTGACCCACCTCGATCCGCAAGCGCTGAATGACACCGACGACATGCGCCTGACGGTATTCGCCAACGAGGAGCACGGTCAGGTGCTGCTTGCCGCGGTGTTCGACAATCTCGGCAAGGGCGCGTCGGGCGCGGCCGTGCAGAACCTGAATCTGATGATCGAACGGTTGTAAGCGCATCCATTCATCGAAGAGAACTTAGGCGTTCCCAACCGGCGGGCGTCACGCCGCCCGCCGGAGCTTTCTGAACACTTCAGGTTCCCACACGCGCATTGCCAGAAGCAGGGCAGTGCCGCGCTTCTCCGTCAACGGGGCGGCCGACGATTCGTTGTGAAGCGCGGCCAGTTTGCCGCGCAACTTGCGCATTTCTACTTGCAGTTGAGCGTAGGCCGCTTCGGTCAACATGCCGTGAGCGAAGTCCATGGACTCGTCCGGCACGTCGAAGCGGCTCTCCATGAAGTCGGGCAAGCCCTGTTCCAGAAACAGATGCCGGATCGGGCCGTCCTGCAGCCAGTCGAAGTCTCGCGCCACCAGCAAGCGGATCCGGTTCCCCGGTTTCAGATCCGCAATTCCCATGCGGTCCAGCACGAGAAGATGCTTGATGCACTCGGCTTTCGACAACCGGTAAGCGGACACGATGTCTTCGAGCGACCAGTGACTCAGCGCACAGATCGCCACCAGCAGCAGCTTGTCATTCGAGACGAGCTGCGCCTCCTGTTCACGCGTGAGGACATGCAGGCGCGGAATCGACGACTCCGCGTCCTGCAGTAATTCGATCAGCGTGACACCGAGCAGATCGCAGATCTGCACGAGCCGCTCCACCGAGAGACTCTCCCCCGCAAACAGACGCTTGACGCTCGGTTCCGATAAATCGAGCGCCAGTGCGACGTGTCGATAAGTCAGCCCGGCCGCTTTGAGTTGCTGCTTGATCGTTGCAATGAGCTGACGGGTCTCGGTCATGGGAGTATTGGATTTCGATACCAAAGGTATCAGTCTAAGCAATTTTCCAAGTAGAAAATGCGATATTTGCGACCGGCTTGCATACTGCGCTCCATCGAACAAGCGAGGAGATCAGCATGTCGAGACAAGCGGACGCAACGTCGTTGGCCCATCTACGCGTTGGCGATCTGGTTTTCATCCGCGTCACCGCGCGGCCGTTTCTTGAGGTGGCTAACGCCACGAACTCCTGGACGAATCACGTGGGTATCGTTATCGACGATCGCGGCGACGATCCGCTGATTGCGGAAAGCACCTTTCCTTTAGCGCGAACCACGCCGATGACACGCTTTGTCAAACGCTCCGAAAACGGGCGCTACGCGATCGCGAGACTCGCCACGCCGCTTGACGATACCCATCGCCACAAACTGATCGACGCGGTGACAAGCCGCATGGGCGCGTTCTACGACACCGGCTTCAATCTGAATTCGCGAGGGCAGTTCTGTTCGCGCTTCGTTCGCGAGGTCGTTTTCGACGCGACAAGTATTCAACTCGGCGAGGTGGAGACCTTTGCGACGCTGCTGCGGCGTCATCCCGATCCGAAGCTGGGATTCTGGCGGCTCTGGTATTTCGGCCGGATTCCGTGGCACCGTCCCACTGTGACGCCAGCGAGTTTGCTTCGAAGCCCGCATTTGCGGATGGTGAGCGACACCCCTGAAATAGTGCCTGCGCTTTCGACAACGAGAAGCGGTCATTAAGCCATAGACCGTACTAACACTAAGACTAAACGGGGTAATCCATTTTTCTCATGCTGGATCAATAAGTTTTTGCGGTCACGTCTAAATCGCGTTACCCTTCGAGCAAATTAATCGACAAAAGGAGAGTTTTTATGGACCGTTCCACGCAACAGCCGTCTTTCGCATTCGTTGCCGCTTCATGGGGCGCATTACTGGCTGGATTCTTTGCGTTTCTGCTCGGCCTGTGGAATGCCGGTATGCAGCTCAACGAGAAAGGTTATTACTTCACGGTGCTCGTATTTGGTTTATTCGCGGCGATTTCGCTGCAAAAGAGCGTGCGCGATCGCGTAGAAGGCATTCCTGTTACGGCGATTTACTACGGCCTGTGCTGGGTTTCGCTTCTGCTGTCCATCCTGCTGCTTGGCGCGGGGCTGTTCAACGCGACGCTGGCGCTGAGCGAAAAAGGCTTCTACGGTATGGCGTTTATTCTGGCGTTGTTCGGCTCGGTTGCCGTGCAGAAGAACACGCGCGATATCAAGGCCACCAAACCGCAATTCGCGGAAGTCGATCCGGCTCAGGGTACGCCGGAATAAGCGCAATAGCGCAATAGCGCAATAGCGTCGCGCCCAGCTTTGCGCGCGACGCTTCGATTCATTCTTCGGCTACGACGTCACGCAGCCGGCGTGACGGCTCGCTGCGATGAAGATGAACTGCATAGGTGTCCCACGGTAACTGCAAACTCTGCGGCGAGCTGGCCGATACCTGTTTCATGACCCGTCCTACTTCGCCGCGGTGATAGCCGCCGTGGATCACCACGTGGGTCAGCATCTCTTCGCGCGTCATGGTGCCGCTATCGCCGTCGGTAAATGAAAAGGGAATCGATTGGGACAGCATGTCGGGCGTGACGGTGCTCGCGTACTCCTGATACCAACTGTCTATCGCGGACAATTCCGCGCGCAGCGCGTCTAATGAGGGCGTATCAGACGTGTTGTCCGAAGCGAAACCGTGAGTGTCGCCCGCCAGATGAGCGGCGAATATCTTTTCCACCACCAGACAGTGATTCATCAGCCGAAGGGCAATATGCCGTTCCTCGGCGTGATGCGCGGCGTCGAGCCCCTGCATGGAGTCCAGCAATTCCTGATTCGCCCAGGCCTGATAGCGGAACATCTTGAGCAATAGATTATTCGTGCTCATGGGGTGGCGTCCTTGTTGGAATAGTGAGTGAGCTGCACCTACATTATTTTCGGAGAAGGTCCCGTTGTCCACTCGCATTCCCAATGCAGTGAAAATCCGTCATAGCCGCGCATCAGTTGAATTTCTGACCCTCGCAATAGGCGTTTATTGCGGCGAACGCTCACGTTCTGGATGCGTGGCTGAGTCGCCCGCTTCAGCGTCGACCGTTTCGCCCACGCATGTCACCAGCGAGTTTCTCCACGAGAAAATCGACGAAGCACCGCACCCGTAGCGACAGATGGCGGCCATGCGGATACAGCAGCACGAACGGCCTCGACGCGCCACCCAGCGCAGGCAGAACTTCGACGAGCGTGCCGTCGCGAAGATCACGCTCCACCACGAAGCGATACGTTTGAAACAGTCCCGCGCCATGACGCGCCAGCGTCACGCCGCCGAGCACGTCGCCGCCGCTCGAATAGCCGCCGTCCGTGATCAGCTCGACGGTTTCATCGCCACGCCTGAATGTCCACGAGATTCGCCGGCCTGTGCTCGGCCGCTCGAACTGGATGCACTCGTGATCCTTCAGATCCTCCAGCGACGTGGGCGTGCCGTTGCGCGACAGGTACTCGGGTGTCGCGACCAGAGTCAATTCCGCATCTTCGAGCTTGCGGGCGATCAGGTTGGAATCGACCGGCGCGCGTCCGCGAATCGCGAGGTCATAGCCTTCTTCCGCGAAATCGATATTGCGATTGCTGATGTGCGCATCGACCTGCACGCGGGGATAGCGCGCGCGAAACTCCGGCAATAGCGGCAACACCCTGTAGTGCGCGTAGGGCGTCGGCATGCTGATACGCAACGGTCCCGCCGGCTCCGATTGCTGCCCGGTGGCCTGACGCTCCGCGTCGACCAGTTGCGACAGCGCCTCTCGACATTGCTCGAAATACGCGCGCCCCGCGTCGGTCAGGCGGATCTGCCGCGTGGTTCGTACGAACAGTCGCACCCCCATGCGCTCTTCCAGTCGCGAGACTGAACGGCTCACCGCCGCCGGCGTGACACCGGCCGCCATGGCAGCCGCCGTGAAGCTTGCCAGCTCGGCTGCCAGACAGAAAAGTTCGATGCTGCCGAGCAGAAGGTCGTCGAATTGCCGTTTGCTATTCATTACATGGTGTATCAGGTGATTTTTAGAAAACCGGATTTATCGACTGAAACGGCATCAGTATAGTCCGCCTCAGGGAATCGACGAAGTGCGGCGGATTCCCTGCCGTGGCGCGCTGCGACGCAGATCCGCGAGCTTTCTCCGCGCATTCCTGGCAGGAGTTCAACCGTGAATAACGAAGCGAGAACCGTGGTCATTACGGGCGCATCCAGCGGGATTGGTTTTGCGTTGGCGCAGGCGTATCTGGCGCGCGGCGACAACGTAGTCGGCAATGCCCGCACGATCGAGCGTCTGGAAACGGCTGCGCAGAAACTGGGCAATCCGCCCAACTTCCTGACGGTCGCCGGCGATATCGCCGATCCGGCGACGTCACGCACGCTGTTCGAGCGCGCGATCGCCGCGTTCGGGAAAGTCGACGTGCTCGTCAACAACGCGGGCATCTTCATCGCGAAGCCGATCGCGAACTACACGGACGACCATCTCGACGCACTGATCAACACCAACCTGAAGGGCTTCTTTTATCCTACGCAGCAGGCGGCCGAGCATATGGCCCGCAACCGTCAAGGACATATCGTCAGCATCACGGCGAGCATCGCCATGCAGCCGACCGCGAAAGTGCCCGCGCTCTTGCCGGTGCTGATCAAAGGTGGCTTGAATCAGGCCACGCGAGCCCTCGCGCTCGAACTGGCGTCGAGCAACGTCAAGGTCTCGGCGGTGGCGCCGGGCGCGATCGACACACCGCTGCACGATCCTTCGCGACATGCGTTCATGAAGACGCTGCAGCCTGCCGCGCGACTCGGTTCGACGAAGGACATCGTGGACGCGGTGCTTTATCTGACCGACGCGGAATACACCACGGGCGTGGTGCTCGCCGTAGATGGCGGCGCGACTGCGGGAACGTGGTGAGGCGCTGAGAAACGCACGCGTTTTCGGCCCCTCATCGACCGGTTGCGCGCCACGCTTTACCTTTGTCTGCATCGAAAAAATCTATGCAAGGCATCGGTAAACAGTGTTGGTCAAAGAAATATGGCCTCAGTAAATTGAATTGACACATGGGGCGCAGGCAACGGCACAGGCCGCTCTGCCGCGCGACGTCAACGCCCTGGTCGAAACTTATCGAGCGCCAACGCGCAACAACGAAGGAAAGGGAGGGTGATATGGCCGACAGCCGCAGTGCGGTTCCACTGATCGAGAAACACACCATCGGTTACGTTCCGCACGAGGAACGACACGGAAAGGTGCGTGACCTGTTCACGCTCTGGTTCGGAGGCAACATCGCTCCGCTGCCGATCGTCACGGGCGCGCTCGGCGTGCAGATTTACCACCTCAACCTGTTCTGGGGTGTCATTGCGATTCTGGTCGGTCAGGCAATCGGCGGCGTGCTGATGGCGCTGCATTCCGCGCAAGGGCCGCAGATGGGCATTCCGCAGATGATACAAAGCCGGGCCCAGTTCGGCTCGTGGGGCGCGCTGCTCGTCACGGTGATTGCCGGCGTGATGTATGTCGGTTTCTTCGCGTCGAATATCGTGCTGGCGGGCAAGTCGCTGCATGGTATCGAGTCGACGATTCCGGTGCCGGTCGGCATTCTGGTCGGTGCGTTGGGGTCGGGACTGATCGGCATCATCGGATACCGGTTCATTCACATTCTCAACAGGATCGGCACCTGGGTGTTGGGTATCGGTATCGTGATCGGCTTCACGTATATCGCGACCCACGTGACGACCGCCGATTTCCTGACGCGCGGCGGCTTCAATATCGCCGGCTGGCTGGCCACGGTGTCGCTGTCGGCGCTCTGGCAGATCGCGTTTGCGCCGTACGTGTCCGACTATTCGCGTTACCTGCCTGCCAACGTCGGCGTGGCCCGCACGTTCTGGGCGACTTATCTCGGCTGCACGCTGGGCTCGTCGCTTGCGTTCGTGTTCGGTGCGGTGGCCGTGCTCGCCGTGCCTCCCGGCGTCGACACGATGGACGCCGTGAAGCTGTCCACCGGCGCAATCGGTCCTTTCATGCTGGTTCTGTTCCTGCTGAGCGTGATCAGCCACAACGCGCTCAATCTGTATGGCGCGGTGCTGTCGGTGATTACTTCGCTGCAGACCTTTGCGTATAAGTGGATTCCGACTGTCAAGGCGCGTGCCGTGCTGTCGCTGATCATCATGGCGGCCTGCTGTTTTGCGGCGGTGGGCGCGTCGAAAGACTTTGTCGGCCACTTTGTCGACCTGGTGCTCGCGTTGCTCGTGGTGCTCGTGCCGTGGACGGCGATCAACCTGATCGACTTCTATGTGATCCACAAGGGGAAATACGACGTCGATTCGATCTTCCGCGTGGACGGCGGCATCTATGGACGCTTCAACATGCAGGCGCTGACCGCCTACGCCGTCGGCATCGTCGTGCAGATTCCGTTCATGAACACGCCGATGTACGTGGGCTCGTTCTCGGCGCACCTGGACGGCGCGGATCTGTCCTGGCTGGTGGGCCTTATCGTCACGACGCCGCTTTACTACTGGCTCGCCACGCGGGACACCGCGTATCGTCGACGTCAGAATCAGGCGAGCGTAACGGTTCACTGAAGCGGTTCACTGAAGCGCCCAATAAAATTGCCCTGCAGGAAAGCAGCGACGAAATCTTCGTCGCTGCTTTTTTTCATTCCGACGCAGCGTTAGTGGTGCCGAACCCGCGCCGCTCGATTACCGCTGAATCACCCCTCAATATGCAGCCGCCGGATATACGACTCGCAGAACGTCGAGAAGCGGCGCACCACCTGACGCGGCTTCATCGCATTGGATTGCGCGATGCCGAGCGTGGTGGCGTTCACGTCGTCCTTGAAGCGCTTGATCACGAAGTCCTCGCCGTCCACGGTGCGGTTCGATTTCAGCGGGAAATTAAGGATGCTGTAACCCAGCCCGTTCGCCACCATGCCGCGCACCACTTCCGGTTGCGACGAGCGGAACGCGGCGACGGGACGGCTGCCGACCGCGTCGAACAACGCTGAAAAATACTCGCGGCTGTGCGGCAGATCCAGCATCACATAAGGCTCGGACAACAGCTCTTCGAGCGACACCTTGCGGGCGCGCGCGAGCCGGTGCGTCTTCGGCAGGATCACATATGGCGGCAACGACAGCAGCGGCGTGAAGGTAATGCCCTCCGTGATATCGAGGCTATACGTCAATGCAATGTCGAGCGAGCCGTCGTGCAGGCCGTTCAGCAGCGTGTCCTGATGCGCCTCCACGGTGCGGAACGCAATGCCCGCATGGTCCTGCACAAAGCGGCTGATGATGCCGGGCATCAGCGGCGGCGCCAGCGAAACGAGGCACCCGAGCGCGATGGTGCCGGTCATGCCGCCGTCCATTTCTTTTGCGGCCAATTGCAGGTCTTCGGCATTCTTCAGCAGATTGCGCGCGTGACCCAGCAGGTCGCGGCCCGCCTGCGTGAGCGACAAACCGCTTGCGTGATGGCGAATGAACAACTGCACGCCGAACGATTCCTCGAGATCCGCCAGCGACGTCGAGATAGACGGCTGCGAGATATGCAGGCGCTTTGCCGCGGCGGTGAACGACAGCGCTTCCGCCGTCACGACGAAATATCGCAGTTGGCGCAGCGAGTAACGCAGCGGATTGCTTTCCATCCGTCTCTCTCCTCAAACAGGGTTCCACTGGCTGCATTGTGATCCACACAAAACGTCCTTGCATAGAAAAAAACGATGCTATGGATTTTTTAAATATGTTTTTCCAAATCAGGCGGCCAGCGTACATTTTCTTCATGGTTGAGCGAGGCGGTAGCGCCGGCGCTTGCCATCCAACGCTTTTCAAAAGGAAACAGCGATGACTGCTGAAAAAATTTCGATCGATACGCTGGTGGTGGGGGCCGGTCAGGCCGGCGTCGCGATGAGTGAACACCTGAGCAAGCTCGGTGTGCCGCATCTGGTGCTGGAGCGCGATCGCATTGCCGAACGCTGGCGCACCGGGCGGTGGGATTCGCTGGTCGCCAACGGTCCGGTCTGGCACGACCGCTTCCCCGGTCTGGAATTCGACGATCTCGATCCTGACGCGTTCGCGCCGAAAGAACGCGTCGCCGACTATTTCGAAGCGTATGCGCACAAGTTCAATGCACCGATCCGCACGGGCGTGGCGGTGACGAGTGTGGCGCGCCATGCGGGGCGGCCGGGCTTCACCGTGGAAACGTCGATAGGCGTGATCGAGGCGAGCCGCGTGGTGGTGGCGACCGGACCGTTCCAGCGCCCGGTGATTCCGCCGATCGCGCCGCAAACGGACACACTCACGCAGATTCACTCGGCGGATTACCGCAATCCACAGCAACTGCCCGAAGGCGGCGTTCTGGTGGTCGGCGCCGGCTCGTCCGGCGTGCAGATCGCGGATGAGTTGCAGCGTGCGGGGCGGCAGGTTTACCTGTCGGTCGGCCCGCACGATCGTCCTCCGCGCGCCTATCGCAATCGCGACTTCTGCTGGTGGCTGGGCGTGCTCGGCGAATGGGACAAGGAAGCGGCGCGGCCGGGCAAGGAACACGTGACGATCGCGGTAAGCGGCGCGCGCGGCGGCCATACCGTCGACTTCAGAGCGCTCGCGCATCAGGGCGTGACGCTGGTCGGTCTGACGAAGACCTTCGACGATGCACACGTCACCTTCGAAGCCGATCTCGCGACCAACCTCGCACGCGGCGACGAGAACTATCTGTCGCTGCTGGACGCGGCGGACGCGTATATCGCCCGCAACGGCCTCGATCTGCCGGAAGAACCCGAAGCGCGCCGCACGTTTGCGGACCCGGCCTGCGTGAGCGATCCGATTCTCGAACTCGATCTGGCCGCGGCCGGCGTGACCTCGATCGTTTGGGCGACCGGTTACGCGGTCGATTACGACTGGCTCCACGTCAACGCGTTCGACGCCAAAGGCAAGCCGCAGCATCAACGCGGCGTGTCGAGCGAACCCGGCGTCTATTTTCTGGGTTTGCCGTGGCTGTCGCGGCGCGGCTCCACGTTTATCTGGGGCGTGTGGCACGACGCAAAACATATCGCCGACCACATCGCCACGCAGCGCAAATATCTGTCCTATCGCGACGCTTCGCAGCGCGAGACAACGCAGTCCCGCAAGGAAGCGCCGGCCAGCTCGCCGGCCGTATCGCGAGTTCAACACGTCAACGAATTGGGAGTGAATTAATGCCGACTCATACGCGCATCCGCATGTTCAACACGAAAGACACGTATCCGAACCAGTCGCTCGATAACGATCTTTGCCAGGCCGTTCGCGCCGGCAATACCGTTTATGTGCGCGGCCAGGTGGGCACGGATTTCGACGGCCGACTGATCGGCCTCGGCGATCCGCAGGCGCAGGCCGAACAGGCGATGAAAAACGTCAGGCAGCTGCTACTGGAAGCGGGCAGCGACCTGTCCCACATCGTCAAGACGACGACGTATCTGATCGACCCGCGTTATCGCGAACCGGTCTATCAGGAAGTCGGCAAGTGGCTGAAAGGCGTGTTCCCGATCTCCACCGGGCTGGTCGTCAGTGCGCTGGGCCAGCCGCAGTGGCTGATGGAAATCGACGTGATCGCGGTGATCCCGGACGGCTGGCAGGCGAACCCGGCTTAAGGAGCAGGGCATGACATTCTCGATCGTTGGACGCTGTCCGGACACCGGGCAGCTTGGAATCGCCATCAGCTCGTCCAGTATCGCGGTCGGCGCGCGGTGCCCGTGGGTACGCGCGGGCGTGGGCGCGGTCGCGACGCAGAACGTCACGCTGCCCGCGCTCGGGCCGCGGATTCTGGATGGCCTCGAAGCGCCGCAGGGCGAACCGGCGGCGGCCCTGGACCACGCGCTCGGCACCGACGCGTGGCGCGCTTATCGCCAGGTGACGGTGATCGATAACGAGGGACGTACCGCGTTTTTCAGCGGTGCCGAAGCGCTCGGTCTTCACAATGCCGTGGCCGGCAAGCAGTGCGTTGCCGCGGGCAATCTGCTGGCGGATCGCGAGGTGATCGACGCGATGGTTCATGCATTTGAGAACGCGTTGGGGATGCTCGCGGATCGTCTGCTGTCGGCCATGCATGCCGCGATGGCGGCCGGCGGCGAAGCCGGGCCGGTGCATTCGGCGGCGCTCAAGGTGGTGGGCGACGTGAGTTGGCCGATTGTCGATTTGCGGCTCGACTGGGCGGATGAAGACCCGATCGGCAAGCTCGACGATCTCTGGCAGGCGTATCGGCCGCAAATGCAGGACTATCTGGCCCGCGCGTTGAATCCAACGGCAGCGCCAGGGTATGGAGTGCCGGGCGATGAATAGGCAGTCGAGCCGCGCGCTGCTCGAACAACTGATCGGCTTCGCGACGGTGAGCCGGGATTCGAATCTGGAACTGATCGCGTTCATCCGCGATTACCTGGCGGATCTCGGCGTGCGGAGCGAACTGTTCTACAACCCGGAGCGCACCAAGGCCAATCTGTTCGCCACGATCGGCCCCGAGGATCGCGGTGGGATCTTGCTGTCCGGACATACCGATGTCGTACCCGTCGACGGGCAAGCGTGGACGGTCGAGCCGTTCCGTCTCACGGAGAACAACGACCGTTTGTATGGTCGCGGCACCGCCGACATGAAAGGCTTTATTGCCTCCGTGCTGGCGGCCGTGCCTGCTTTGCTCGACCAGGCGCTGACGTTGCCCGTGCACCTTGCGTTCTCCTACGATGAAGAAGTAGGTTGCCTCGGCGTACGGCCGATGCTGGCCGAACTGGCGAAGCGTGCGCACAAGCCGCGCCTGTGTCTGATCGGCGAGCCCACCGGCATGAAACCGGTGCTGGGCCACAAAGGCAAACTCGCGATGCGCTGCCAGGTGAAAGGCGCGGCGTGTCACTCGGCTTACGCGCCGTATGGCGTCAACGCGATCGAATACGCGGCGCGGCTGATCGGTCGCTTGGGACAGATCGGCGCGCAACTGGCGCAGGCCGAGCATCACGATCAGCGTTTCGATCCGCCGTTTACGACGGTGCAGACGGGCCTCATCAAAGGCGGCCGGGCGTTGAATATCGTGCCGGCGGAATGCGAGTTCGATTTCGAAGTGCGCGCGCTGCCGGGCTTCGATGCGCAAGCGGTCTCGAACGAACTGCGATCCTATGCCGACGCCGAATTGCTGCCGGCCATGCGGTCGGTGCAAGCCGACACGGACATTCATCTGCAACCGCTGAGCGCGTACCCAGGACTGGCCACCTCGCCGAATAGCGAGGCGGCGCGTCTGTTGGCGCTGTTAAGCGGCTCGTCCGAATTCGGCACGGTGGCGTTCGGCACCGAGGGCGGTTTGTTCGATGAGGCCGGCATTCCCACGGTGGTTTGTGGGCCCGGCAGCATGGACCAGGGGCACAAGCCGGACGAGTTCGTCACGGTTCAGCAACTGGGCGAGTGCGATGCCATGCTGGTTCGGCTGGCCGGCTATCTCAGCGACGCTCGCGCAGTGGAACTGAGCACGCGCTAAAGCGGCACGAGCGGTCAGGAGACCGCTCGTCCTTTACGCGTGCTCGGCCACCAGCTCATTGAGCCACGGCCGCAGACCGCCCAGCGTGAATCCTCCATCCACCAGCAAGCTTTGTCCGGTGACAAAGCGAGCGTCGTCCGAGAGCAGCCAGAGCACCACGTCGGCGATATCTTCCGGCTGACCGATACGCCCCAACGGCGTGTGCGATAGAAACGGTAGCATCGCGCGTTCGTCTCCCAGCGCGGCGGCCGACATGGGCGTAGCGATCACGCCCGGGCTCACGTTATTGACGCGAATATTGCGCGAGCCCACCTCCATCGCGACGGCTCGCATCATCGCATCGAGCGCCGCCTTGCTCGCCGCGTAAGCCGAGGTGCCTGGCAGAGCGCCTTGGGCCGTCCACGACGACGTGTTGACGATCGCGCCGGTCACACCCGCGGCCAGCATTGCCCGCAACTCGTACTTCACGCACAGCGCCGCGCCGCGAAAGTTGGTCGCCATGACCGTATCGAAGTCCTCCGGCTCCATGTCGACGATGGGTTGCATGGCGCCCAGCATCCCCGCATTGTTCCAGGCCATATGTAGCGCGCCGAACGTGGCGACGCTGCGTTCGACCAGACGGCTTACCGCGTCGGCGTCGGTGACGTCGGTTGGAATCGCAAGCGCCCGGCCGCCGTCGTTCTCGATGGTGGCGGCCACGGCGTCGAGCTCGGCCGCGCGTCGGCCGGCCACCACGACATTGGCGCCTTCGCGGCCGAAACGCAGCGCGGCGGCTTTGCCCATGCCGGTTCCAGCACCCGTGATCAGCACGGTCCGGCCGGCGAAGCGCTGCGGAAAAAGAGCGGGCGATTGAGTCGTCATGCGGAGGCTCCATGAATGGCGCGCGAGGCGGAGTGCCTTCGTCGGCGCGGAAGCCGCAGTATGATTTAAAAGAAAACGGAGATAATCTGCGAAACTCTTGATTCTGTCGCAACCGAGAGTGTCAAATGGATCTTCTGGATAGCATGCGGGTGTTCGTTCGCGCGGTCGACGCGGGAAGCCTCAGCGCGGCCGCCGCGGACTGCGGCATGTCGTCGACGATGGCCGGCAACCATCTGCGCGCGCTGGAAAAACGCACCGGCATGAAGCTGCTCAATCGCACGACACGGCGTCAGAGCCTCACGGAATTCGGCGAAAGCTATTACGTGCGCTGCCAGGAAATTCTTCGTCTGGTCGCCGCCGCGGACACCCATGCGGAAAACCGTCAGGCCGTGCCGAGCGGCACGCTGCGCGTGACGGCGCCCGTGTCGTTCGGCAGTGAAGCGCTGGCGCCCGCACTCGGCGATTACCTCGCGCAGCATCCGCAAGTCGAGGTCGAGTTATCGCTGAGCGATCACACCGTCGATCTGCTGGAGCACGGCTTCGACGCCGCGATCCGGATCGGCGCGATTGCGGACACGGGGTTGGTCGCGCGTGCTTTAGCGCCGTACCGGATGATGATCTGCGCGTCGCCCGCCTATCTCGCCGCGCGCGGAACACCGCAGCATCCCGACGATCTGGCCGGGCATGAATGCCTCGCGTTCAGTTCGTCGTCCGGCGCGCCGTGGCGGCTGAGCGGCGCCGAGGGCACGAGTCATGTCGCGGTCACCGGCCGTCTGCGCGTCAACCATGGCCAGGCGCTTCGCGTGGCCGCGTTGCAGGGTCTGGGGATCGTCATGCAGCCCGCCGTGCTTTTGAAAGCAGATGTCGCCGCCGGGCGTCTCGTGCAAGTCCTCGACGCTTACGAATTGCCGAGCCGTCCCATGCATCTGGTTTACTTCGCGGATCATCGCTCGCCGAAGCTGCGCAGTTTTGTCGAGTTCGCGTTGCAAGCGTTTGGCGAATGACTTTGCTCTTGCGATACGAGGCTTGCCGATCTACGCTAGCCCGCATGCCGATACGGAGTATTCGCGCATGGACGTGTTGCTGACGATCCTCAAATACAGTGTTGCGGTGGTGCTCGTGGCGTCGCTGGCCGAAGCCGTGGTGCTCACCGTTCGACGCGGCCGGCACGGTTACGACTGGCGCGCCGCGGCGGTGTCGGTGACTGACTTCCTGGTCCGCGAATATCCGCTGCGCTGGTTGCTGCCGCTGGCCTTCTATGGCGATGCAATGAACTGGGTCTGGCATCACCGGCTCTGGACCGTGCCGATGAACCAGTGGAGCGGGTGGGTCGCCTGCTTCATCGGTCAGGAGTTCTGCTACTACTGGTTTCATCGCGCGGCGCATCGCACGCGCTGGTTCTGGTGCAACCATGCGGTGCATCATTCGCCGAACCAACTGACGCTGTCGGCAGCGTATCGTTTCGGGTGGGCCGGCCGCCTCGCCGGTTCGCAACTGTTCTTTCTGCTCGCGCCATGGCTCGGTATGCCGCCGCGCGTCGTGCTCATCTTTCTGTCGCTCAACCTGCTGTACCAGTTCTGGATACACGCGACCTGGATTCCGCGTCTCGGACCCCTGGAATGGCTGCTGAACACGCCCTCAGCGCATCGCGTACATCACGCGTCGAACCTCGAATACCTGGACGGCAACTACGGGGGTGTACTGATCGTGTTCGACCGGCTTTTCGGCACCTATATCGCGGAGCGGCGCGACACGCCATGCCGCTACGGACTCGTGCAACCGGTCACGACCTACAACATGCTGACGATCGAGTTCGATCATTGGCGCGCACTGTGGCGCGATCTGAAGACCGCGCGTTCGCTGGGCGAAGTCTGCGGGTATCTGTTCAAACCACCGGGTTGGCGTCCTGACGGCGACGGCGCGACCACCGAAGATCTACGCCGCCGCGCCGGCCCTCCAGGTATCGCCAGGGAAATACCCTGAGGTCCTGGCATCGATCATGGAAGGCCGGGCTTGCCACGGCCGTTTCCGTTTGCTTTCCGTTCCTAAACAAAGTCTCCCGGACTTGCCTTCGCCATATTTTTGTCACGCCACGTTCAGTGCCGCACAGAGCGTGGCGCAAAGATGACGCAAATTCGGTCGACGCCGCATCCGCCCTGATCGCCATGACAAGACGCCATCCGGGGAGCAAGCGACCAGGGAGGGGAGACAGTGAGATCGATCAGGGTTACGGCTTTCTCGGTGCGAGGGGGCCTTGGGCCGAGTGCGCCCACCTGGGTGTTGTTGCAGCAGGTCGTCGTACGCGGTCTCGTGGCGGTGAAGTTTCTTGCGCTGGGGCGCATTCTCGGGCCGTCGGCGATAGGCAGCGTCAGCATTGCGCTGCTCGCGGTGGCGATCGCGGAATCGCTGTCCGATACCGGTCTGGCGCAGGCGGTGATCCAGGGACGCGACACGCCCACGCATCAGGAACTCGGCGCCGTCTGGACCACGCTGACGACACGCGGCATCGTGGTCGCGTTGCTGCTGGTCGCGCTCGCGCCGGTCATGAATCGACAGTTTCACCTCGGCAATGCGCTCACGCTGCTGCAACTCGCGGCGGCGTTGCCGCTGATTCGCGGCCTCGCTTCGCCGGCTTATTTCGTGGTGCAACGTAATCGCGGTTTTCAGCAGCTTGCGGGGATCGAGACGGCCGCCGCGTTCCTCGATTGCTGCACCGGACTCGCGCTTGCGCTGAGTGGCGCGGGCGCTTATTCGCTGCTGATCGGGATGATCGTCGGCGATACGCTGAAAAGCCTGCTCACCTGGATCACGATGCGGCCGCGTCCGCCGATCCGGCTCGCGTGGGCCGGCATTGGCCATTACATCGACTTCAGCCGCTGGATCTGGGCCGGCAGCGTGGTGAACCTGCTGCTCAACCAGTTCGACAAGGTGATTGTCGGCAAGCTGCTCGGACCGGCGCAACTCGGCGCGTATCAGATGTCGTCGAAGCTCGCGCAGATGCTGTTGACCGACGCCGCGTTCGCGATGGGCCAATACCTGTTTCCGACGTTTTCCGCGCAACACCGGCACGATGCGCGCGTGGCGGCGCGGCGCGTCAGGTTATATCTGATGATCGTGGCCGCTGGCCTCGCGGTCCTGGTCGTGCTGCTGCGGATGATCGCCGAGCCGCTGTTCTCGCTGATTCTCGGGCCGGCGTGGATGTCGGCCGTGCCGCTCTTCAAGATTTTCGTCATCAACATGGCGATCGGCGCGTTGATCGCGGTGTTCGTCGCGTACCTGCGGGCGGTCGGCGATGCGAAGGCGGTCACGCACGCGTCGCTGATCCAGATGGTGCTGCTGATCGCCATCGTGCCGCCCATGACGCACTACTGGGGCGTGACGGGCGTCGCGTGGTCGATGACGATCGGCATGGGCTCGGCCGCTACGTGGATGCTGTATCGCACGTTGCGGCGGCATGATGCGCGTCCTGTGCCGCCGGTTGTCTGATTGACGGTCAAGAGAACCGGCTGTGGAAGGGACCGGGCGGAGCGGGCGGAAGCGCACGGTATGATCCCACTTTACCTCCGCTCGATTCCGGCATGCTCGCGCTCAAACTCACGCTCGTCCCGTTGTTTCTGCTGATCGTTTCGATGTCGGGCAAGTGGTGGGGGCCATCCATCGCCGGCTGGTTGGCTGGCCTGCCGGTGGTCGCCGGGCCGATTCTGTATCTGCTCGTGCTCGCGCATGGACCCGCATTCGGCGCGCGTGCCGCGACGCTATCGTTGTCCGCGATTCTCGCTTCGGAAGCCTTCAATTTCGCCTACGCATGGACCTGCCGCACGCGCTCCTGGCCGCTTGCGCTGGCGACCGGCCTGAGCGCATGGTTCGTGGCCGCGTGCGGTCTGTCCTGGTTGCCTGCGTCGCCGTTATGGGCTGCGATCGTGGCGCTCGCCGCGGTGTGTTTCGGCCAGTCGTTCCTGCCGCGCAGTTCGGCGGTCGCGGCCGGCGCGCCGCTGTCGCGCACCGACCTGCTTGGCCGGATGGTGGCCGGCGCGGTGTTGACGCTGCTGGTCACGTCGTTGTCGGGAAGGGTGGGCGCCGCGTGGAGCGGGTTGCTCGCGGTGTTTCCGCTGCTTGGCATCGTGCTGTCGGTGTCGTCGCATCGGGCGCATGGTCCGGACTTCGTCATTTCGCTGCTGCGCGGCATGGTGCTCGGCCGGTTTTCGTTTGCCGCGTTCTGTTTGCTGCTGTCGTTCGCGTTGCCTTATCAGCGTCCACTGGTCGCGTTTATCGAGGCCGCGTTGCTGGCGATGTTCGTGCAGTGGTGCACGAAGCGGCTAGCGACGACGCCACGCGCGAAGGCGGCTAGGCCGGGTGTCGCGGCCGCTGAATGAGGCGGTCGCGCGAACGCTGAAGATGTCGCGCGCGTCGCACAACACGCGTGGCGCGCAGGGTCTCGCCACGCGAGCGGACCCGCGCGCTTCAGGCGAGCGTCACCGCCATAAAGGCTGCCCACGACAGCAACGCCACGCCGAACGGCGCGCTAAGCCGCCTGCCCCAGCGCACGTTCTTTTCGATCGCCATCACGGCCGCCAGCAGAAGCATCCAGCCGAGGCTGCCGGTGCCGAGCGCGAACATCAACAGCATCAGCGCCCAGCAGCAACCGACGCAGAACAGCCCGTGGTGCGCCCCGAGTGCGAACGCCTGGCGGGCCTGCGCGTGCCCATGCCAGTGCTCGATAACGAAACTCAGCGGCGTGCGGCACCTGTCCATGCAACGATGTTTGAGCTTGCTGAACTGGAATGCGCCGGCCAATCCGACGATCGCGACGCCGATCATCCAGCCATGCCACGCGAGCGCGGGCACGCGGGCAAACAGCGCGAACACGGCGCTATGAAGTAGGTGCGCCACGAGTCCGAAAGCACCCCACACCGTCATATAGCCGAGGCCGAGCAGCATGAGGAGACGCGCATGATCGGGACGTTGCGCGGTCAGGCGGTCGAATGCATTGAAGAGCGGCAAGGTGCTCGGCAGCATCATGGCTGCCGTCATCAGAATCCATGCGACGGCGTAGAGCAGCGCGGGCAATAGCACATTGCCCGCGGGCAATGTGCGGCATAGAAACGCCGCCGGCCCCGAGGCGGTCCAGTCGCCGTGGTCGAGATAGCGTCCATACGGACTGCGCGCCCATGCCCACAACGTCGCCCAGGCGAGCGCGATCAACGCAGCCATTAGCGGCACGAACACGTGACCATGGCGCGAGGAGCCGGACGGTGCCCGGCTTGCCGGCGCGTTCATGCGTCGAAGACGAAGGTGCTCTGCAGCGCGTTATGGTTCTTGATATGGAGGTCGATGCCGAGCGCCGCGTTTTTCGATCGATAGGTGGGCGCCTTGCCGACAAAAACCGGCGCGCCCGGCACGGTGGAAAACACGGTGTCGGAGAGGGTCGTCTGGTTGCCGGTTGCCCCCGAGTAGGGCTCGAGCTCCGCGTAGTAGTTCGTGCCGATCTCAAGTTCGCCTTTGCCCGCGACCACGGTAAAGCGGATCGGCGCGCGCTCCACCGACACCACCTGGCCGATCAGTTTGGCCAGGTCGGCGACCGGGCCGCCGGCCTGGCCGGTGTAGACCTTCAACAGCGCGGCTTCCTGCTCCGGCGACGCCTGATCGCCGATAAAAATCGCGGCGGTCCAGTTGCCTTGCAGGATATTGCCGGGGACATGCGCGACGGCCGCGATGGTATTGCCGCCCACGTCCACGCCTTCAACCGTTCCTTTGTCGATGTGCCATGCGACGATGGTGTCGCAGGTTCCGTTGTCGGGGTCTTCGCCGATCCAGCAGGGACACAGGACCTTGCAATTGCACACCTCGAGTAGACGCCCTTCCAGGTGATAGCTCATACGAATCTCCATGTGGAGGCACGCGAAACACCGTCTTGCGGCCGTGGTAAAACGACCGCAAGGGGAGGTAATTGTCCGGCTGCGAAGTCGCCGACGTCAATCGCTTTCACCGTGATCCGAGGTGGCCTGACGCGTCGCGATCAAGCCTGACGTCCCGCCATTACGCCGCCGTCCACCGGCAGCACCGTGCCCGTGATCCACGACGCTCGCGGCGACGCGAGGAACAGGATCGCTTCGGCGATATCGGCAGGTTGCCCATTGCGGCCGAGCGGATGAAACGCGTTGAACGTCGGCAGCGTGTCCTTCACCTGATCTTCGCTCATGAACGTGTTGTAGACCGGCGTTTCGACGACCGCGGGTGCCACTGTGTTGATGCGGATGTTGGCCGACGCGAGTTCGATTGCGAGGTTGCGGGTGAGCGCATGCACGCCCGCGTTCGCCGCCGAATAAGCCGCCGACGGTGTCGCGCCGATCGCCTGCAAGGCCCACAGCGAACCGGTCTGAACGATCGCACCGCCGCCGCGCAGTTTCATCGCGCGTGCCGCTGCCTGGGCCATAAAAAACTTGCCCTTCAGAATGGTGTCGAGGAACCAGTCGTACTCCGACTCGTTGACGTCGAGGAACGCTTTCGGACGGAACACGCCCGCGTTATTGATCAGAATGTCGACGCCGCTGAACGCTTGCGTCGCGAGATCGACCAGCGCGTTGGCCGTCGCGGGCAACGCGATGTCGCCCGCCAGCGTGCGCACCCTGGCGCCGCCCGGATCGATTTCGCTGGCGGCCTGCGCGAGTTTTTTCGCGTCGCGGCCGCCGATCACCACCGACGCGCCGGCTTCGACCAGACGCCGCGCGACTTCCTTGCCGATACCCGAACCGCCACCCGTGACGATGGCGACATTAGAAGAAAAACTGTTCATGATGCTTCTCCGTGATAAGAATCGGGACAGCCCCGCGTCTTTTGAACGCGTTGCTTTTTCCCGTGCATTTTGTTTAATTCACGAAGTGATTATTGGCGTCTCAAGCCACCCCGGCAAATGAGATAATCTTCGCAACCAGTAAAGAAATTCTTTTAATCATGAAGTCACCCGTCTATCTGAACGCGTTGCGCGCCTTCGAGGCGAGCGCCCGGCATCAGAGCTTTTCCGCGGCGGCGCTGGAGCTCAACGTGACGCCGGCGGCCATCGGGCAACTGGTGCGCAGCCTCGAAGACTGGCTCGGCACGCCGCTGTTTCATCGCAGCAGCAGCGGCCGCGCGCGTCTCGTGCCGACGGAAGTGGCGCAGCGCGCGCTGCCGGACATTCGCGCGGGATTCGATCGCCTGAATCTGGGGCTGTCGCGTTTGAAAGAAGGATCGGCGAACGGTGTGCTGACCGTCACGGTGAGTCCGGCGTTCGCGGCGAAGTGGCTGTTGCCGCGCATCGACCGCTTTCAGGCGGCATGGCCGGAGACGGACGTGCGGCTCGACACGAGCCTCAAGCTGCTCGATTTCGTCGCGCAGGGTATCGATATCGGCGTGCGTTACGGCACCGGTTCATGGCCCGGCCTGACGGCGCACAAGCTGATGGACGAGGAGCTCTATCCGGTCTGTTCGCCGGTGCTGCTGCAGAACAGCCGCCGCTTGCGCAAGCCGGCCGATCTTGCCGGGCAGACGCTGATTCACGATCAGTCGGTGGAAAGTCACGCGGGGTTCGCGACGTGGGACGCATGGCTCGACGCCGCCGGCGTGAAAGACGTGGCGACGAAACGGGGCTTGCGAATCAACAACTCTGCCGCGGTGCTGCAGGCGGCGATAGATGGACACGGTGTCGCGCTGGCTCGCAGCGTGATGGCGAGCGACGACCTGGCGGCGGGGCGGCTGGTGCGTCTTTTTCCCGAGGTGGCGTTGACCTCGGCGCTCGCGTATTACGTCGTGTACCGGCCGGAATGCGGCACGTTGCCGAAGCTGATTGCGTTCCGCGACTGGCTGGTTGGGGAAGCGTCGGCCGCTTAAATGAGCGTGCCATTCGCGAGCGACGACGGGCGGCCTAGGTCCGCGCGTCGTCGCTGTTGCATTTACAGATAGCTGCAAACGTAGTCGAGCGTTTCAACCACGTCGATATCGAAGCGGCTCTTGCCCGGCACCGGGAACGACTCGCCCGCGCTATAGGTGTGCCACGTGTCGCTGCCTTCCAGACGGATGCGGCATTGGCCCGCTTGCACTTCCATGAGTTCCGGCGCGTCGGTGCCGAAGTTCAGCGTGCCCGGCAGAATCACGCCGAGCGTCTTGCGCGTGCCGTCGGCGAACAGAACGGTATGCGAGACACACTTGCCGTCGAAGTAGACGTTGGCTCGTTTGATAACGGAAACTTGATCGAATTGCGTGGCGGCCGTCATGGCGGTCTTCCTCCTGGTCATGGTGAATGAAATGCGTTGGCGCGCGGTGGCCGTGGTGCTGGCCGCGAGTCAGGCGAGCCGCCTGGGCGGCCGGTCCGGCGCGGAGCCGCCATCATACAGGCTGGCGCTGTGCGGCTTGGCGCGCGCAGCAAAGTTGTAAAGCTGAATTTCGTTTAATCAAAACGCGCATTCCGTTCTTTTCAATGTTTCAATACGTTCGAGTCATACAGGCGCAGCGGATTTCCCAGCGAATAGGGTTCACCGTCATCGAGGTGTTGCATGGTTTCTGAAAGCCCATGAGTATTTCTACATTGCCCGAACGCTCACTTCGTTCGAACCGGCTGCTGGCCGGCGTGCTTCTGGGCGTCGGCGCGCTGATCGCGTCGCGGGCAGGTTTCGATAGAGTCTTCGATGCCGTCACCGGCGGCATGCCGTGGGCTCGCGTCGCCTTGTTTCTCGTGCTCGGTGTCGTTGGGCTGTATTGTGCTCAGCGAAGCGGCCTGCAACTGGCGGCTCATGGTCTTCGTCATCCGCTTGCGGTCGCTTTTGGCATTGGCCTGCTCGTCGCGCTCTACGTCGCGTTCGTCGATCTTGTTGTGTTTCGGCGCTTGCTGCCTTCGAGTTACGTCGCCTACTTTTCCGGGTCTGCGCTGCCGGCACGCCTGATTTACTTCATGATGCGCGGGTTCAATGAGGACATTTTCTACCGTCTGTTTTTCATGTCGACGGTGCTATGGGTTCTTGGACTTGTCTGGCGGGATTCGCAAGGGCGTTTGCCGAGCGCCGCTTACTGGTTCGCCATTATTCTGGCGCAGGCTGTACCGATGCTGATCAACGAGGCGCCGTTCTATCCGCCGCACCTGACACCGGGTTTCCTGCTGTATGTGGTCGTGCGGTTCATTCTGGCCGGTGTTTTGTGGGGTTTTCTCTACTGGCGATATGGCTTTGTCACGGCGCAAACCGCTCACATTGGCACCCATATTTTTTTGCAGCCGATCATGGGGTTTGCGCTGGGTGCGGGATGACGAGGAACGGGATGCGGCGAATTGAAATGGAGGACCACTGATGCAAAGAACTTCGATGCCGAATATCACTTTGCGCCACGCTACCGAGTCTGATTGGGATTTTCTGGCGGCGGTCCACGAGACATGCATGCGCGACTATGCCGTACAGACGTGGGGCACCTGGTTCCCGGAACCGCGCGACGCGTGTCGGCTGGAAATCCACCAGATCATTCAAAGCGACGACGGTGAGATCGGTTGCATTGCGGTAGCGGAAGAGCCGGATGCCGTGATGCTGGAAAAGCTCTACGTCCTGCCGACGCATCAAGGGCGTGGCGTCGGCACGTTGCTGTTGAGAGGTCTGATTGAAAGTGCGCACGCGAGTGGCAAGCCAATCCGATTGCGCGTGTTGCGTGTGAATCCGGCTCGACAGCTCTACGAGAGAAACGGCTTCAAGGTCGATCGATCGACGGACGAGCGGCATTTCATGTCCTATTGGCCGCTTGGGCGATAGTGCGGCGCCCGTCCGCTACGAGACTCCTTACTCCGTGCATCTCAATCCCGATCATTACCTTCAGATAGACGGCCGACGGGTCTTTACACCCGAACGTAACACGACGGCTTGGGAACGACTTTATGCCGACCTGGCCGCGGCGCTAGCGGACAGCCCGCGGCGAGTCTTTCTGGTAATCGGCGTGCAGGGCTCAGGAAAATCCACCTGGGTCAAGGCGCGCCTTCAGTCTGCGGCGGACGTCATCTGCGTGGACTCGACGCTCGCCACTGCGGCGCGCAGATCGCGATTGATTGAGATCGCGAGACGTGCAAAATCGCCCGTTACGGGGGTCTGGATCAGGGTTTCTCTGGAAACGGCTCTGGGCCGCAACAGAACCCGTCCGCACGACGAGATCGTGCCGGATGAGGCGATCGCCAACGTCTTCAGGCTATTCGAGGCGCCGTCGTTGTCGGAAGGATTGGACGAAATCATTCTCATTGATAACGATGCTCCCGCGCATACATCGAGGAATCAAACTTGAGTCTGCTGAACCGCTTTATTGTCGGCTTACCTGGCCTGATTGTCGTAGTTGCGTTGGCGCTATTCGCGCTGCACCGCAATGGCGCGATAGAAACCGACGTGTTGATCGACAGTTCGCCGCAAGCAGTCTGGCAAGTTCTCACCGCAACCGCCGACTACCCCGCGTGGAATCCCGAGATTTCGCGGCTGGAGGGACAACTCCGCGAAGGCAACGTGATTGAATTCGCCGAAGGAACCGGGCCGGACGCCATGGTGTTTCATCCGCGAATTCTTGTGGTTCGACCGGAGCGGGAGTTGCGATGGAAAGGGTACGTCTGGCTTCCTGGTCTCTTCGACGGCGAGCATTGGTTCGTTCTTGAGCCGGTGGGCAACAGAACCCGCTTTATTCAAGGCGAAACATTCACCGGGGTTCTCGTCGGGCGGCTGACTCTCAGTGTTCTGAAAGCCACCGTCGACAGCATGCGCGAGATGAACGAGGCGTTGAAGCAACGCACCGAGCAGACCTCCGCGGCTTCGCCGGATCAGTCGAAAGAAGTGGACCGGCAGAAGCACGCAGGGTGACGCGAGCGCGCGGGGTCGATCAGGACGTTGTCGACGTCAGCGCGTCCACGGCCGTGCGATGAACCGCAGCGTCCTGCCAACGTTCCACATAGTCGGGCGTGCCGCGCGGCGCGGCGACGACCACGGGCATTCCCGGTTGCAGCGCCAGCGGCAGCACGCCGGCCCAGACCGGCAGATTCAGATCGGCTTCGTCATCTTCGGGACCGCTGCTGCTGATCTTGCACGCGGCTTCGTCGAGCGGAATACGCAGGATGGTCGTCGCGGCCAGTTCGTTGGTGTCGCCGGGGCGGGCTTCTCGTGAACGGCCCGGCGCGATGTGCTCCATCAACGTATCGAGCGCCGCGGACTTGAGCGCGTCCGCTATCACATCGAATTCACCGTAGATAACCGCCGAGCGATAGTTCATCGAATGGTTGAACGCCGAACGCGCCAGCACCAGGCCGTCGAGGTGCGTGATCGTCACGCAAACCTGCGCGCGGCTGGCGGCCAGCTTCAGCATGCGGCTGCCGTTGGAGCCGTGAATGTACAGATAGTCGCCGTCGCGCCAGCACGCGGTGGGGATGCAGTGCACGCCGTGGTCGTCGGTGAAGGCGACATGGCACACGTACGCGGCGTCGATGACCGCGTGGAGTGTGGCGCGGTCGTAATGTCCACGTTGCGCGAGGCGGCGAATGCGGCTGCGCTCGGATGGCGGCGCGGCTTCGGGGGCAGTCATGGCGGAACTCCGTGCGTTTAATCGGGAAGGCTCACACGATAAGAAAATCGTGCCATGATTTGTAGACCCACGAATAACGCTATTTTTAGAGCCATGAGAATGAACCTGACGTTCGCGAACACAACTCACGGCGACGCCGACACGCTGGTTCAAATGCGTATCGCCGCGATGAGGGAAAGTCTGGAGCGGATTGGCCGCTTCGACCCGCAGCGGGCGCGCGATCGTTTTCTTGCATCGTTTGAGCCGGACCTGTGCAAGTTCATTGTGATCGACGGCGTGTCGGTGGGCTTCGTATTAACGCGGCCCGAAAAGGGCTATCTGAAGCTCGATCATTTCTATGTCGTGCCTGAGCATCAGGGAAAGGGCATCGGCTCCACCGTGATGCAGGCGATCCTCGCCGATGCGGACGCGCGTTCCATTGAAGTCAAACTGGGCGCGCTTCGCGATAGCGACTCCAACCGCTTTTATCAGCGGCATGGGTTCGTCAAGGAGGCGGAAGACGAATGGGATATCTACTACGCGCGGAAACCGCAATGAGGGGCGCGTAAAGGTTGAAGCGGCTTACCGCGCCGGCCCCTGGATCCGATCGATCTGCTCATTCAGCCGCGTAATCGAGTTCGACAGAAACGTCGCTCTCGCATCGAGTCGGCTAAGCAGCAACGTCACGACAAGAATCGCGATCGACAACGGAATGATCGCAAGCGCCAGCCATTGAGGCTTGACGCCGCCCGCCGCACCGCAAATCGAGCCAACCGGAAAATCCGCCGCGGCCATGCCGGTGTAATGCATGCCGGCAATCGCAACGCCCATTACACAAGCCGCGCCGATACGTTTGCGCATCAAACGGTTCGGCCCCGCGCCGCGCAATGTATTGGTGAGCCAGAGTGCCGCCGTGGACGCGGCAATCGCAATCAGAATCGACGCGGCGAAGATGGTGGGCTCGTACTGAATAGCCGGATTCATCTTCATCGCGGCCATGCCCAGGTAGTGCATGCCGGAAATACCGAAACCCATGAGCGTGCCGCCGGCGATTAAGCCCGACATCTTCAGACGATCGAGCGTGACGACATGCAACGCGAACCACGAAACCAGAATGGCGATGACGAGCGAGTAACCCGTCACCGCAAAATCATAGCCAATGGGAATACTCAGGGAAAACGAGAGCATGCCGATAAAGTGCATCGACCAGATACCGATTCCCATGGCCAATGCACCGCCGGCTAGCCATATGTGTCGGGAACGGGAGTAAGCGAGTAAGGAAATACGGTCGGCGAGATCGAGTGCCGTATAGGACGCCAGTGTCGCGACGACAAGCGAAAAGGCGACTAGCCCCAGGTTATAGCTGCTTTGCATAGGTTGACGGCTTTCAGAAGAGCTCGACTAGTGATGGATGACAACCTGGCAGGACTCTTCGTTGACGAAGAACCTGGCCCTGCGCCTAACGCTGGCCTGTGCGTTGATCGATTCGTTTAGTGTCTTTGCCGTTGCTGCGGTGCAGCCGGAGTGCCGTCTATTTTGCTTCTTGTCGACGCGATACGGCTTACGATAAAGCAGTCCTGAATCTAAAGCAAGTACGTCGGATGCCTCATTAAATGAGCGCGAGCATTTGAATAGTGTGCCAGCTAATTTAATGCTCGATGCATTGTCGGAATGCAGCCCAACTTACTTTTCATTTCATGTGCCATCTAGCAAACCGGTTTAGATTAAAGAGCCAGGTAAGTTCTCGATCCCCAACTCCTTCAGTAACCAGCTCCTGAACGTGTCGAACGCCTGGTGATGATGAAGCCGTTTCGGATACACGAGATAGTGACCGACGTACGGGACTTCCCGCGTAGTGCCGATCAACGGAGACATCAGCGTCTCCTGATTCAATTCACGCTCGGCCAATAGGGTGGATTCGAGCACCACACCGAGCCCGCCGACGGCCGCGGCGATCGCCATCGAACTCCGATCGAAGCGCAATCCATATTGGTTCGGCGGGCTCAGATGGTTGGCCTCGAACCATCCTTTCCATTGGAACATCTGAACGTCGCACTGAATGAGCGTGTGTTCGTACAGATCCTCCGGGCGCTGAATTTTCCGCGCGAGTTCCGGCGCGCAAAGCGGCGTCAGTTTCTCGAGCGCGAGCGGAATCTTTTCATACGGCGACGGCTTGGGCTCGCCGTACACGATATCGAGGTCGAAGTCGTCGTCCTCGAAACGCGCGTAGTCCGTGCTCGCGGAAAAACGCAGGTCGATCCGGGGATTTTCTTTCACGAAGCCCGCGAGTCTCGGTAGCAACCATTGCGTGGCGAAACTCGGGGCGGTGTGAAGACGCAGCGGACTGGGTTCGTCGGTCGTGACGAGCGCGAGTCCGCGGCGCATCTCTTCCATGCCGCGCTGCACGTGTTCGAGCAGGATCGCGCCTTCGCGGGTCAGCGTGACCTCGCGTGTGCTGCGCTGGAACAGTCGCAAATCCACGGTTTCTTCCAGCTTACGAATGGAGTGGCTGACCGCGCTCGGCGACAGATCCAGTTCTTGTGCCGCCGTCGCGAACGACGCGGTGCGGCCGGCCGCCTCGAACACACGCAGGAACGGCAGCGGTAACTTGCGAATCGGCTTCATGCGTGAATTTTGTTCATGAATGGGTGCAATCTTTTCTTTTGTCAGTGGGTTTTTCCCAATGATACGCTGGCTCTGCGTCGAACTGGTTTGCAACTGATGAATGAAAAGCATCTGTTGCCAGTGAGTCAGCTGACCAGCCCGCCACGCCGGGCACCGCATTCCAAAGACATTCAGGACGGAGACATGACAGCCATCACCGAAACACGGCGACAGAGCGCCGCCACGCCCGCTAATTCCCACGCTAACTCCCACGCCGACCTCGCGCGCCATGCGTACCGGATCCGCCGCTTTGCGCTGCGCATGGGCGAAGTGCAAGGCCAGGGCTATATCGGCCAGGCGCTGGGCCTCGCCGACGTGCTCGCCGTGGCGTTCTGCCACGCGATGAACCTGCGCCCCGACGAACCCGAGTGGGAAGGCCGGGATCGCTTTCTGCTGTCGCACGGGCACTACGCGATCGCGCTGTACGCGGCGCTGATCGAAGCGGGCGTGATTGCCGAGGCGGAGTTGGAGACCTACGGCTCCGACGACAGCCGCCTGCCGATGTCCGGCATGGCGAGCTACACCCCCGGCATGGAAATCTCGGGCGGCTCGCTGGGCCAGGGTTTGAGCATCGCGGTGGGCATGGCGCTCGGTCTGCGGCAGAAAGGCAACCCGGCGTGGGTCTTCAATTCGATGTCCGACGGTGAACTCGATGAAGGCGCCACATGGGAAGCCGCGATGTCCGCGGCGCACCATCAACTCGGCAACCTGATCACGCTGGTGGACGTCAACCAGCAGCAGGCGGACGGCCCGTCGCAGCGCATTCTCGGTTTCGAGCCGCTGGCGGACAAATGGCGCGCCTTCGGCTGGCATGTGCAACGCGTCGACGGCAACGATCTCGCTGCCGTGATTGCCGCATTCGATCAGGCGCGCGACGTCAGCGAGCCGGTGCCGCGCGTGATCCTGTTCGATACGCTGATGGGCAAGGGCGTGCCGTTTCTCGAACAACGCGAGAAAAACCACTTCATTCGCGTCGACCCGGAGGAATGGCAGCAGGCCATCGCCGTGCTCGATGCAGCGCAACCCGCGGGAGACCGAGCATGAGCACCGTCATCAATAAACCCCGCCTGACGACGTCGGCGATGATCGCGTCGATCGCGACGGAAGGCCAGCGCACCATGGCCGCGCCGTTCGGGCACGCGCTCGTGGCGGAAGCGGCGAAGCGGCCGAATATCGTCGGCATGACGGCGGATCTGTCGAAGTACACCGATCTGCACATCTTCGCCAACGAGTACCCGCAGCGCCATTTCCAGATGGGCATGGCCGAACAGTTGCTGATGGGCGCCGCCGGCGGCATGGCGAAGGAAGGCTTCATTCCGTTCGCGACGACTTACGCGGTGTTCGCCACGCGCCGCGCGTACGACTTCATCCACCAGGTGATCGCCGAAGAAAACCTCAACGTGAAGATCTGCGCCGCGCTGCCGGGCCTGACGACGGGCTACGGTCCGAGCCACCAGGCCACCGAAGACATCGCGCTGATGCGCGGCATTCCGGGGCTGACGATCGTCGATCCGTGCGACGCGCTCGATACCGAACAGGCGGTCGCCGCGATCGCCGCGCATGATGGTCCGGTGTATATGCGTCTGCTGCGCGGCAAGGTGCCGCTGGTGCTCGACGAATACGACTACCAGTTCGAACTCGGCAAAGCGAAGCTGCTGCGCGACGGCCGCGACGTGTTGATCATCTCGTCGGGGATCATGACGATGCGCGCACTCGAAGCCGCACAAGTGCTCGGGGACGGCGCCGCCGACGTCGCGGTGCTGCACGTGCCCACCATCAAACCGCTCGACGAGGAGACCATCGTCGAAGCGTGCCGGCGTTCGGGGCGTCTCGTGATCGTCGCGGAGAATCACAGTTGTGTCGGCGGACTGGGAGAAGCCGTCGCCACGGCGTTGATGCGCGCACGCGTGCAGCCGGAATTCCGGCAGATCGCGCTGCCGGATCAGTT
Source organism: Burkholderia sp. 9120 (assembly GCF_000745015.1). NCBI lineage: Bacteria > Pseudomonadati > Pseudomonadota > Betaproteobacteria > Burkholderiales > Burkholderiaceae > Burkholderia > Burkholderia sp. 9120. The sequence continues at coordinate 5,045,908 of NZ_JQNA01000002.1, read as the reverse complement.
TCTCGCGGCGGGCGCGTTGCCCACGCTGCACGACCGCTACGGCATCTCGACGTCGTCGCTGGTGGGCAGCATCAAACAATGGTTAGCGTGAGGAGACCACCATGAACGTGACCTTTGTAGGAGTCGGCGCGATCGGTTTGCCGATGGCGCTACGCATCCAGCAGGCGGGGCATGCGGTGACCAGCGTGGATGTGTTCGGCCGCGCGCGTGAAAACGCGCAGATGAGCGGGATCGAGGCGGTCGCCAGTTTCAGCGCGGCGCCGGCGGCGGAGATCGTCGTCGTGATGGTCGCCACGCCGGAACATCTGTCGACGCTGGTCGATGAGGCCGTGAGCGCGGTAAAAGGGCAGACGTGGGTGATTATGTCCACGGTCGGTCCGGCGAGCGTGCGCGAGCAGGGCGCGCGTTTGCGCGAGGCCGGCGCGCGCGTGGTCGATGCGCCGGTGACGGGCGGCGTCGCGCGCGCGAAAACCGGCATGCTCGTGATCTTCGCGGCCGGCGAGCAGCAGGATGTGGACAGCGTGTTGCCGGTGCTGGACGCCATGGGCAGCGTGCATGTCACGGGCCAGCAACTCGGCGACGGGCAAAGCATCAAGGTGGTGAATCAGCATCTGTGTTCGGTGCATATCGTGGCCGCCGCCGAAGCGCTGAATCTCGCCGGCGCGCTCGGACTCGATCCGGCCGCCGTGCTGAAGCTGATCGAAAAAGGCGCGGCCGGCTCTTGGATGCTGTCGGATCGCGGGCCGCGCATGGTGGCCGGCAGCGACGTCGAAGTCACCAGCGCGATCAATATTTTCGTTAAAGACAGCGGCTTGGTGAATGCGGCCGCCGCGCAATGTGGCGCCGACGTGCCGCTGCTGAAAATCGCGCACGAGCGTTATCGGCAGGCCGCTGAGGCGGGATTGGGATTGCACGACGACAGCCGGGTGATCGAAACCTGGCGTTGACGGGCGGTTTCAGCCTCGGGCTTCGCCCTCAGCGCGCTATTCACCTACTAAAACGATTCGGAGACACAAGCCATGAGTACCTCATCCGCGACACTTCCTGCCAAGGACAATCCGATCAAGGTGTCCTTTGCATCGATGATCGGCTCGGCGGTGGAGAGCTATGACTTCTTCATCTACGGCACGGCCGCCGCCGGCTGGTTCGGCAAGATCTTCTTTCATACGAACGAGCCGATCGTCGGCATCATGGCGGCGTTCGCCACGCTGGCGGTCGGCTTTCTGATGCGGCCGTTCGGTGGCTATCTGGCGGGGCACTATGGCGATCGTCTGGGGCGCAAGACGGTGCTGTTCTGGTCGCTGCTCGCCATGGGCGCCGCGACCGTGCTGATCGGCGCGCTGCCTACCTACGATCAGGTCGGTGTATTGGCGCCTGTACTGCTGATTCTGCTGCGCATGGTGCAAGGCATCGGTTTCGGCGCGGAATGGGGCGGTGCGGTCCTGATGGCGTGCGAGCATGCGCCGGCCAAACGTCGCGGATTCTTCGGTGCGGTGCCGCAGGTGGGGATTCCGTTGGGGCTGCTGCTGGCCAACGGCGCGTTCCTTCTTTCGTCGACGATGTTCGAAGGTAACTGGGTGTGGCGTGCGCCGTTTCTGGTGTCGTTCGTGATGGTGGCGATCGGCCTCTTTATCCGTTTGAGCGTGAAGGAGTCGCCCGCCTTCGAAGCGATCAAGGCCAGCGACACGATCGTCAAGCAGCCCGCGTTGCAGGTGATTCGCAGCGACTGGCGCATGATCCTGAAGATCATCGGCTTGCGTCTCGCGGAAACGGGCGGCTACTACATCACGACCAGTTTCATGCTGTCGTACGTGATCCTCGCGCATGTGTCTGCCAAAGAAAATGTGCTGTGGGGGACGATGATCGGTTCGGCGCTCGGTCTCGGCAGCCATCTGTTTTATGGCATGCTGAGCGACCGGTTAGGGCGGCGTCCGCTGTTCCTGTTCGGTGCGTTGTTCACCATCGTGTTCGGCATGCCGATGTTCATGCTGATCAACACCGGTGCGGCGATCATGGTCATTACGGCGGTGACGTTGTCGCTGCTGTTCAGCCACGATCCGATCTTTGCGGTCGAATCGAGCTGGTTCTCCGAGCAGTTTCCGGCGAATGTGCGGTCGTCGGGGATTTCGCTGGGGTACAACGGGGCGTCGGTCGTGGCGGGCTTGCTGCCGTTTGTTGCCACTGGCCTGTATGGCGTGGTGGGTTGGATGGGGCCGGCGGTCATGTTCTCGCTGCTCGGCATTATCTCCAGCCTGTGCGCGCTGTCCATGCGGGAAACGGCGCCTGCCGTACTCGAAAGACGCTCCGATATGCCGATGAGCCAGCATAAGGTGGGCACGCGCTGAGGTTGCAGTACCGATGGGCTGAGGCGGGTCGGGTAGACTCTCTCGGCCCGGACTCCCGTCACGCTCATGGATACCCAACTGATCATCATCTGCGCGCTCACGTTCGTGATCCACGTTATCGCGACCCTGGCCTACGCCGTTCGGATCGCCGGGGTTCGTACCCGACGGATCGCCGTTTCGTTCGCGTTGTTCGGCATCATCGCGCTGGTGTCGCGCACGGCGAACTCGTTCCAGGGGCCGTTTCTGGCGAAGCGGGTCGAAGAAGATCTCGCCCATCACGTACAGGCCGGCATGCTGGGGGATTTCCGGCTTTTCCTGTTGGCGGCGACGCTTGCCACGGTCGTGGGGGCGTTTCTCATTCCCACCTTTCAGCGCTACTTCAGCCGCGCGGTGATTCATTTCCAGGTGCATCGATCGATTCCGCGGCTGGCGCTTCATGCGTTCAGCCGCGGTGGAATCGCGTACATTCGCGGCGGTGCTCGCCTGCCTGCCAGAGAAAACGTGACGCAATTGACGTCCGATGCCGGCGTGTCGTGGAAAGTGATTACGCTGAATGTCTTCGCCATGTCGCTTTGGACGGTCGGCGTTTTTGCGTCGCTATACGCGGGGTTTTTGAAACCGGAGTTGCGCGTGACCTGCGCGAATCTTTCTTCGGTGATCAATGGATTCGCGACGATCGTGCTGACGGTCGTTATCGACCCGCAAATATCCGTCATGACGGACGACGTCATAGAAGGGCGCGTCACGGAAAACCGATTCCGGCGCGCCATCACCACGCTGATCGGCGCGCGGGTCGTGGGAACCCTGCTCGCGCAATTGATGCTGGTGCCGGCCGCGTTTCTGATTGTGCGTGTGGCCGAGGCGATCTGATGCGCGCGATCGGCTAGCGAATCTCCACCTCGATGAACACGACCTCGTGATCGGTCGCGTTGACGACGTTGTGCTCGACGCCTTTTAGCCCGGCATAACTCTGTCCGGCTCGCAGTTGCGTTTCGCGATTGCCTTGCGTCGTCTCTAGCAGAAGCTGTCCGTCGGTTTGCGGCACGACGACATAGTCATGTCCGTGTCGATGCCAGCCGGTCTCGGCCCCGGGCGCAAAACGCCATTCAGTGACGATCACGCGTTCGTTCGATACCTGTTGCGTGGAAATTGCGGGCGGACGATTCATGGGCGTAGCCTCAGTGGACTGGGGACGAGGTTCGTTGCAGCACGCGTGACGCGCAACACGGCTGAAAGGCATTCTGAAGCTCACGCAATTCTTTTCATATGGACAGTGCTGTCGCCTCGACCAACACAGTTGAGCCGGCCTGGTCGCCGGGGTTCGCCAGACATCGCGCAAGAACGATCAAATGAAACGTCGGCCGATATCGTATATTCCCGTCGGACACTTATCTTGGGAACGGTATGAATCCGGTTACAAAGGCGCTGTGGTTTATTGAAATCGAACTTGGCGACGAACTCACGCTCGAGCGAATTTCAGCGACTTGCGGCATGTCGCGCTTCGGTCTGTCACGCCTCTTCTCGATGAGTACAGGTTGGCCTGTCATGCGCTACGTCCGTTCACGACGGTTGACGCGCGCCGCGCGCTCGTTGACGCAGGGCGCACCGGATATTCTCAGCGTGGCGATCGACGCCGGATATGGTTCTCACGAGGCATTCACGCGCGCCTTTCACGATTTGTTCGGCGTCACGCCCGAACAGGTGCGGGCACGGCGCGATCTCGATGGTCTTTCTCTGGCGGAGCCGCTACGTATGAAAGAAACGAAACTCACTGATATAGCCGAGCCGCGTTTCGAAATGAGCGAAAGCTTGCTGATCGCCGGAATAGGCGGTCGCTTCACGTTCGAAACCAACGAAGGCATTCCAGCGCTTTGGCAGACTTTCAACCCGTACATTGGCAACTTGCCCGACCAGCTGAGTTGCGTGACCTACGGCGTGTGCTGCAGCGCGGATGGGGAGGGCGGATTCGACTACATCGCGGGTGTGCAGGTGAGAAGCCGGGACCGTTTGCCCGCCGCTTTCCGCTGCGTGGAAATCGAACCGCAGCGCTACGCCGTCTTTGAACATAAAGGACACATCTCGACGTTGCACGAAACGGTCCACAGCATCTGGAATAAATGGCTGCCGGAGTCGGGCATGGAGGCGGCGGAAGCGCCCGAGTTCGAGCGCTATAGCGAAGACTTCGATCCCTGCGCGGGGGCGGGTGTTCTGGAGATCTGGTTGCCGGTCAAAGACGGCGTACGTCGGTCGGGTTGATCGGATCGACGTACGAGACAAATTTTGCAGGCACACAAAAACTTATTAGTGTGCGACTATGGAGAACATGGAACCCCGTAACGTCCCGAGCAAGTTTCATCATCATCACGGTCGCAATGCATTGCGCCGTGGTTCGTTACGTCCATAGCAAGGAACGCGGGATTTCAACTCCCTTCCCTGCACGTACAACCAAGGCGCCCCTCAGGCGCCTTTTTTTATTTCCAGCACCTTTACACCACTAAATTAGAGAGGTTTCTCATGACCATGATTCGCGGAACTCGCTTCGTCGTTGGGAAAGAGGCGGCACAGATACGCGCACTGGAAAATCAATTCCGGAGTTATCTTCATTGACCTTGGCGCGGAGGAGGCGATCGTTCCTGCGCTATGGTCGCAGGACACGTTTATCCAGAAGGCCGGCGGCAGCGAGATAATCGGCCAGATGTGGGCCTTCCCCGACAAGAAAGGGCGACCCTGTTGCCTGATTCCAGAAGCGACCGCGCTATTCTAGGAGCGTTGCGCCGAACTGCTGGATCGACAACCGGAACGGATGTTGTTCTATATCGCGCGGTGCTATCGCTATGAGCGGCCACAGGCCGGTCGCTATCGCGAGTTCTCGCAACTCGGATTCGAGTACCTGTGCGCCGATCCCGACTTCGCGACGAGACGCAGTCAGGAGATCGTGACGGGCTTTTTCGATTCGCTCGGACTTCGCTACGAGATCGACACCGCGGCGAGGAGAGGCCTTAGCTACTATCTGAACGGCCGGGGTTTCGAGTTGCGTTGTACCGAACTCGGCGCGCAACAGCAAGTGGTGGGTGGTGGGGCGTATCGCGAGGGAGCGGGTTTCGGCATTGGCGCGGAGCGGCTGCTGCTGGCCATGACGGCTCAAGGGCTGATCTAGCGAGATTCATCGCGTGGGAAGGCTGGGCGATTGGAATTAGCCGCAAGCCTTCCCGCGCTTACGTTATCCGAATTGGGCGACCAGCGCGTTCCACAACGCGTAGACCTCTCGCATGCCGGGGTCATGATCGCTAGTCCATATGGCTGTTTGCACGAGTACGAGCTTCGAGCGTGGGTCGACGATAATTCTTTGGCCGTCCATGCCTTGCAACGCGAACATACGGTGGTCGCCGGGCAAAATCCACACCTGGTAACCATAGCCGAATAGCGGATTGGCCCTGCCCGGGGCGAGAAAGCTATCGGGAGAGGCGACGCTGGTCGCTTGTAGCACCCAGTTACGCGGCACGATCTGCTGCCCGTTCCACTTGCCGTCATAGGCCAGCATCAGTCCAAGTCTCGCCCAATCACGCAGCGTGGCGTTCACGCAGCAGTAGGTATTGTCCAGCCCGGTCGCGTCATGTCCCCACGATGCATCGGATTCCATGCCCATCTTCTTCCAGATGCGCTCGCTCGCATACTGCGCGACGGACTGATGCGTTGCATGACTTAAAACCAGACCGAGTACTTCCGTTTCGATACTTGCGTAGCTGAAATGCGTGCCGGGTGCGTGGTCGCGCTGATTGAAGCGCCTGACAGCTTCGATGGCTCCCGCGCCGTGCGGGCTGAAGAGATCGCGGCCTAGTTTGTCGCGATCGTCGCCTGCGTTGCTGTCTTCGAAGAAATGGACGCCGGAAGACATATGCAGCAGATCGCGAATTGACGTTTGGCCGTAGGCGGTGTCGGCCAACTGCGGTACATAGACATCCGCAAGATCGTCGATCGAGTGAATCGCGCCTTCCGATATGGCGATACCGATCAACATGCCGACAATCGTTTTCGCCATGGATTGCGACATGAAGCGATCGGTGTCCTTCCGGGCGTAGCGATAGTGTTCGTAAAGAATCGTGTCGCCGCGCGCGATCAGCAGGCCGGTCACCGGATTACGATCGAGGTAGTCGTTGACACTGCGATACTGGCCTCCGTACGGATAGTTCAGTACGAGTTCGTGTTCGGCAGTTTTGAGTGTGGACGCAACGCCGGCTTTGGCAATCAGATTGCTCGGATGAACCTCGTCGAAATGGCTGTAGTAGCCGACAAACTGCGCTTGCGTTCTGGGCTTGCCCGGCACGGGCAGCGGATAATGATCCGCGGCGCCGTAAGCGTCGGCGGCATAGCCGGTGTCGGAGAACACCGCGTCCGACTGCGCCACCGCACATGACAATGCAAGCATGCAGCCTGCGACCACCCTAACGCTTTGCCGCATTGCACCGCTCCTTTCTTGTTGTAATCGAGGTAGATGTTCGCCGCGAAACCGGTACTCACTCAACGGCCGAGAACTAATCCGGTTGACCACGGTAAACCGATTTTCAGGCGAGGTGAGAGTCAGCGGGCTATTCGCAAGGAATGGATTCACGTACTCTGTGCGATCTCTTTCTTCGAGTTGGCAGCCTTGATGAAACGATTGCCCAACGCACAAGCCATTACGATTGAATCAACGCGGCTTCTTATCCAACCGTTCTCACCCGCCGACGCCGACGCCGCGTTCTCATGCATCACCTTATCGCTGACGCGTTACATGGCGTGGGAGCCGGCGGCCTCGCGGGATGAATTCGACCGCATCTGGCAGGGCTGGCTACCGTCCATCGAAAACGGATCGGATTATGTTTTCGCCATCCGTCACCGCACCGACGGAGGCTTTCTCGGTTTGGTCGGACTTCACTACGTGAACACCGGGAAGCAGGAACTCGGCATCTGGATTCGGGAAGATCGTCATGGCGAACATTTCGGTCGCGAAGCCGTCACGCTGGTTGCGCGGTGGGCAACGCAAACCCTTGGCGCCGAGAGCTTTATCTACCCGGTTGCCGAAGAGAACCTGCCCAGCCGGCGCATTGCCGAATCGCTAGGCGGCGTGATCGTGGAGCACTGCGAGCGGCCGAAATACAAGGCGGTTATTTATCGGATCCCCGCCGTCTATTGCCAGTGAGCGCCGCTTGAGAACAATGCCGATTATCTCCACGTCATTGCCAGTGCGAGCCTTTGTCTGCTACTCGACATCCGTAACAGGCTCTCCCGGCAGGACGTAGTGCATTTCATAGAACAACACGTCGCCCCGCGTCGGTAAGGTAAACGGAGGAGACGCGGAAGCGAACCCGAGCGCCTCATAAAACCCTCGCGCGCTTTCCCGCGCCGTACACCAGACGATACGTCCGCCTTCCTTGCGCGCATGATCGAAGCACAGTTTGATCAGCATCCGGCCAAAGCCGTACCGCTGCATCGACGGTTCCACGGCCACGCCGCGTAATCTCCACGCGTGATCGCCGGGAGAGCCGGGAAAGGCTTCCTGACACACCGTTGCAGCCGCAACGATAGCGTCGCCGTCGCAGATCGCCAGATGCAACGTCGAGTCCTGATCGTCGCCGCGGAATCGGCACTGCGACGTATCGCCGTCCAGCAGAACAGAAGTCCGGATCGGATAGACCTGCTCGGCTGGAACCGAGCGTATGGCGAACAGCGAACGATCACGCAGCATAAATTGAGTCCGTACCTACAAAGTGAATGGCGCCCGAAAGGGGCGAATAGTTTATTTCGGGAAGCATCTTTAAACTTTGATCCAGGTCTCCCTGATCGGCCAACAGAGCCGCCTGGAATTTCATATCTATGCGCTTCAGATCAATCTGCAATCTGGAATGAATAGAGTGAGTACCTATCAAAAATAATAGTTGCGCGGTGCTCGCATTAGAGCAATCATCGCCAACGTTGTAAATACAGTTTATTCGAGAGAGCCAACTGAGATCTCAGATGTTAGAGGAAACTCAATCCGATACGCAGTCCGCATATGTCCAGCTCCGCACGAGAATTCTCGATGGGCGGCTGGCGCCGGGTCATCCGCTTTCGCCCCGCAATGTGGCGGAAGATCTGATGCTCGGGCACACGCCTGTGCGTTCCGCAATTCAACGGCTGGTTGTCGAAGGGCTGGTCGAGGTCATTCCTAAAAAAGGCACCTACGTCTCGGCGCCGACGAACAACGATCTGCGGGAAATCTTCGAGGTTCGTCTGGCGTTGGAAAGCACGGCGGCGTATCTGGCTGCGGTCAACGGCGCGACGGAAGGATTGACCCGAGCGGCTGCGCAAATGCAGCAGTTGCTCGAACAACCTTCCACCAATCTATCGGTCGAGCAGCGCACGGGCTGGGTGTTTCATCAGGAGATGTTCGCGGCCTCCCGCAACGAACGTTTATTCACCACATACAAGGTGCTCCGCGCGCAAACGGGGTTGGCGCTGAACGAACTGCATCGCGACGATGTAGCGACGGTTCGACGCGGCACGCTGGAACACCTGAACATCTACGCCGCGATCAAGGCCAACGAGCCGGAGGCGGCGCGACGTCATATGTGGAATCACATCATCGATGGCACTGACGCAAGAATCAATCTAATAAGGGCTCAGAATGAAACCGTCAAGTAAGCGGATCTCCATGCCGGTGCAGATGCTGGTGGGTCTCGCGCTAGGCATCCTCGCCGGTATTTATGTCCCGGACCTCAGCGCGAAGCTGTCGTTTATCTCCGCGATTTTCGCGCACGCCATCAAGATGGTCGTGATGCCGCTGATTCTGTTGTCCGTCACGCTCGGCGCGTTTCGGGCGGGCGTGCAGCGCGGGCATCTGGGCAAGACGGCGATGCTGAGCATCGGCTTTTTTCTGCTCATGACGCTGCTGGCCAGCGCGCTCGGCCTGGGGCTCAATATGCTGTTCCGGCCGGGACTCGGCGCGAGCCTCGCGCAAACCGCCGTGATGCCGAAGAACCTCGCGCCGGGAATCGACTGGACGAAGTTCGTCGTCGACCTGGTGCCGGCGAATATCGTGGCGGCGCTGGCTGAAGGGAACGCGTTGCCGGTGCTGGTTTTCGGCGTGTTACTGGGTTCGGCGCTGTCCGTGGTCGAGGACCGCGCGGCGCCGCTGGTCGCCGTGTTCGAATCTCTGCTGGCCGCACTCTTCAAGATGATCGAATGGGTCATCGCGTTGTCGCCGTTTGCCGTGTTTGCGGGGCTGGCGGCGTTGGTGTCGTCGAAGGGGATTGCTTCCATCACGCCGCTGCTCAAGTTGCTGGGCGTCGCGTACCTCGGCATGGCGATCCTGGCGGTGGTGCTCACGCTGATCATCAAGCTGGTCGGATTGTCGCCGCGCGCGGTGATCAAGCATGTCAGCGAGCCGCTGATTCTCGCGTTCAGTACGCGTTCGTCGGAAATCACGTTTCCGGTCCATCTAAAGCGGCTGACGGAAATGGGCGTGCCGTCGTCCGTCGCGTCGACCATCTTGCCGCTGTCGTACATTTTCAATCGCGACGGCGCGGTGCTGTACACGGCGCTGGCCGTCGGCTATCTCGCGGATGCCTATCACCTGGCGTGGACCTGGCCGCTGGTGTTCACGATCATCGTGCTGACGATCATCACGATCGACGGCGCAGCTAATGTGCCGTCCGGCGCGATCGTGGCGATCACGGCGATCCTGTCGGCGGTCGGCTTGCCGCCCGAAGCCGTGTTGCTGATTCTCGGCCTCGACGCGTTTTTCGACATGGGCCGTACGGCGCTCAACGTCTATGCGAGCACGGTCGCCACCGCGGTTGCAATGCGCATTTCCGGCGAGGCGCCGTCGGAGCCCATAGCCGGCAGTCACGCCGCGACGCTGCGGTCTTTACATGAGAATGCCTGACTTGGAGGCCGCTATGGCTGAGAAGTGGAGTTGTGCGGCGCATGGTCCGGCCGGTGAATCGCGAGTGATCAGCGGCAGGGCGAATCAATCGAACGGCTCGCGAGCTTCGCAACGGCGCGTCTGCGGCGATGGCGTGCTGGAAAAACGTGTCGCGGAGGCGTTGAACGCGCGCCCCGCCGCGCGTGCTCCGGGCGCTGCGCAGGCAACGCGGGGCGATAGCGGGGAACAAGGTGTTCATCCCATGCTGATGCGTGAACTGACTGCGATCTGGCAGCAGGCGGATACCGCTTACTCGTTCGGCGGGGAATGGCAACGGTCCTTCGCGCTGGGGGAAATCGCTGACCGGTTGGCGGTGGTAATCAGCGACGGGGTGGCGTTTTCCGGCGAATGTGCCGCGCCCGCCGTGACGGAGAGGCTTGCGGGCGACATGGACGCGCCGGCGTCGTCCGATGGATTCGATGCGTTGCGCGAGCTTCTCGAACTGGAAGACCTGCGCGATACGATCAATGACCGCAAAGCGTGCGGTGACGATGGTCTGGATGCCATGGTGACCGAGTATGAGGCGCGGATGTCGCTCGCCTGGGCGCGTGCGCGCCGTGTCGTAGCGCGCGGGCTGGCGTCGGGTCAGTATGCGGAAGCGCAATCGGGCGCGGTGCGGTAGGGACCGTTGCGGGCGCGTGAAGCGGCAGCGACGTCCCGGTCAGACGGCGACTTAACGCGCCGCTTTCTCGTAGAGCGACGCGACGTAGTCCCTTAGCTCCGGAATGGGGCGGGTTCCGATCCGTACAAAACCGAGCGACTCATAGTGAGCGCAGAGCTTTGTATTCCTTTGGTCGCAATCCAGTCGAAGAAAACGCCGGTTTCGGGCGCTGACCTGATTCGCGCACCAGTCCATTGCGAAACCGCCAATGCCGAGTCCACGACAGCCATTGCGCACGGCGATCCGGTGGACATAACCGGCGACCGGCTCCTGAATCCCCCAGTACTTTTCGTCTTGCCACGAGAGCGACATGGTCGCGACGCAGACACCGTCCTGCTCGATGACGTAGGCTTCACTACGCGTAATGGTCTGCAGCACACCGGCCTTGGTCCATCCCGTCTGTCCCCACGCCACGTCGCCTTGCCGGAGCTTGTACGCGACTGCGTCGTTCAGGATCTCGGTGAGGTCGGAAACGTGTTCCGCCGCCGCTCGATGTACGGTTCTCGTTGGCATTGACAATGTCTCCGCGTGCCCAGTGTTTTTGTGCAATCTTTTCTTTTCAATCGACGTGTGAGCGTCTCTTCACAGGTCGGAAGTTGTCTAATAGTTGTGCGTGAATATAAATGAAAGCCGAATAAAGGCAAACGAATCTGAAGCGGACGCGGACGCCAAAATGGTTGAGGATTGTCGCACATTTGAGTGGGAGGACTCTCTCGTGTGTCCTGTTTCGAAGCAGTGCGGAGACTCTGGAAAGTACATTTTGTATTTAAATACCTGTCACTATTCGGCCGCCATGGCGAAGGCAATGCCCTTTTCAAGGAAAACCTCTAAAACGCATGGGATGTGGACACACCGGACCTCCCTGCCATTCACGTTGGCCGCAGTGGATGCACGTCGCCACAGGTCCGTTGTCTCGGCGCAGCAGTGACGACCAAATGATGATTTAATCGATGCCTTCGATTTTCATTCGTCTGGGAGACCTGCTTTGACTCACGAACAAACCCTCGAACACTGGCTGGCGAAAGAACAGGAAGTCCTTGCTAGTGTCAACGCCGGTCCGGGACCGGGCCTTGCGAGTCCGGAGCAGGTTGCGGGCAAGACAGGACTGGAAGTCTTGCAGGCGATGATCGCCGGTGAATTGCCTTATGCCGCGATCGCCAAGACGCTCGACTTCACCTTGATCGAAGTGTCGGCAGGCCAGGCGGTGTTTCAGGGCACGCCGCTCGCCCAGCATCTGAATCCGCTCGGCACCGTTCACGGCGGCTGGATGGCGACGCTACTCGACTCCGCGCTGGGTTGCTCGGTACACACCTTGATGCCGGTCGGACGCGGCTATACGACTGCCGAACTGAGCGTGAACTATGTGAAGGCCGTGCTGCCCCGCGTGCAGCGTGTGCGCGCCGAGGGCAAAGTGATCCACTGTGGCCGTCAACTGGCGACCGCCGAAGCGCGCCTCGTCGGCCCCGATGGCACGCTCTACGCGCACGCCACGACGACCTGCCTCGTGTTCGAAATCCCCAACCGATAAGCCATTACGTTGAAGACTTCCAGAACACGCCGCCGTCTTGCCCTTGGACTCCCTCTGCTGCTCGGTATAGGTAGCGGCATCTCCACACCGCTTTTCGCGGCTGAATCTCCGATAGCCGGGATCGAACGTCGCTACGGCGGCCGCCTCGGCCTATTCGCCGTCGACACCGGCTCAGGACGAACGCTAGCCTATCGCGCCGACGAGCGATTCCTGATGTGCAGCACCTTCAAAGGTTTGCTCGTTGCGCAGGTGCTCGCCCGCGTCGACGCCGGCAAGGAGACACTCGAACGCCTCGTGCATTACACCGAGCGTGACCTCATTTTCACGTCGCCGATTACCAAAGCGAACGTGGCGCAGGGTGCCATGTCGGTCGGCGCGCTCTGTCAGGCCGCCGTCGAGGTGAGCGACAACACCGCCGCGATCCTGTTGATGAGAAGCACTGGCGGCCCCGCGGCACTGACCCGTTTCATGCGAGGTCTCGGCGATTCCGTTACGCGCTCCGATCGTTACGAACCCGAGTCGAACCAATATAGCGGCTTGCTCGATACCACGACACCGAGGGCCATCGCGACATCGGCCGCGCGTATTCTTTTGGGCGATGTATTGAGCCATCAAGCGCGCCGGCAACTCGAAGAGTGGATGGTCGCCTGCAAGCCGGGACTCAACCGGCTTCGCGCTGCCTTGCCCGCGAACTGGCTTGCGGGCGACCGTCCCGGCACGAGCGTGGAACGCGAAACCAACGACTACGCAATCGTGCGTCCGCCGGGCCGGGCGCCATTGCTCGTCGCCGCTTATTACGATGCACCGGGCGTCAGCATGGAGCTTCGCGAGACCGTATTGCGCGAAGCCGGCCACGGTTTCGTGGAGTGGGCCAAGGCGAGCGCATGAACGAAGCCGGTCAGCGTAACCGGCGGATCGATCTGATTCGCGGCGTGTCGATTCTGCTCGTGTTGTTTCATCACTTCAATATTGCTTACCACCTGAACGACACGACGCTAGCCGCCACATTCGGCTGGAATGCCGTTCGTGCGGTTGCGCGTAACGGCAATTACGGCGTGACGATGTTCTTCGTGATCTCGGGCTTCCTGATCACATCGAATGCCGCGCGGCGTTGGGCGGGACTCGGCAGTGTCGATACACGGGCGTTCTACGCGCGGCGCGTGGCTCGCATCGTGCCTTGCCTGCTGTTGCTGCTCGCCATCGTCAACGTGGCCGCGCTGGCGGGGCTGGCGATGTTCCAGAATCACGCACCGGCCGGCACATCGGTTTCTTTCTGGATCGTGAACCTGGCGTCGCTGACCTTCTGGATGAACGTGCTGATCGCCGCGCGCGGCTGGGTCAATTATCCGCTGGGCGTGCTGTGGTCGTTGTCGGTCGAGGAAGTGTTTTATCTGGCGTTTCCGCTTCTGTGCATCGTGCTTCGTCGCGAGTCGCGGCTGCTTGCATTCTGGTTGGTGATTGCCGCTATTGGCCCGCTGTATCGCTTCACGCATCAGAGCGACGAAGGTGGGTTCCTCTACGCGTATTTCGCGTGCTTCGACGGGATCGCGATTGGTTGCTGCGCGGCAGTGCTCGCGAAACGATTCGTGCTGCGGGGTCGCGGGGCGGTCGTGCTGCAAGGTGTCGTGGTGGCCGGTATGGCGTACCTGTATCTATATGCGCCCATCGGCGAAACGAATGTTCTCGGCGTCACAGCCATGGCGCTTGGAACGGCGGTGCTGTTATTGGCCGCTTATGAACGGAACGACGCGCCGCGAGAAAAGGGCGCGTGGTATACGGCAACGGCGGGCATCGCGTGGTTCGGGCGGCGCAGCTATGAGCTTTACCTGTTCCACCTGATCGTGCTCGGCGCGATACGTACGGTGCGGTCGCCGCGTGTCGTGATTGGCGATGAAAAACTCCTGCTGCTGGCACTGTTCTTCGCGTTGTCCGCCCTATTGAGTGCCTGCGTAGTGCGGTTTTATTCCGAGCCGCTGAACCGCAAGCTGAGAAACTGGCTTCACGCGGTGTGATCGATTGCAGTCGGGCGGGTAGTCGCTGAGACCCGTCGACTGCCGCTTTAACTCCCTCGCTATCCCCCCCCCGCACCCCGCTTCTCCCTCAAGTTTTCCCCATTCCCGCCGTAGACCGTAAAAGTGGCTTCAGCATTGCGGCCCGGCTTTCGTTGTTTCAGGCGTTGTTTCAGGCGTTGGTTCAGGCGCTGTTTCAAGCTATTGCAGCAGGTATTCCGATTCGTGCAGTACCCATCCTCTCTTCACGAAAACATGATTTCCTCACTCCGAAGCCGCATCCTGATCATTTCTTCCGCCACGGTTATCGGCGCGCTCGCACTATCGGGCACCGCCGCCTACGTCACCGTGCGCGCCAATACGATGGAAACCATCGCGCAGAACCTGAGCGCCATTGCCGGCGCCAACACGCTGGCCATCGACAAGTGGGTCGATGCCAAAGTGCAGGCCGTCAAGGCAACGGCCGACGATGTCGAGCACGGCGATCCGCAAGGCTTTGTCAAGCATATGAGTCGCGCGGACGGCTTCCCGATTACCACCGTCGGCTGGACCGACAAGACCTTTTTCTCGACCAGCGGCACGCCGCCGGATTACGACCCGACCGCGCGTCCCTGGTACAAGGCGGCGATCGCTGCAGGCGGGCTCGTCGTAACGAAACCCTACGGCGACGCGTCGACGGGCATGCCGTTCGTATCGTTCGCCGCGCCGATGATCCGCAATGGCCAGCCGGCCGGTGCGGTGAGCGGCGCGGTGCCGCTCGAAGGCGTGCGCGAAGTGGTCGCCACCGTGCACCCGACGCCGTCGAGCCTCGCGTTCGTCGTAACGCGCGACGGCCAGGTCATCGCGCATCCGGACGCCAGGCTGATCCTCAAACAGTCCACTGACATCTCCACTGCGCTCACGCCCGCCGCGTTGGCCTCGCTCGCGCAAGCCGGCGCGCCGATGGAAGTGGAACTGGGCGGCGTGCCGAAACTGTTGAAGGCGCAACCGGTGACGGGCACTGACTGGTATCTGGTGATCGCGCTCGACAAGGCGGAAGCGACGGCGGGTCTGGCCAACGTGCTGCAGGCGCTCGGCATCGCGATGGTGCTGCTGACGCTGGCGGCGGTCGGTGTCGCCGCGTTCTTCACGTCGCATTCGTTCCGCAGCCTCTCGCAGGTGCGCGATGCGATGGACACGATCGGTTCGGGCAGCGGCGACCTCACGCATCGTCTGCCGGTGGTCGGCAACGACGAGGTGGCGCAGATTTCAGCGTCGTTCAACGCGTTCGTCGACAAGATCGGCACCGTATTGCTCGAAGTGCGGGCCGGTGTGGAGAACATGAAAACCGCGACCGGCGAGATCGAAATGGGCAACCGCGATCTGTCGCAACGCACGGAGACGTCGGCCAGCAATCTGCAGCACACGTCGGCGGCGCTCACGGAATTGACCGCGAGCGTCAAGCAGTCGGCTGAGAGCGCGGTGGAAGCGTCGCGGCTCGCGACCTCGGCGAGCCAGGCGGCGGCGCGCGGCGGCGCGGTCGTGACGAGCGCGGTCAGCACGATGGACGATATCGCGAAGTCGTCGGCGCGGATTACCGAAATCATCAGCGTGATCGACAGCATTGCGTTTCAGACCAACATTCTCGCGCTGAACGCGGCGGTCGAAGCGGCGCGGGCCGGCGAGAACGGTCGCGGTTTCGCGGTGGTGGCCGGCGAAGTGCGCACGCTCGCGCAACGTTGCGCGACGGCCGCGCGCGAGATCAAGGACCTGATCCAGTCGTCGGAAACGAGCGTGGGGACGGGCGCGCAACGCGTGCAGGCGGCCGGCGCGGCGATGCAGGAAATCGTCGATGGGATCGAGCGCGTGAATCGCGTGATCGGCGAGATCGACGGCGCGATGAACGAGCAGAGCGCCGGCATCAGCCAGATTGACCGCAGCGTCGCCGAGATGGACCAGGCAACGCAACAGAACGCCGCGCTGGTCGAGCAATCGACCGCCGCGTCCGCGACGCTCAACGAGCAGGCGCATGGCCTGTCGGGCATCGTGGGGACGTTCAAACTGCGTCACGGCGACGCGCGCGCGTAACTTTCAAAAGCACGGCCGACGGCGCGACTGCGCGCCGTCGACGCTGCGTCACCGCTTCATTCCTCGTTTCTCCCAAACCCTCAGTCCCACGGTTCGCTAATTGGATAGCGCGGCGAGCGCAAGCATCGCCACGTCTGCCGCACGACCCTATTCAGACATTTTTTCTGTTTTTGACAAAATGTACAACTCTGGATAGTATGTCCAGATGACGAAACATACCGCTGAGCAGCGCGCGCTGCTGGACCAGATCAGCCAGATTGCAGACGGACTGGCGCAGACGTTCGCGCCATTCTGCGAAGTGGTCGTGCACGACCTGCTCGATCCGAAGCACGCCGTGCTGGCAATCCACAACAATCTGTCCGGCCGCGAGGCCGGTCACCCGGCAACGGAACTCGGCCTTGCGCGTATCGCCGATCCGGAGTATCCGCAGGTGATCGCGAACTACGCCAATCAATTCGCCGATGGCCGGCCCGCGAAGAGCACGTCGATCGGGATCAAGGATTCGTCCGGGAAATACGTGGCCGCGCTGTGCATGAATATCGACCTGACGCTGTTCCGCGGTTTGCAAAGCGCGGTCGGACAATTCGTCCGGGTCGATGCGGGCGCGGCGACGCAGGAGTCGCTGGACCCCGCCGGCGCCGATCTGATCCGCGCGCGGATCGACCAGTTCGCCGCGCGGCTCGCGACCACGCCGCGTGCGCTCAAAACCGAAGACCGTCGCGCGTTGCTGAAGGAACTCAAGGAGTCGGGAATCATGGAAATCCGCCGAGCCATGGAAGTGACGGCACAGTATCTGGGCGTCTCGCGGGCCACCGTTTATAGCGATACCAAGTGATGCCGATCGACGCGTACCTTCTGTTGCTCGACAAAGACCAGGTCGAGCGTTTGATGCAACCGGCCGACGTCATGGACGCGGTCAGGGAAGCCTTCGTGTTGCACAGCGATCGCGAAGGCCGTGTGTTCCCGGTCGTGCGCGAGGCGCTCGCAACGGGCGGCATCTTCGGCATCAAATCGGGCGACGTGCCATCGCAGGGCTTGCTCGGCTTCAAGGCCGCGGGCTTCTGGCCAGACAACCGCAAACGGGGCGGCGAGCCGCATCAGGCCACCGTGATGCTGATGGACCCGGCCACCGGCCGGCCGCTCTGCGTGATCGACGGCAACGCGATTACCACCCTGCGCACCGGCGCGGCGGGCGCGTGGGGGCTGAAGACGCTGGCAAGCGCCGACAGCACGAGCGTTTGCGTGTTCGGTGCGGGCGTGCAGGCGGCGATCCAGTTGCGCTTTGCGCTGGATCACCTGCCCGCGCTCGAGAAGGTTCGTTACGTCACCTATGACGGCCAGCCGAACCCGCCCTTCGAGGCCGCGTTTTCAGCGCGATGCGATGTGTCGCTCGCAACGGATAGAAACGACGCCGTCGCGACCAGCGACATCGTCATCACCGCGACTCCCGGCGCGGGCGCTTTATTCGACGCACAAGCGCTGCAAGCGGGCACGCATCTGAACTGCGTCGGCGCGGATACACAGGGCAAACGTGAGCTGCCTGAGGGCGTGCTGGCGCGCGTGACGCTCGTCGTGGACGACCGTGAACAGGCGAAGCGGATTGGCGAAATGCAATGGGCGCCGTCGACACCCAGCGTGGAAATCGGCGACCTGCTCACGGGCAAAGAGAGCTTCCACCGGCAGCCGACCGATATCACGCTGTTCGATATGACGGGTCTTGCGTTGCAGGATCTGACCGTCGCGCGAATGCTGTATCAGCGGGCGCTTGCCGGGCGAGTGGGGTCCAGCATTCCATGGCCTTGGTAGTGCGGTAGTGCGGTTGCGAGGCCGCAGGCAGTACCCGCTTGAAGTACCCATCCCTACCGAGAGAAATCATGTCTCAAGCTCAATACATCGATCCGCTCACTGGAACCCACTATCCGTTCGACGTGCCGCGCTGGTGTTCGGATACGCAGACGCCGCTGCTGATTACCGCGCAGCCCGGCATTGGGCGCGACGACATCGACCGGGCTAATCGCTCGTTGTGGCGTTACCGGGCGGCGCTGCCGGTCGATATCGTCAAACCGATTTCGATGGGCGAAGGTTGCACGCCGCTCGTGCAGAAAGAGTGGAACGACTTGCGTCCGTTCTTCAAACTGGAGTGGTTCAACCCGACCTGCAGTTTCAAGGATCGCGGCACGGCGGTGATGCTGTCGTTCCTGCGCGGCATCGGTGTTGACGCGGTACTCGAGGACAGCTCCGGCAATGGTGGCGCGTCGGTCGCGGCGTTCGGCGCGGCGGGCGGCATGGGCGTGAAGATTCTCGCGCCGGCTTATACGTCGCCGGCCAAAGTCGCGCAGGTCCGCGCATATGGCGCGCAGATTCAACTGGTCGACGGGCCGCGCGAGGAATCGCAGGCCGAGGCGATCCGGCAGTCGGCGGAGATATTCTATTCGAGCCACAACTGGCAACCGTTCTTCCTGCAAGGAACCAAGTCGATCGCGTATGAACTGTGGGAAGACTTCAACTTCGAAGCGCCGGACAACATCATCATTCCGGTCGGCGCGGGCAGCAATCTGCTGGGTTGCGATATCGGCTTCAAGGAGTTGCTGGCGGCGGGGCAGATCAAGAAGCTGCCGCGACTCTTCGCATCGCAGCCGTTGAATTGTTCTCCACTCGACGCGTCGTTCCAGGCGGGTCTGGATGTGCCGGTGGCGCGCGTTGTTTCGAAGACCATTGCCGAAGGCACCGCGATCGCGCATCCGCTTCGCTTGCGGGAAATGGTCGCGGCACTTCGCGACAGCGGCGGCTCCACCGTTGCGGTTGCCGAAGACGACATCGTCGCCGCGCTTAAAAAGCTCGCGATTCAAGGCATTTTCGTCGAACCGACTTGCGCGCACGCCGCCGCCGCACTCGACGAATTGACCCGTCGCGGCACCATCAAGTCAACTGAGCGAACGGTCGTGTTGTTGACCGGCACGGGTATCAAAGCAGCGGGTTATATCGCGGAGCTGTTCGCTCAGCCGGCGTAACCGACGCGGCCGCGCACCGGCAAACTCAAGTGCCGATGCGCGGCCCGCTTACCGACAACGGCGTTACTGAGGCCGAAGCGTCGCACTGATATTGATCGCGACAGGCTCGGTCGGCACCGGGTAGGTTCGCTCTCCGGGCGTTTCCAGGTCGATCTGCTTCAGATCGATTTCCATCAGCGTCGTGTTCCCGTAGGTACGGATACCGAGTGACGGCGCGGTGAGCGTCTTGACCACCGCCCATTGTGTGTAATCGTCTTCGGTCTTGCCGTTTTCCGGCAGCGAGCGGCTGGTGCCCAGCGGAATATCCACGGTATTCAGAAGATGCAGCGCGAGATTGCGCGCCGACGCCGCGTCGGCGGGCTGGGTTGCAAAGCGCTTCAGATAGAACGCCCGGATAAAGCGGGACGGCGGCGTCGAATCGCCCGGCAGACCTCTCATGCCGCTGCCGTGGCCGCACGGACTGAACGCGGTGTGTCCTGCTTCGAGCGGTTCCGCGTCGCGGGCATGCAAGCCCACGAAGTTATCGATATTCGACAGATGCCACGGGAACGCCGGCGCATTCGTCAGCACGGCCGCAGGATTGTCGTAGACCGTGGGCTTGCCGGACTTGTCCGTAAACTCGATCACGATGCTATGGCCGTGCCTGTCATGAACCGCGAAGTGAACGGGAAGCCGTTGCTCCACCGCTTTGCCGCCACCCCAGATATCGACGCCCGACAGACCCTCTCTCACTTCACCCACCGTAGCAAAACTCGCGAGCAGCCAGTTCGCAAGTTGCCCGACGAACAGGGCGCGCGAAGGATCGCTTGCGGTACTGGCATATTGCGTAATGCCCGGCAGCCATAGCACGCCGACCGACAAGCCGGCCTCGTTCACGCCATCCGTTGCAATGGGCAGGTTGAACGCGTTGATCGCGACCATGCCATGCTTGCAGGTCCAGCGCAGACCGTGCGAAAGGTCCGGCGTCGTACTGTGCATCGGCGTACCCCGGCCGACCACGAGAAATCTGGAGTTGAGCTCGGCGCCGAACTCCATGCTGCGGCCATTCACTACGCTTCCATCAGCGGCTTTAAGAAGAAAGTCGGTGCACATTGTCTGTCTCCCCCGAAGTTGGTTTTCCCATCATAGGAGGTATTTTCAGAATCCTATGAACATTCTGGATGACGTAACAATTCAATTATTTGTATTGGATAGAAGCGGGCGAATGGAGCCAATTCATATCGGCGCTTCAAATTCGCGCTTCAAAAAAACCGGTTGCAAGAAGGTTGCGTTCACAATCGTTTTACATCCTTGGCGCATTCTGCGGACAAGGTAGCGTCGCTCATTTTCTACGCAAGCCGGGTCTCGCCCGAACCCTTCAATCTGCCTCCAGTCACGAAAAATCCGTAATGTCGAGGTAAGCAAAGCGCCATTTCCCCGTAACGGCGCGGTGTTCCAATGTCGTCGGGTATTGAAACGCTCCCCACACGGCCGCTCAAGTGCAATAGAAAGCGGTTAAAGAATAACTAGCAGAACGACATCCGGAGTTAACACCTATGTTTTCCCGAGCATTCCTGTTTGGCGTGTCCGGCATTGCGTTAGCGGTCTCGCTATACGCATGCGGCGGCAACAACGGAAACGGCAACACGCTGTCGCCGATCTCCGTGCAGAACCAGGCCGCTACGTCCACGCCGATCAAGCACGTCGTGGTGATCTATAACGAGAACGTCTCGTTCGACCATTACTTCGCGACCTACCCGGTGGCGGGGAACCCGACGGGTGAACCGGCGTTCAGCGCGGCCGCAGGCACGCCGACGGTCAACGGTCTGAGCGGCACGCTGCTCACCGCCAACCCGAACCTGACCAACACGCTGAACGGCGCCGGCGCGGCGAACCCGTTCCGCCTGGACCGCACGCAAGCGGCAACGGCCGACCAGAACCACGCCTACACGGCAGAGCAGCAAGCCTACGATAACGGTTTGGCCGACCTGTTCCCGAAGTACACGGGTAAAGGCTCGAGCGGCGGCGCAGGCGCATTCGGCACGAGCGGCCAGGTGATGGGCTATTACGACGGCAACACCGTGGGCGCGCTGTGGAATTATGCCCAGCATTTCTCGATGAGCGACAACGCGTACACGGACACGTACGGTCCGTCGACGCCGGGCGCACTCGAAGTCGTTTCCGGTCAGAACAACGGCGTGAAGATCATCAAGACCTCGCACCCGGTATTCAATCTGACGACGGCGTCGAGCTCGTACTACGTCAACGACGGTCAAGGCGGCTTCACGCTGATCAACGACGCGGACCCGGGCGGCGACACCTGCTCGAGCACGACCGATCAGATCATGATGACCGGCAAGAACATCGGCGATCTGCTGAACGCGAAGAGCCTCACGTGGGGCGGCTTCATGGGCGGCTTCAACCTGAGCACGGTCAACGCGAACAATACGACGGGCTGCCTGCGCAGCACGGTGTCGCCGGTGGTCGGTCAGCCGACGAACGACTACATCCCGCACCACAACTGGTTCCAGTACTTCGCGTCGACGGCCAATCCGCAACACTTGCGCCCGAGCGCGACGGCCCAGATCGGCTACTCGCTGGAAGCCGACGGCAAGACCGCTGAACCGGCTAACCACCAGTACGACACGGACGACTTCTTCGCGTCGGTGAAGGCCGGTAACTACCCGTCGGTCAGCTTCATCAAGGCACCGGCGTTCCAGGACGGCCACGCAGGCTATTCGGATCCGCTGGACGAACAGGCCTTCACGGCCAAGGTGGTCAACTTCCTGCAGCAACAGCCGGACTGGAAGAGCACCGCTGTGATCGTGGCGTGGGACGATTCGGACGGCTGGTACGACCATGCGTTCGCGAACACGACGAGCTCGTCGTTCGACTCGCAAGCTGACCAGTTGAACGGCGCCGGCAAGTGCGGCACGGGTACGGCTCCGGTGGGCGTGAATGGTGGCGTGGTCAACGGCCGTTGCGGCCCGGGTACGCGTATTCCGTTCCTCGTGATCTCGCCGTGGGCCAAGGTCAATTATGTTGACCACACGCCGATCAGCCAGGCATCCGTGGTTCGTTTCATCGAAGACAACTGGCTCGGTAGCCAACGCCTCGGCGGCGGTTCGTTCGACGCCACGGCAGGCAGCATCATGAGCCTGTTCAACTTCAGCGGCAGCGGCAACAACCCGACCGTGTTCGTCGACCCGAATCTGGGCACGGTGGTCTCGTCGGTCCCGGCTATCTAAAATTCGTGAATCGCATCGGCGCGGTTGCGTCGATGCGAAGCAGGCAGTATCCCCGTGTTGCCAGCCCATTTGGGCTGGCAACATTTTTCGCTTTCAGCTTCCCTTGTCGTCGCTCATATGCCCGCCTCCTCAGCTCGCCCAACGGAAACAAGTCCTATTCAGAACCCGCCCGGATCCGGTATCCGGCGTTTGCTTGTGCAGCTTGTCGTCGCAGTGATTCTCGCCGCCGTCGTGTTTGGCGTGTGGGCGCTGCTGTATCCGTCGCGCGTGCCCGCGGCCGTCGGCATGATGGTCGAGGACCTCACCGGCGCGAACGCCACGCCGATCGCGCTTCAGCGTCCCGTTGCACCGCCTCAGTTGAGTGCCGTCGCGCAACTGGGCAAGAAAATTTTCTTCGATCCGACGCTGTCCGCGTCGGGTCGTCAGTCGTGTGCTTCGTGTCATAGCCCCGACCATGCGTTTGGTCCGCCGAACGATCTGGCGGTGCAACTGGGTGGCGCGCATCTGACGCTGGAAGGCTACCGGCCGCCGCAATCGCTGATGTACCTGTACCGTCAGCCGAACTTCAGCATCGGCCCGGATCAGGGCGACGCGGACGTTGCCCCGGATCTGACGGCGGCTGCGAGTGCGGCCACCGGCGTGGCTCGCGCGCAGAAGAATGCCGGCGTAGCGCCGGCCGCGCCCGCGATGGTGCCGCAAGGCGGATTGTTCTGGGACGGTCGTGCCGACACGCTGCAATTGCAGGCGTCCGGTCCGATGCTCAACCCGGTCGAGATGGCCAACGCGAATGCGGGCGACGTGTTGACGAAGCTTCAGCACACGCAGTACAGCAAAGACTTCCTGCAGTTGTTCGGTCCCAACGTGTTCCAGAACACGAACCTCGCGATGTCGGAAGCGATGTTCGCGGTCGCGCGTTATCAGGTGGAAGAGCAGGCGTTCCATCCGTACACCAGCAAGTACGACTACTGGCTGGAAGGCAAGGCGCGCTTGAGCCAGGCCGAACTGCACGGACTGCGTTTGTTCAACGACCCGAACAAGGCGAACTGCGCGGGCTGCCATCTTTCGAAGCCGGGTACGGACGGATTGCCGCCGATGTTCACGGACTATCAGTACGAAGCGCTCGGCGTGCCGCGCAATCCGCATCTGGCCGTCAACAAGGATCACAGCTTCTACGATATGGGCATCTGTGGTCCGTTCCGGACAGACATCAAGGACCAGACGCAGTACTGCGGCATGTTCCTCACGCCGACGCTGCGCAATGTGTCGACGCGCCAGGTGTTCTTCCACAACGGCGTGTATAAGACGCTCGAAGACGTGATGGCGTTCTACAACGATCGCAATACCGATCCGAAGAAGTTCTATCCGCTCGGACCGGACGGCAAGGTTCAGAAGTACGACGATCTGCCGGTCAAGTACCAGGCGAACATCGACGATAAGGATGCACCGTTCGACCGCAAATTCGGCGATAAGCCGGCCATGACGGATGCGGATATCAAGGACATCATCGCGTTCCTGAAGACCTTGAACGACGGGTACAAGCCTTAAGCGATGAAAGACCGCCCGGTGTGTAGCGAGCGGTCAGCAGGTTAGGTGGGCTCGGAAGGGTTGCGTCGGGATCGACGCAACCCTTTTGTTTTGGGTCTGGCTCAATCGCATCAAGCTCACTTCGAGCTCACCTCAAGCTCACCTCAAGCTCACCTCAAGCTCACCTCAAGCTCACCTCAAGCTCACCTCAAGCTCACCTCAAGCTCACCTCAAGCTCACCTCAAGCCGCCGCATCCGCCGCCGGCGTGCGTTGCCTGCCGATGGATTCCAGCACCGCTTGCACGACCCGCTCGACACCCGGCCAGTTGCGCGCGGGTTCGTCCGCTACAACCTGCTCGGGGGACACGCTGCGATACGGCGGCGGATAACCCCAGATCGCATCGTGCCGCTCGGGCCGCGTAATGCTGCCGCCGATCACCGCCACGGTCGGCCGGTGAAACGCCGCCGCGACGTGCATCAGCATCGACGAATTGGTCAGCACGACGTCGGCCTGTTCGGTGAGCGCGAAGGTGATGCGCATCGGCGCCTGGCCCGCCACCGAGCGGATCGATACGCCCATGCCCGCCGTGGTGATCGCTTCGGCGGCGCGCGCCTGATCCGCCACGCTGCCGACGATCACGATATCGCAAACATCGCCGCCTTTGCCGATGGCCCGCGCGATCTGCGCGAGCGCGGCGCCTGCCTGACGCGCGTCCCATGCCTTGCTGCTCACGCCAGCGCCCACGCCCGCGACGATCCGTACGACGCGGCGGCCCGACGCATCCGCGCAGGCGCTCCAGATGCGTGTGGCGTGAGCGCGTTCGTCGTCGGTCAGGAAGAGTTGCGGGCGCGCTTCGGGCAGTTCCGTCGCGCCCAGCAACTCGGCTTGCGCGAGTGCCGCGCGTCCGCATTGACGCGCGGCGAATTCGATGTGCGCCTGACAGCCGCTCCAGCCGCCGCGATAACCGCGCACGCCGATGCGATAGCGCGCGCCGGCACGCATCAGCAACACGGCGCCCATATAACTGCCGAGCACGTCGATGCCGACGTCGACGCCGCCGCGCGCGCGCAACGCGGCGACCTGCGGCGAGCGCCATAGAAAGCGCAGCACGTTGCGGTGCGAGCGGTCGTCGACCAGCTTGTTGTTCCAGGGCGCGTCAATCTCGACGATTTCATCGACGAACGGATTGTTCTCGAGGATCGGCCGTCCCCAGGCGCCGATGCCGGCGATCAGGCGCGTCGTCGGAAAACGCTTTCGCAGCGCTTCGAAGAGCGGCGTGGTGGTCAGAAGTTCGCCGAAGTCGTTTGGACGCAGCACGAGAATTTCGCGCGGCATGGCGCGCCGCGGATCGAAGCGCGGCGGATAGAAGCGGCCGGCCAGCCAGACCGGCGTTTCGATGGCAAGGCTCTTCCAACTCTTCCAACCCATGGTTGCTCCACGCGGAAAGGGGGCGGCCGCCCGGATATCGCCCCGATTGTGCATGGAGGCCTCACGAGCCTGTGTGGCCGGGCGTACAGAGGCGCGGAGGTCGCTGTCATGGCGGTATCGCGAGAGGAAGCGTCGAGATAAAACGTCGTCGCCGGATGGACGCGTAAGAATTGGCAAGCGGCGGTGCCGCTCGAATCGCGCATGGGGCGGGCGCAATTCTTCAGACTGTCACAACGCATTGCTAAGTTCTGCGACGACTTGTCGTCGACGGAGAACCGATGGACTCACAGGCATGCGCCGCAGCAGAACCCGATGTGTCCGAGCCGGCACGCGTGCGGCGCGCGCCGCGCCAGGTCGCGATCGACCGCCGCGCGAACCTGACGCTGCTGACGCTCGTCGGCGCGGCGATGGTGCTGCAGTTCGTCGCGTGGCCGTTTCTATTACGGCACTGGGGCGTGGCCGCGCTGTGTTTTGCCGTGCCGCTCGTGGTGCTGGCGCCGACGCACTGGGGCTTGATCCATGAAGCGATTCACGGCCAGTTGCTGCCGCAGCGGCGGCTCAACGAAGCGCTCGGCCGCTTGCTCGCCATCGCCTATCTGTTGCCGTTCGACGCTGTGCGTTTCGGGCATCTGATGCATCATCGTTTTACGCGCGAGCCCTACGATCAACCGGACGTCCACGACGGCACGACGCTTCGCGCCTATGCCCGGGCCGGTTATACGCTGCGTTTGCTGGGCGGGTTGTATCTGGCGGAAATGGCGTTGCCGCTGCTGTCGTTTCTGCCGGCACGGTGGACGTGCCGGCTGGTCGCGTCGCAGATCGGCAATGAAGGCCCGGCGGGCGACGACGTGCAGCGGCTGTTCACCGGCTTTGCCGGCAACCCGGAGCGACGCCGTCGCATTCGGCGCGACTGGCTACTGTCGATCGTGCTGCATGGCGGCGCGTTCTATCTGTATGGCGCGTGGTGGCCGGCGCTTGCCGTGACGATGTATTTGCGCGGCGTGTGGCTCTCGATAGCGGACAACCTGCCGCATTACGACGTTTCGCTCGACACTCCGCAGCGGGCTCGCAACTTTCGTGTGCCGGTCGTCTGGCAAGGGGTGCTGATGAATCATCATCTGCACCAGTTGCATCACCGGCATCCCACCATACCGTGGACGGCGCTTCCGGCGCTGGCGCGCGAGCTTGGCGCGGCGTCGGCGTCAGCGTCGGTTGTGGTTGAGGATGAGGCTTATTTCAGCGCGGCGCTAAGGCAGTTTCGCGGCTTCGGCCGGGTGCGTTGAGTGGGCGAGGGCGCTGAGTTAGTGGTTGAGTCGTGGACTAAGCTGGCCGCTGAATCGCGCTAACGGGTTTGACGCGCGAACCATCCGACGCGAGCGAACGCGGATCGACCGCACACGCCCAGACGCCCGCATGCCGCTCAATCCTGCGTGCCCGCCGACGCGCTCGCATAGCGCGCGAGAAACATATCGGCCGTCGATTCCGCCAGCCGCTGCTGTTCATCCGGACCCAGCGGCGGCTGTCCCATCGCCACCTGCGGCCAGAAAGCAAACGACTTCACCAGGCCTTGCAACTGATGCGCCGCGAACAGCGGATCCGTCGTGTCGAGACGTCCATCGGCAGCGGCTGCGCGGACCCAGACGGTCAGGTCTTCCTCGCGTTCGCCGAGCCGCGCCACCATCTCACGCGCGCGCTCCGGCGAATGAATTCCCGCTGCGATCGCGACCCGCGCCAGCGACAGGAACGCGTCGTCGTTAATCAGTTTCAGCTTGCGCGACAGCAGCGCGAGCAGTTGCGCGCGCAACGGCCGGTCGCCGCGATAGGCGGGCGGCTCGCCTTCGTGACTGGCCTCCCACAACTGCCGCAGGATCTCCGCGAACAGCGCTTCCTTGCTGGGGAAATGGTTGTACACCGTGCGCTTCGAGACGGTCGCGCTGGCGGCGATGCGGTCCATGCTGGTCGCGTCGAAACCGGCCGCGAGAAATTCTTCGATCGCCGCGCGGATGATGGCGAGGCGCTTGCGGTCGGTCAGGCGTTGGGGCGTGTCGTTCGGGTCCATCGCGAAATTTTACACCGGGTAGTTTACTTTTCTCAAAAATAAACTACACTGGGTAGTCTACTTTTTGCGTCGAGGCGTCTTACATGACTTCGCTCATCGGTTCCATCCGCCATGCTTTGGGTTTCACCGCCGCACGACGCGGGCGCGAACGTTCGCCAGGGTCGGCGCAGCATGACGGCGAGCGCTTTCGCAACGTCAAGCCGCGGCCGGTGGAAGGGTTCGCCAAGACCTTGAGCATTGCGTGGAACGTGCTGGTCAACAAACCGTCGGGCACCGTGCCGACGGGTGCGCTGCCGGTGGACACGTTGACGCGCGCGCAGCTCGACGCCGCGCCCGACCGCAGCCTCTACCGGCTCGGGCATTCCACGTTGCTGCTGAAGCTGCGCGGGCAGTTCTGGCTGACCGATCCGGTGTTCGCCGAACGCGCGTCGCCGTTCCGGCGGCTCGGGCCGAAGCGCTTTCATGCGCCGCCCATTGCGCTGGCCGATCTGCCGCCGCTGGCCGGCGTGATCCTGTCGCACGATCACTACGACCATCTGGACCGCGAGACGGTGCTGGCGCTCGCCGCCACGACCAACGTGTTTCTGACGCCGCTGGGTGTCGGCGACCGGCTGATCGAATGGGGCATCGACGCGCGCAAGGTGCGCCAGTTCGACTGGTGGCAGGGTGTGGAGATCGACGGCATCGCGTTCACGGCAACGCCCGCGCAGCATTTCTCCGGTCGCAGCCTGTTCGATGGCAACAGCACGTTGTGGGCGTCGTGGGTGATCGTCGACGGCGATCTGCGGGTGTTTTTCAGCGGCGATACCGGGTACTTCGACGGCTTCAAGACGATCGGCGAGCGGCTGGGTCCGTTCGATGTGACGCTCGTCGAAACCGGCGCGTACGACAAACTTTGGCCGTACGTCCACATGCAGCCCGACGACACCGTGCAGGCGCATACCGATCTGCGCGGCCGCTGGCTGGTGCCGATTCATAACGGCACGTTCGATCTGGCGATGCATCGGTGGTACGAGCCGTTCGAGCGCGTGATCGGACTGGCCGCTGTGCGCGGCATTGCGCTGTCGACGCCGCGTATGGGCGAGCGGCTGGATCTCGCCGCGCCGCATCGCGGCGAGCGGTGGTGGCGCAAGGTGGTCGAGGTCGTCGATGCCGTCGACGTTGCAGCGGTTGCCGACGCGCCGAAGACGCCGCGGCGCTGGTTCTCGTGCCGCGGTGCGGGGCCGGCGAATTCGTGATGACGTTGCGGGGCCGGCTTCATCCTCTTGCAGGAGAACGAAGCCGGCCCCGCTTTGAAAGCGCCGCCCGCTTACTTGGGCAATGTGCCGGTTACGGCGCTTAGCAGGTTCGTCACCGGTGCGAGCGCGGTCGTGCCGCTGCCCGTGTGCGAGGCGGCTGAGGTCAGCCCGGCGACCAGACCGGTTGCGGGGGCGAGCAGACCCGATGCCGCCGAGCTTGTCGAACCGCCTGTCGTCGCCGCGGCGCCTGCACCGGCATTGACGACGCTGCTGGATACACCGACACCCGCGTTGACGAGACCCGTGACCGACGCGGTAATGCCGGTCGTCGAGGCGAGCGTGTTGCCGAGCGTGGTCGTCACCGTGGTGGCCAGCGGCACGATCGGATTGCTCTTCGCGATACCCGACAAGGTGCCCGTCAACGAGCCGGCGGTCCCCGTGACCGTGCTGAGCGCGCTGGTGATCGGCACGATCGGGTTAGCGCTGGCGAGGGTGCTCGTCACGCTGTTGACCACTCCACTGATCGGCGCGGTTGCCGAGCTGAGGGCGCTTGTTACAGGGGCGATCGGGTTGCTGCCTGCGGCGCCTGCGAGGGTGCTCGTCACAGAGTTGACTACGCCCGTAACGGGAGCCAGCGGATCGCTTCCGGCTGCACCAGCGAGTGTGCTCGTCACAGAGTTCACCGCGCCCGTGACAGGCGCTAACGGATTGCTACCTGCTGCGCCCGTGACGATGCCGGTCAGCGAATTAACGGCGGTCGACACCGTGCTCGCACCTGAGTCCACCGCGTTAGCGACGACGGCTGTCGTTCCATTGACGCTGTTCGCCACGTTGGCGGTGGTCGAATCGACAGCCGTGGTGAGTACGCCGGTGGTCAAGTTGATCGTGTTCGACAGACTGCCTGTGCCGGAGTCGATTGCGCCGGTTAGTGCACCCGTCGCTGAGGTGACCGCACCAGTCACCGGGGCGAGCGGATTGCCACTCGTGGCATTGGCGAGCGAAGCCGTGACGGTGTTGACGACACCTGTGACCGGTGCGAGCGGATCGCTTCCGGCTGAGCCAGACAATGCACCCGTCACCGAGTTGATTGCGCCGGTCACCGGTGCCAGAGGGTTGCTACCGGCTGCGCCGGACAACGCGCTCGTGACAGTCCCGATGGCGCCGGTTACTGGCGCGAGCGGATCGCCTCCAGCAGCGCCGGAAAGTGCACCCGTCACCGAGTTGATCGCACCCGTTACCGGTGCCAGTGGATTGCTACCTGCTGCGCCAGACAACGCACTGGTGACAGTCCCGATGGCGCCGGTTACTGGTGCGAGCGGATCGCCTCCAGCAGCGCCGGAAAGTGCACCCGTCACCGAGTTGATCGCACCCGTTACCGGTGCCAGTGGATTGCTACCTGCTGCGCCAGACAACGCACCGGTGACAGTCCCGATGGCGCCGGTTACTGGCGCGAGAGGATCACCACCAGCAGCGCCGGAAAGTGCACCCGTCACCGAGTTGATTGCACCCGTCACCGGCGCCAACGGATTCGTGCCGCCCACTCCCGGCAAGCTCCCCGTCACCGTCCCCAGCAAGCCCGTCAACGGAGCAAGCGGCTGGTTGCCGAAATTGATCGCGACACCGCCCGCGCCACCCACCGTCACCGTGACGTCGTTAGCCGTGGCCGTGCCGCCGCCAACAACGCCCAACGCAATCGAGCCAGGCGTCACGCCCGCGCCGACGCCCAATGTCAGCCCGGCGCTCGGCACCGTCGAATCTGCCATGGCCGCTCCGCTTGCAGCCATGCCGAATGCTGCAGCCGCGCACAACGCTATTGCGGTAACCGCAGTCCCTGCGAAGTTCTTTTCCATCGCCCTGCCTCTCTGTGTTGGTTAGTGCCGCTGTGGTGAATGCGAGGCGTGTATCTGCAGAGAACGTGCCAATTGGCACTTCGTCGTCGCGACGAGGCGGGGCGTCGCTACGGCGCGGGTTAAAGGCGAGTTGAACGGCATGCGTTCGCGTTGCGTGTGTCGCGTGTCACGAGAGAACAGGACACTGTTCCCACTCGGCGTAACGTGACATGACGATCGACGCAGGCATCGGATTCAATGCGCTTTAGCGCTTCTATTGATGCCCGGAACAAATGGCTCCCAGGGCAATGACGCATCGAATTGCATCGACGGATATCGACGATAAAGACGATGCCAAATAGATTAAACATAAGCGCGCATTAGACGACGCGTCACGAATGAGTCAATGACTCACCACAAAGAGCCACGCATCCGTGTCCGTTCATCAATGCGCTTCGTGTGCATCCAGGACACGCACATATAACGCAGCGAGTAGCGCAATCAGAGGGGGCAGCAGCATCAGACGAAGCGGTGCCGCCGACTTTGAACCCGGCGGTGATAGTGCCCATATAGAAGCCTAATGTTGCCGGAGACACATCGAACGCTGCCTGCGCGACCCGAGGCGCGCTTTCTTCTGGGCGGGTCCGGCGGCATTCGCACGATCGTGTTGTCCGGGTCCAATACGCGTCCGTCCGACGCGGGGACCATCTCCAGGAGGGGCTTCTTTTTCTTTCGGTGGATTTGTCTTTATATGCGATTTGGTTTGGCAAGGTAACTTTTCCGCGCGCAATAATTAGGTAATAAGCTCCTATAAATAGAGGCGTCGGAATAGTAGTGATGTGTACAATCAGCCAGCTTTTGATGTGGATAAGAACGGAACGTTTCTTCTCAGCTTACAGATTTTCTGTTAGTAACCTACCTAAATGCATAGGCGGTATATGAGCGCTGTCCAGCATATCGAAACCGATCAGACCTCGCAGCAATCGGAGGTGCGCGCAAGCCGTGCGATCGGTGCGATCTTCTTCACCGTATTCGGCGCAGCCTGGCTGGTCTTATGGTGCCTGCAGGTGTACGGTGCAGCGCTCGGCGTCCTGCTGATCATCGTGGCAGCGGGCGTCGGTCTTCTTCTGCTCTCGTCTGCCCAGTTCAGGCGTAATAGATCCGCCTATCGCGCTAATCAAGGCACACCGCGCAGGCTCAGGCAATCGCGAACCTTTAACATCATCAACGCGGCTTAGTGGGTGATCATTATCGTCGGGGCGACCGTGCTTACGAAACTGAACCAAAGCATCTGGATAATGCCGTTCGTGATCTTTACGATCGGCGCGCATTTCATTCCTATTGGGGTTGTCTTCAAGTCGAAGGCACGGTACGTGATTGGAATTGCCTTGATGCTGGTGGCGCTTGTCTACCCCCATCTGACGGATGCGGGACCCGCGAGTTCTTCAGGTCCGTTTTGCGCGGGGCTGATTCTCTGGGCCGGCGCGATAGCTTCGCTGATACCGTACAGATACGGCGATGGGGCCGTCCGGAACGGGTGATTGGTTCGATATCCCGCTGGAAACAATGAACGTCGGCCCCTGCCTGCGCCGCACCTCATCGATCACACGGGCAATGTGGCTGCCGTGCGAAGTACGTCATTGCCAGAAATCGCCAGCGGCTTCCCGTACGCGAAGCAATGCTTCGACTCAGGAAACGCTCCGCTACGAACCTCATCAGCATACTGTCTGATCGCGACTTCCATGACGGCGTTCGTCTCCGCGTATTGCTTGACGAAGCGGGGCGTGTAGGCGCTAAACGCGCCGAGCATGTCTTCGGCCACCAGCACCTGCCCGTCGCACGCCGGCGACGCGCCAATGCCGATCGTCGGCACTTGCAGTACTTCGGTGATGCGCTTCGCCAACGCTTCGGCCGTGCCTTCGATCACCACGCAGAATGCGCCGGCCTGTTCCATGGCTAACGCCGCGTCGAAGATCCGTTGGGCGGAGCGCTCGTCGATACCTTGCGCCTTGAAGCCGCCCATGGCGTTCGCCTGCTGAGGCATCAGGCCTATATGCGCCATCACCGGCACACCGCGTTCGCACAAAAAGCGCACCGTCTCGGCCATTTCGACGCCGCCTTCGAGCTTGACCGCTTGCGCATCCGTTTCGGCGAGCAGGCGAGCGGCGGAACGAAATGCCTCGGCGGGCGACGCCTGATACGTCGCGAACGGCAGATCGACCACCACGCACGCGTTGTCCGACGCGCGCACGACGGCTTTGCCGTGCGCGATCATCATGTCGAGCGTCACGCCCAGCGTGCTCGGCATGCCGTACAGCACCATTCCGACTGAATCGCCGACGATGATCACGTCCACGTACGGGTCCACCCGTTTCGCCATCGGCGCGGAATACGCGGTGAGAGAAACCAGACGTCCCGCGCCTTTGAGTGCGCGGATATCTATCGTGGTTTTGCGTGTCGCGGCCTTGTGCGTGCTCATTCGACTTCTCCGGTGCTGATAAAGGAGCGTCACGTTATCATCCGCCTCCTGTGTGGAATTGCGCTGGGGGGACACGTTATGCTGCTCGCGGGAAAAACGAAAGACGAATACCTGGTGCCGCCGATGAGCGCGCTGCCGCGACCGTTATTCGTGCGTGCTTTCGCGATACCGGGCAATGGCACGGTGAGCGCGCACAGTCACGCGTGGGCGCAGTTCATGTACGCAACGGCCGGCGTGCTGGAAGTGAGCACGCCGCACGGCCACCATCTGCTACCGCCGCACTACGCGATGCTGATTCCGCCGCACGTCGCGCATACGGTGGTCACGCGCGAATGCGTGGCGTTTCATAGCCTGTATCTCGACGGCAGTTTGACGGGCGCCAACCTCGCGAGCGAGTGCATGCTGCTTTGCATGACGCCACTGCTACGCGAACTGGTGCTGGCGACTTCCGAATTGCCCGTTCATTACGATACGCACGGTCCGGACGGCGCATTGGTGTGCCTGCTCGCGGACCGCATCAGGCGCTTGCGGCCGGCGCCGTTAGTCGTGCCTATGCCGACGGATCCGCGGCTTCTGAAACTCGCGCGCGCGTTGCACGCTAATCCAGGCGATCCGCGTAGTCTCGACGAGTGGGGGCTTTATGTGGGCGCGACCCGTCGCACGCTATCGAGAGTGTTCCGCAGCGACACGGGCTTGTCGTTCACCGAGTGGCGGCAGGCGGTTCGTCTGCTCGCGGCGTTGCCGTTGCTGGAGAGAGGCGAGGCGGTGTCTAGCGTGGCGGCGTCGCTGGGGTATGAGTCGACGTCGGCGTTTATCACGCTGTTTCATAGCCGGTTCGGCGTGACGCCACGGGCGTTTGCACTGCGGGGCGTCAACGGGTTTGAACACATTCAGTGAGGTCGACGTGAGTCGGCGCGCCAGATGACGCGGCCTGGCTGGCGGTGTTGAGCACCGTCCAGCCAGGCCGCCAGACGCGAACCGCCCGGATTCGCGTCTATGTCCGACTTGTTATCGTGTCGGCAAATCAGAACGAAGTGCGGATGCCGACGCGAGCGACGGTCTGGTTTGAATCTGACGATCCGCTGTTATTGCCGATCAAGGCAATAATACGATTCCCCGAAGCCTTCTGGTAGACGCCCTGTGCGTAGAGATCGGTTCGCTTCGACAGGCGATAGTCCGCCATCAGACCGACCTGATTGTCGTGTGAATGGTCGCGTCCGCCTGAATACGTGAGGGAAGCGTGAGTGTAGCCATACATGGCGGCCAGATACCACGCTGAAGTGATATTGACTTTAGCGTTGAACTCGATGTTGTCGAACTTGACCGTGCTGACGGGAAAGGTCGGCCGGTCGACGATATCGGTATGCGTGTAAACCAGGCCAAGCACGGCCGGTCCGATCGTGTAGTTCGCGCCGACGCCCGCCACGCGCTGTTGTGCCGACAGATAGGGCGACGCAACGACGGCGCCGGTCGTTGTAGCGCTAGCACCGTCGATATTCATATACGCCGCGGCGACCGACAACGGACCGTTCTGATATCGCGTACCCACGCTCCATGCCCGGTTATCCGCGAACGCACCCGCCTGATTGCT